>JBELLO010000065.1:0-7548 GCA_042096495.1 Candidatus Arcticimaribacter sp.
ATCGATTGTAGTTTTATGGGCGACTATAAATCAATACTACGTTATTTATTTTAGTCAAAAATTGTCTCTTAAAAGGGTGGTCTTATCAGCTACCCTTTTGTCATTTATAAAGGCTTATTTTCATTGGCTTGCCTTTTTAAACTTTTATTCATTATTCGCTTTGTCCTTCTTAAAGACATTTTCACAAGCAATAGCCAACATCAGCTCTTTATTGAGTTTTTGTTATACTTTTGAACTATGAATAAAGATTTTTTAAGACTATTTGGATTTCAAATACTAGCCCTTGGGATTGTGTTATCGGTAATTGAATTTCTTATTGACAACAGTATTTTAGTATTGATTGCAGGGGTTATATTGATCGCTTTGTCCTATATATTAAAAAGGTAACACAACTTTTTAACCCTTAAAGTTGCTGCTACTAAACAATTAAAATTCACTACAACAATGATATTAGTCACAGGAGGTTTAGGATATATCGGATCACATACAGCAGTCGCCTTAATTCAAAATGGCTATAAAATTCTTATTGCAGATGATCTTTCAAATAGCAGTCTAACGGTTTTAGATGGAATAGAAAAAATTACTGGAATACGCCCAGAATTTATTGAGATAGACCTTCAACAAACGGCAGCAGTTAAACAGCTTTTTAAAAACTACCCTAGGCTTAACGGTATACTGCATTTCGCTGCCTCTAAGGCAGTAGGAGAAAGTGTCCTAAACCCCTTAAAATACTATCAAAATAACCTAATCGTATTGATGAATTTACTAGAACAAATAAAGACAAAAATGAATTTTGTTTTTAGTTCTTCTTGTACGATTTACGGACAATCTGATCAATTGCCAATTACAGAAAACACCCCCATTAAAAAAGCTAAATCTCCTTATGGAAACACAAAAAAAATAGCAGAAGAAATATTAGAAGATTTCGCGAACAGTAATGATCATTTCACAACCATCAGTTTGCGGTATTTTAATCCAATCGGTGCACATGCCAGTAATCTTATAGGAGAAAACCCAAAAGGAATTCCGCAAAATCTGGTTCCTTATATCACACAAGCTGCTATTGGTAGGGTTCCGCAACTCAAAGTTCATGGAAATGATTACCCCACAGCAGATGGCACTTGTATTAGAGACTATATACACGTTGTAGATTTAGCAGAGGCACATGTGGCCGCATTAAAGCATCTCGAAGAAGGAAATCAAAAAACTCCTTTTGATGTATTTAATTTAGGAACAGGAAAAGGGACTTCTGTCTTAGAAGTTATCGAGAGTTTTATACGCGTGTCTGGTATAGAGTTACCCTATTTGCTCGGTCCTAGAAGAGCCGGGGACATCATTGCTGCCTATGCCAGCATTGAGAAAGCTAAAAATCATTTAAACTGGCTTCCTAAACACTCTCTTGATGAAGCCGTACGTTCTGCATGGAACTGGGAAAAAGAAAATTACACCCACCCATAAACTTTACTCAAATTCTTTCAAAAAATTCAATCGGAAACAAAAGTCAAAAAAAATTTGTAACTTATTGAAAAAAAGAAAATTATGGAAGAGTGTAGTTGTGGAGAAACCACAAATAATCAAGGTTTTTGCGATGGCTTTGGACAGTTTGTCTGTCCAGAATAGAGCCTAAAGTTTACTTTAAGTCGATCATCGCTTCACGCTAGGTCAATATTTTTGCTTACGTTTGTAAAGTAAACTTTACATTATGAAAGCAGAAAGAAAAAAACGTACCCTACAATTAGCGCTCTGGACATGGACCTGGGTCGCGACCATGGCCCTTGCGACCTTTGGCCCTATTTATATATGGGAAGAAAATAAAAACTTAACCCTTATCGCCATTCTAGTTAATCTTATCAATGGAGGCTTAATGGTTATCGCCAATGTAAAACTGTTTCGTCATTATGACGAGCTTGAACAAAAAATCCACGCCGAAGCTATGGGACTCACCCTGGGGGCAACCGTTGTAGTAGGCTTGAGTTACTCCCTTGTAGACCAAACTAATTTGATCCACAGCGATGCTGAAATAGGGATCTTAGTGATGTTTATTGGACTCACCTATTTCATTAGCTTATTGATCAATAGGAAGAAGTATTTATGAAGAATAAAGTACGACTATTGCGAAAAGAAAAAGGCCTAACCCAAGAACAATTAGCAGAATTTATAGGCGTTTCACGCCAAACGATCAATGCCATTGAAAAAGAAAAATTTGATCCCAGTTTACCTACTGCCTTTAAAATGGCCAAACTGTTTCAACAGCCTATAGAGTCTTTTTTTCACTACGATTAAACAAAACTTATTTAACTTTTAAAACACAATTAATACCAGTTTCAAAATCATTTTTTATATTTAGGGATAACCATAAATCAATTTAAAATGAAAAAACTAGTTCTTTTTAGTTTATTATTCGCTGCTACCTTTGTTTCAGCACAAGAAGTATTTAACGCACATTATCGCCATGTAAAAGCAGAAAATGTTGCAGAATTCGAAAACCTCGAGTCAGAATATTGGCAAAAAATCGCCCAGAAAGCAGTAGACGCAGGGGAGATTGAATACTGGGTATTGTTGCGCAGGGTCAATACCATTGGGCTAGAAGAAACAGAACCTACCCACGTCTTTATTACTGGCTTTACATCACCAGAAAAAGCCTTTGACACCCCATCAACTTGGTGGTCAAAAGGAGATCAATCAAAGGCGACCATGAATATCTCTAAAGCAGTAATTCATCAATTTTGGAAAACCGAAGATAGAATCCCAGGTGCTGGTAAATATGTTATTTTTAACTATGCTTCGCCAAAAGATCTCGATGGTTTTATCAAAGAAAATTCTTCTTTGTGGAAACCCTATTTTGAAAAAAATAAAGCAATGACAGGAATGAAATTTTGGGGAATGGCCAGTAAAATTGATCCTCATGCTAAGGGCTATTCTACTGTCTTAACCTGGGATGGATTTGATAAACTCTCTGATGCCATGAACCATCTTTCTTATGGCGGTAGCATTGATCAATCCATTTTAGACCAAACAAAAATGAACGAAATAAATCCAGATGGGTTCAATACCCGTGCGGTGATGGAAATCATAAGTTTTGCCATGAAGCAATAGAAGCACTCCATCTTTATCATACAAAACCCCTTTCAATCAAGGGGTTTTCTTTTTTAAATCAATACTACTATTTTCAAAGCTGGTTTTGTATCTTGTTTAGCCCACAAAAGAGACAATATTTTTCGATGATTTTAAAAGACGACCCCCGTTTAAATCCAGCACTTGCAGCAGCTTTAAAACAATATAAATTGGATGGAAAAGCACCTGGTCCACCGGTTAGTATTCAGGATGCTCATGAAGTGAAATTGGGCTTTATTACTGCAGCAGAACCCTTGTACCAAGCCCTTTCAACAGTGGTGTTTGGTCCTTTGGCACTGCCAGAAAATGTGGTCGAAATAACCCAGTTGATTCAAGGAGAAGATGGGAATGATATCTCCCTTTACATCAGTCGCCCAAAGGGAACCGCTCAACCGCTTCCCGCTATACTTCACTTACACGGTGGGGGAATGGCGCTCTTAGCTGCAGCAGACCCTAACTATATTCACTGGAGACAAAACCTCGCTGCAAAAGGACTCATTGTGATTGGGGTTGAGTTTAGAAATATTGGTGGAGTGCAAGGAAATCATCCTTTTCCCGCTGGTCTTAACGATTGTTATGCCGCATTAAAATGGGTAAACGATCAAAAAGAAACCTTAGGAATCTCTAAAGTAATCGTCTCTGGAGAATCTGGAGGAGGAAACCTTAGTCTTGCAACAACTTTAAAAGCTAAAAAAGAAAACGCTCTTCATTTAATCGACGGGGTTTTTGCTCAATGCCCATATATTTCAAATCAATATGCTGAACCCGAAAAAAGCAATCTCCCTTCTTTGCTAGAAAATGATAAATATGTCATCAATGTTGAAGCGATGAATATCATGGCGAGCATGTATGATGGAGCTAGTAGTGATAATCCTTTGGCATGGCCTTATTATGCAAATCAAGAGGATTTAAGGGGCTTACCGCCACATGTTGTTTATGTAAATGAACTCGACCCATTAAGAGATGAAGGGATCGCCTATCACGAAAAATTAAACATAGCAAAAGTAGCTAGTGATCTTGTTACTTTAAAGGGCACTGTACACGCCGCTGAAGGGCTATTTCCTACTCAGCTGCCAGAGATCCATCAACAAGTACAAAATCACATTAAAGATTTTGCAGAAAGCCTTTAAAAAATGGGATTGACTTAGTCTAAAAACGAAAAAACCAAGCGAATAACTAACGAAATACTATAGATCAATAGACCATAAATGCTGGTGATAGAACTTACCCTTAACCCACCTGCAAGCATAGTTTGGCTTATTTCACCCCCCATAGAAACAATCCCCTCATACATTTGAAAAAGCCCCAGTAATTGCCCTAAAATACCCAGGCTTAAAGCGAGAAGTCCTAAAAGCTTAAGGGACTTTCTATGTTGAAATGCAGCATAAACTACAGCGGCAAATAAGACGGTTAAAAGGCTCATAAATAAGAGGCCTCCTTCAAAAAATAAATCAATCATAGTCTAATAATTTAGTAGTGTAATATAAATAGACTTGAGAAAAATTCCAGTGATCTTAAACATCTAATTCCCACTAAGGAAAAGAAAAAGACAAGAACGCTTTAGGTTTTAACAGCGGCATTTAGGGCAGCTAAATTTTTCTTATATTGTTGATTATTAACCATAAATCAATTTACAATGAAGAAAAAAATCATTTTTCTAGTCTTTTCCCTATGCTTTTTTATCAGTTATGCACAAAAAGAAGAAAGTCGTTTTGTTTATGAACTGCATTTTGAACCTAGCCCTATGGCTTCTGTAATAGAAGCAGAAAAACAGTTTTTCTATTTCTATGACGGCTTTAAAAAGAGCCAATACTGTACAGAGGTTATTGCCTTACAGCATCACACTGGAGATAAGTTTGACTATAAAATTTTAGCTTTTGCAAACAACTGGGATGTGTTAGACGATATGATGGTCGAGGCACAAACTTACTTTGCAAAGATGGATCCCAATATGATGACCGCAGCCTGGAAAATATCCCATACTGGGGACGCCATTTATGCCGTTAGAAGAAGTGCAGAAGAAGGATATATCTCTCAATAAACCCTTTGCAATAACAGGATTGCACGTTTTTATAAGTGTTGATTAAGCTTTAACCAACAAAAACCCTCCCTTTTGAGGAGGGTTTTCTGATTTGTACTATCTTGAATTAAAGTCACTTAATGAAAACCTATTTCACTAAAAAGCGGATTGTTTTACTGCTCTTATTCTTATTACTCTTACTTATATGGGCAGAGTTAGGAGTGGGATTATTTGGTAGCCCCTGGGCAGGGGACTAACTTAATATTCGTGTTTCCCTATCTTCCACCCTTTGTGGGCTAAAATAGTCTGGGCAGAATCTGCAGCTGGTCCTTCAAGCTGGGTTCCCATACTATCGTTCCATCGATTGAGGTAACCAAAGAGGGCCACCACACCCATAATCTCTACAATTTCTCCTTCTTCCCAATATAGTCGTGCATTTTCTGCAATCGTGTCGTTAACCGCATTAGGCACTTGAGAAGCCGCAATAGCAAGGTCAAAAGCCGCCCGCTCCCCTGCTGTAAAAGCAGCATAGGTTTTATACTCCCAGATATGATGCATGCGATCTGCTGAAGTACCATAACGTTCTGCTGCGCGAATAGCATGTGCCTCGCAATAACGACAACCAGTGGTCATACTAGAGAGGTAGGCAATTTCTCTTTTTAAAGCACTGCTCACCCTTCCTTTGTTTTCCATCACCGCTTGATTCATTTCTAAAAAAGCTTTGGCGATGCGAGGACGATGCATCATCGTGAATAAGCTGTTAGGAGTAAACCCTAAAGTTTCTTCATAAAATTGTGCCATTTCTTCGGCTTGTGGGGTTGCGTTTCGATCTAAAGGAGAGACAAGTGGTTGTTTCATATTATTTGTTTTTATCAATGGAAAAGTGAAAGTGGGTGGAAGATTTAAAGGTTTCTTCTGGTCTTAAAATCGTTGAGGGAAAGTGCGTTTGATTTGGGCTATCTGGATAGCCCTGCGTTTCTAAACAAACTGCTCCATTTGCCACAAAAGGGGCGTCTAAATGATTCGCAGTATACAATTGCATCCCTGGAGAGCTGGTGTATACTTCCATTTTTCTTCCACTCTGCGGATGAAAAAGTATGGCTGCTTTTTTGAAATCGTCTCCTGCTGCATCAAAACAATAACAATGATCAAAGCCATTGCCGATGCTTAGCTGCTCATGGGGTTTTGTTATGGCTTCGCCAATATTTTTAGCGGTTGTAAAATCAAAAGGCGTGTTTTGTACGGCAATTTTTTCTCCAGTAGGAATCATGTTTTGATCAACTGCTAAAAAGTGGTCGGCTTGTATTTGTAAGTGATGATCTAAACAGGCTTGCTGTGGATCACCAGAAAGGTTGAAATAACTGTGTTGGGTTAAATTTAATACCGTGGGGCGATCTGTCTGTGCGCTATACTCTACTTTTAAAGTGTTTTCTTCTGTAAGGCGATAAATGATTTGGGTTGTTAATCTTCCCGGATAACCTTCTTCCATATGGGAGCTAATGTGGGTTAAAATTAAACCTACCCCTTCTGTTGTAATGTCTTCTTGAACTTGCCAAATGGCTTTATCAAAGCCTTTTTCTCCCCCGTGCAAATGGTGTGCACCATGATTTTGCGCTAGGCTATATTCTATCCCATCAAGAACAAACTTTCCATGGGCAATACGATTGCCAAATCGGCCAACAATCGCCCCAAAATAGGGGCTTCTTTCTTCATAATCGCTTATTTGGTCAAAACCTAAAACACAATTCTCCCATTGTCCTGCTCGATCTGGGAGTGATAACCGGCGAATAATGCCCCCATAATTGAGTACCTCAACTTCGAGGCCGTTGCCGTTTTTTAAAACATAGGCATTCACGTCTTTTTGCGCTTTGAGGGTGCCAAAATGGTATTGCGTAATCCCAGGGTTCATCTCACTAAAATACGGGATATTATGGCATAAAAAAAGGCGATGATAAACATCGCCTTTTTTTGGATATCAAATAATCTTAAGCTTGAGCTTTAAAGGCTTTAAGCTTTTCAATTAACTGTGGAACAACCTCAAAAGCATCGCCTACAATACCATAGTCTGCTGCTTTAAAGAAAGGTGCTTCTGGATCGCTATTGATCACCACCTTTACTTTTGAAGAATTGATTCCTGCCAAGTGCTGGATCGCTCCAGAAACACCAATGGCGATATATAGATTAGAGGCTACTGGCTTTCCTGTTTGTCCCACGTGTTCGCTGTGTGGGCGCCATCCCATATCTGATACAGGCTTAGAACATGCTGTTGCTGCCCCTAGTGTATCTGCTAAATCCTCGATTAAATGCCAGTTTTCTGGACCTTTTAATCCACGACCTCCAGAAACAACTACTTCTGCATCTGCGATGGTCACTTTATCTGTCGCCTTATCAACAGATTCAACGGTAATGGTTGA
>JBELLO010000066.1:0-7528 GCA_042096495.1 Candidatus Arcticimaribacter sp.
GAGGTCTTTCTTGTCGAGGGAGACTCGGCAGGGGGAACGGCAAAACAAGGACGTGATCGTAATTTCCAAGCCATTCTTCCATTGAGAGGGAAAATCCTCAATGTGGAAAAAGCCATGCAACACAAGGTCTTTGAAAACGAAGAAATTCGCAATATCTATACAGCCCTTGGGGTAACCATAGGAACAGAAGAAGACAGCAAAGCCTTAAACTTAGAAAAATTACGCTATCATAAAGTGGTGATTATGTGTGATGCAGATGTCGATGGAAGTCACATCTCCACCTTGATTTTAACCTTCTTCTTCCGTTATATGCGCGAGTTGGTAGAGTCAGGTTATGTTTATATCGCAACCCCTCCGCTATATTTAGTCAAGAAAGGGGCTAAAAAAGAATACGCCTGGAACGACGATCAACGCGACCAGTTAATGCAACAATATGGGCAAGGTGCTAGTATTCAGCGTTATAAAGGACTTGGGGAAATGAACGCAGAACAATTGTGGGACACGACCATGAACCCAGAATTTAGAACCCTGCGTCAAGTAACCATCGATAGTGGTAGCGAAGCAGATCGCATCTTCTCCATGTTAATGGGAGACGAGGTACCACCACGTAGAGAATTTATCGAACGCAATGCAGTTTATGCCAACATTGATGCTTAAATTTGCACTGCTAATCAAATAATTAAACAAAATAAAATGAAAGTAACCGTTGTTGGGGCAGGTAATGTAGGCGCCTCATGTGCAGAATACATCGCTATTAAGAGAATCGCTAGTGAAGTAGTATTATTAGATATCAAAGAAGGCTTCGCCGAAGGAAAAGCATTAGACTTAACGCAAACTGCCACTACCTTAGGATTTAATACCCGTATCACAGGAGTAACAAATGATTACAGCGCTACTGCTGGCAGTGATGTTGTGGTGATTACCTCTGGGATTCCACGTAAACCTGGAATGACCCGTGAAGAATTAATCGGAATTAACGCTGGGATTGTACAATCTGTTGCAGAAAATGTATTAGCAAACTCACCAGAAGCCATTATCGTTGTTGTATCAAATCCTATGGATACGATGACCTATTTAGCCTTAAAAGCGACTGGATTACCTAAAAACCGTATCATCGGAATGGGAGGTGCATTAGATAGCTCTCGTTTTAAAACATACTTATCTAAAGCATTAGACAAGCCAGCAAATGATATTCAAGGGATGGTCATCGGTGGTCACGGAGACACAACCATGATTCCTTTAACCCGTTTGGCAAGTTATAATGGAACTCCTGTGAGTCAACACCTTTCTCAAGAGCAAATGGATGAAGTTGCAGCCGCTACTATGGTAGGAGGAGCTACTTTGACTAAACTTTTAGGAACCTCTGCTTGGTATGCACCAGGAGCTTCTGTAGCTTATTTGGTAGATAGCATCATCAACGATCAAAAGCGCATGATTCCTTGTTCTGTTTACTTAGAGGGGGAATATGGTCATAGCGATATTTGTATTGGTGTACCTTGTATCATTGGAAAAGATGGGGTTGAAGCCATTGTTGACGTGAAATTAAACGAAGCAGAACAAGCTAAGTTTGATCAAAGCGCACAAGCAGTTCGCACCATGAATGATGCTTTAGGGAGTATTTTAAACTAAAAACCTTATTCCTACTTCTATACAGAAGTGAAATCGCAAACTAAAGTTGCTAAATGCTTAGGTAAACTTTATATTTGCGAGCCTTTAACACGCTTAAAATTATTAGCATGCAAAATAATGGACTTATAAAACTTTTCGCTTTCCTTTTTGGGATCGTAAGTATATACCAACTTTCTTTCACCTTTATCGCAAGTAATCAAGAAGCAAAAGCAGCCGCTTATGCCGAAAATACTATCGCAGCAGATCAAGAAGATTTTATTGCACTTCGCGAAATCGTAGAAGCACAATACCTTGATTCTATTGGTGGTCAATCCCTTTATGGTTTTACCTCTTATAATGATGCAAAAGGAAAAGAACTCAACAAAGGATTAGATCTTAAGGGAGGAATCAATGTGATCCTTCAGATTTCTGTTCGCGATATCCTTAAAGGGTTAGCCGATTACACTAAAAATCCAGTTTTTAATAAAGCCCTAGATGAGGCAGATGTATTACAAAAAAACACAGATGATCCTTATGTAGAGTCTTTCTTTGCTGCATTTGAAAGTATCAAAGGAACAGCAAATCTAGCTGATCCAGATATTTTTGCGAATCGCAATTTGAGCGATCAAATCAATTTTGAAATGGGAGACGAACAAGTTCGTCCAATTATTCGTCGTAAAATCGATGAATCGATCATTTCTGCTTTTGAAGTATTGCGCAAGCGTATTGATAAATTTGGGGTAACACAACCCAACATCCAGCGTTTAGGAACTTCTGGAAGAATCTTAGTTGAACTTCCAGGAGCAAAAGATGTTGAGCGTGTTAAGAATCTTCTGCAAAGTACAGCTCAGTTAGAGTTTTGGGAAACCTTCAAAAACGATCAATTCTTCACTTTCTTATCAGAAGCGAATGAACTACTCAAAACCCTAGAAACAGCTCAAGCGGATAAAGAAGAAACAGCAGACGATAGTTCTGCCATTGATGATTTATTAGCAGATGTTGAAGCGCAAGATTCAATTACACCTGCTGCTGGAAATCCCCTCTTGGATTTAGTACGCGGATATAGCTATCAGGGTGGACCCGTTTTAGCGCAATTTGCTAAAAAGGATATGGATAAGGTAATGGGTTATCTCGATCTTCCAGAGGTGAGAAAATTATTGCCAAAGAATTTCCGCTATGTTAATTTTGCCTGGGGGAAGCCTTCTCCTAATGCAGATATCGTAGATCTTTATTTAATTAAATCAAATCGCGATGCTACCGCACAGCTTAGTGGTGGTGTAATCGTTGATGCGGTTCAAACCTATAGCCAGTTAGGACAACCTGCAGTTTCTATGCAAATGGATTCAAAAGGGGCGCGCATTTGGGAAAACATGACTGGAAAAGCCTTTAAAGAAGGAAGTAATATCGCCATCGTGTTAGACGATGTAGTGTATTCTGCACCAGGAGTAAACAACGGTGCAATTGCTGGAGGGCGTTCAGAAATTACAGGTTCCTTTACCTTAAATGAAGCAATTGACCTTGCAAACGTTTTACGCGCAGGTAAATTACCCGCTTCTGCAGAAATTATTCAATCAGAAATAGTAGGACCTTCTCTAGGGAAAGAAGCTATTCAAAGTGGAATGTATTCTTTCTTGATTGCCTTGTTAATCGTTCTAGTATGGATGATTTTCTATTATGGTTCTTCAGGGATTTATGCTGATATCGCTTTGGCATTAAATATCTTGTTAATCTTTGGTATCCTAGCAGGTCTAGGCGCAGTATTAACCTTACCAGGTATTGCCGGGATTGTTTTAACCATTGGTATATCAGTAGATGCAAACGTACTTATCTTTGAGCGTATTCGTGAGGAATTACGCAAAGGGAAAGGAGCTCAAAAATCTGTTGCAGATGGATTTAACAACGCCTTATCTTCTATTTTAGATGCGAACATTACGACAGGTTTAACCGCTTTAATTTTATTCGTATTTGGTACAGGACCAATCAAAGGATTTGCAACGACCTTATTAATCGGTATTGGAACTTCTTTATTCACTGCTATCTTCATTACGCGTTTATTTGTAGACAGTCGCTTATTTAGCGGTAAAAAAGTAAGCTTCTCAACAAAAGCTACTGAAAATATTTTATCAAATATTTCTTTTGCTTTCTTATCAAAACGCAAAGTAGCTTATGCTATTTCTGGCGTATTGGTTCTTGTGAGCTTAGTCTCTCTTAATTTTAATGGGCTTAATCAAGGAGTTGATTTTGTAGGAGGACGTTCTTATACCGTTCGCTTTGATCAAATCATGAACCCTTCAGAGGTAGAAACTAGTTTAGTTGAAACCTTTGGTAGTGCAGAGGTGAAAACCTTTGGTGATGATAATCAGTTAAAGATTACAACGAAGTATAAAATCGACGAAGAAGGTTCTGAAATCGATCAAGAGATTTACAACAAATTATACGCTTCCTTACAAGGCTTTTTACCAGATGGCTATACTTATGACGAATTTGTCAATGGTGCAGAAGATAAAACGGTAGGAATTATGTCTTCTATCAAAGTAGGGCCAACCATTGCAGATGATATCAAAAAGAATTCTTATTTAGCTGTTGTGGGATCACTTATCGTAGTGTTCTTATACATTCTCTTGCGTTTCCGTAGATGGCAATTCTCCCTAGGAGCAGTCGTAGCGGTATTCCACGATGTTTTAATCGTATTAGGGATCTTTTCATTGACTTACAACATCATGCCTTTTAATATGGAAATCAATCAAGCATTTATCGCTGCCATATTAACCGTAATTGGATATTCGTTGAATGATACCGTGGTTGTGTTTGACCGTATTCGTGAGTTCACAACAGATCATCCTAAATCAAAGCTAAATGAAACGGTAAATAGCGCTTTAAATTCTACCTTAAGTAGAACATTAAATACCTCCTTAACCACTTTATTAGTGTTGTTAGCGATCTTTATCTTCGGTGGGGAATCTATTCGTGGCTTTATGTTTGCCTTGATTGTAGGGGTGCTAGTAGGAACTTATTCTTCGGTATTTATTGCAACACCGGTGATGTTCGACACACAAAACAAAAAAGAAGAGTAAAGCACAGTTTTTACTTTAATAATAAAAAAGAATCCCGGATCATCCGGGATTTTTTTATGCCTTGTATTGAAGGTATTGTTTGATATGGTTGAGGTGATGTTGTGCATGCCAGGCATAAAAATAAGCGACCTCTTTTAATGGAAAGTTTTCAGGACGTTCTGGATGTGCGTATTCTCGTTCGAAGTCTTTTGCTGAAAGCTGCTCAAAAAAATAGGTCCAGCGCTCATGTACACCTTCCAGTATTTTCACACTCGCCTCCACATCTAAATGGAGCGCATCAGGACTTTTTTCTGCCCAGTCTTGTTCTTGATATCCTTTAATGGTAGGAGTGTCTTCTAAAAAGGCGTATTTACATCGCATATAAGAATGCATATGAGAGTCTGCAAGATGATGTACCAGTTGTTTGATGGTCCATCCTCCTGGGCGATAGGGCTGATTTAAATCCTCATTACTACATTGAGATAAAACCGCTTTTAAATCGGTTGGAAAAGCTTTTAAAACGGCAATTGATGCGTTGAGTTCTTCTGCTAAGAAAACTTGTTTGGGTAGGTAGCGTCCTATAGGATACTGCCATTGTTCTAAGCTAAGGGACATGTTAAGGGTTTACAGTTCTTGTGCGATACATCACAAATATTCCAGCGAGAATCAAGGGCAGGCTTAACCACTGTCCAGTTGATAATGCAGGTAAAAAGGTTTCAAATCCACCTTGACTTGCTTTTACATATTCGACTAAAAATCGAATGCTAAAGAGTGCTGTCATAAATACCCCAACCAAGAATCCATCCTTCTGATTCAAACCTTTGCGGTATAAATAACGCAAAAAGAAAAAGAGGGCAAAATAAAGTATTGCTTCATAGAGTTGTGCGGGATGACGTGGCAGTGATTCCCCTCGATTGACAAATACAACCCCGAAATTATTTCCAGTGAAGTTTCCAACAATTTCTGAATTGAAAAAGTTCCCAATACGCACAAAGGCTCCGCCTAAGGTGGTTGGGATAATCAATCGATCTAATATCCATGCGAGTGGCTTATAGGGGTAGTTGCGTTGATAGAGAATGATCCCTAATAAAATCCCAATTGCCGCCCCATGACTGGCTAATCCTCTAAAGCCTACAAAGGCAAAACCGCCTCCTGGTTTACTGGCAATCGGTAATAATATTTCCATCAAGTGATCTTGATAATAGGCCCAATCATAGAAAAATACATGACCTAAACGCGCTCCTAGAAGTGTGGCAATAACAATATAAAAAAGCATGCTCTCAAGGCTTTCGATAGAAACCTTCTCTTTTTGATACATTTTTTTCATGATGTTAAAGCCTAAGCTAAAGGCAATCACAAACATCAAGCTGTAATAATGAATCCCGAAACTTCCAATTTTGAATAAGGTCGCACTGGGTTCCCAGAGAATTTTAAGTAAGTACATGCAGTTTGGTTTTGTATAAAAGTACCGAAAAAAAATGAAATTTCATTGACTAGGGAACAGGATCGTGTCCGCCCTTTGACCAGGGATGACAACGCAAAATACGGTGAATGGTTAAGTAACTTCCTCGAAAAAGACCGTGCTTTTGCAAGGCTTCAATTCCATAGTGCGAACAGCTAGGAGTAAAGCGACAACTGGGAGGAAGAAGCGGAGATATAAGCCATTGATACCCTTTAATAAATAGGATAAATAAAGCTTTTATGGGATTTCTCATAACCTTATAAACTAAAGCTTGTCCCTTCTTTCCCGTCTTTTAGTTGAATGCCTAAGGCTAAAAGTTGATCTCTAATCGCATCAGATGTCGCAAAGTCTTTATTGTCTCTAGCTTTCTTGCGCATTTCGATCAAGAGGTTTACAGTGCCTTCAAGTGCGGTATTGACTTTATCATCAGATTGATCATTGCCAAAGCTTAAGCCCAAAACATCTTCTGTAAAGGCCTTCATTTTTTCTTTTAACGCAACTAGATCTTCAATAGAAATTGTAGCAGCACCATTTTTGATCGAATTGATAAATTTCACGGCATCAAACAATTGCGCAATTAACAACGGACTATTAAAATCGTCGTTCATGGCTTGGTAGCATTTTTCTACCCAGGCGTTTAGATCGAATCCTTTGGTCTGTTGATCTGCTTCTATTTTGTCTAATAAGTTGATCCCTTCTGTCAAGCGCTGAAAGCCTTTTTCAGAAGCAAGTAAAGCATCTTCGCTCAAATCAACAATGCTGCGGTAATGCGCTTGAAGTAAGAAAAAACGCGCTACTGCTGGTGAAAATGGCTTAGAAAAAATGTCATTATCTCCGCTAAACATTTCATCTGGTAAGATGTTGTTTCCGGTTGATTTTGCCATTTTCTTTCCGTTGAGGGTAAGCATATTGGCGTGTAACCAGTAATTGACAGGAGAAGTTTTGTTGATTGCTTCTGCTTGTGCAATTTCACATTCGTGATGCGGAAACTTTAAGTCCATTCCGCCCCCGTGGATATCAAATTGCTCCCCTAGGTATTTTGTGCTCATGGCTGTACATTCGAGGTGCCATCCTGGGAAACCATCTCCCCATGGTGAGGGCCAGCGCATGATGTGTTGTGGTTCAGCTTTTTTCCAAAGCGCAAAGTCTTGAGGATTCTTTTTATCACTTTGACCATCAAGGCTGCGGGTGTTGTGGATTAGGTCCTCAATATTACGCCCACTTAACTTTCCGTAATGATTATCCTCATTGAATTTTAAAACATCAAAATAAACAGATTCATTCACCTCATAGGCATAACCTGCCTTGATAATCCCTTTAATGATTTCTATTTGCTCAATAATGTGCCCGGTTGCCGTGGGTTCAATGCTAGGAGGGAGGTTGTTGAGTTTCTTTAAGGTTTGAT
>JBELLO010000067.1:0-7224 GCA_042096495.1 Candidatus Arcticimaribacter sp.
AGCGTTTAAACATTGCCAAAATTTTAAGGAAAGCTGCAAAAAACTGGGATGGCGGGTATGCCATGGCTGGTATGATAGGCCATGGAGATGCTTTTGTCTTAAGAGATCCAGCAGGGATTAGACCAGCCTATTATTGTGAAAATGATGAAATGGTTGTGGTCGCATCAGAGCGTCCTGTTATTCAAACTGTTTTTAATGTTCCACTAGAGACCATTAAAGAACTCACGCCAGGAAATGCAATTATTATTAAAAAATCAGGGAAGGTGTCCATTGACCCTGTTTTAGAACCCCTCGAGAAAAAAGCCTGTTCTTTTGAGCGTATTTATTTCTCAAGAGGAAGTGATGCTGCCATCTATACAGAGCGAAAAAATTTAGGGGAACGTCTATTCCCACAAGTATTAGACAGTATTTCGCACGATCTTAAAAACACTGTTTTTTCTTATATTCCCAATACGGCAGAAACCTCTTTTTATGGTTTAGTAGGTGCTGCGCAAAAGCATTTACAGACACAAATAAGTCAAGAACTTGATCGTGATGTTCTGGACAAAGCGAAGCTTAAAGATTTACTCAATTTAAGTCCCCGCATTGAAAAGATTGCGATCAAAGACGCAAAGCTAAGAACCTTTATTACGGCAGATAATAGTCGTGATGACTTAGTCGCACACGTATATGACATTACCTATGGTGTTGTGAAATCTTCAGATAACTTAGTCATAGTCGATGATAGTATTGTTCGAGGGACAACATTGAAACAAAGTATATTGACGATGCTTGATCGTCTTTCTCCTAAAAAAATCATTGTAGTCTCTAGTGCTCCACAAATTCGATATCCAGACTGTTATGGAATTGATATGGCTAAGCTAGAAGATTTTGTTGCCTTTCAAGCGGCGATCGATTTACATAAGGACAAAGGAACGCTAGACGCAACCTTAGATACAATCTATAAAAACTGTAAAGATAGTATAAAGAATAGAGATTCAGAGGCAATTAACCATGTTAAGGCCTTATACGCTCCTTTTATACAAGAAGAAGTTTCTGCTAAAATTGCGGCGCTGTTAACCCATGAATCAATTTCATGTGAAGTAAAAATCATCTACCAAACAGTAGAAGGATTACATCAAGCTTGTCCTGAGAATAAAGGAGATTGGTATTTTACTGGCGATTATCCGACTCCAGGTGGTAATCGTGTTGTAAACAGGGCGTTCATGAACTTTTATGAAGGAAAATCAGAAAGAGCCTATTAACAGTTAATCAGTTAAAAATGCAGTTTATCGATTTTTTTTAGATAAGACGAACCAGAAATTGCACTTTTACATCACCAGAACATAAGTAGGTTAAGTTCATGGTAAGATTTGGGGCAAAAAAGGAGGAATTTATTCCTCCTTTTTTATTTTGCTTCAGTTTGAAGCAAAAAAAAGAGGGCACTAAGCCCTCTCTTTATTTATGGTTGTGTTCTTTTATGCATGTTGAGCATATAGCGCACTAACAGCTTCCCAGTTCACTACATTAAAAAATGCATTAATATAATCTGGACGTCTATTTTGATAGTTTAAGTAGTAGGCGTGCTCCCATACATCTAAACCTAAGATAGGCGTTCCATCGCATGCAACCCCTGGCATTAATGGATTATCTTGATTAGGAGTTGAGCAAACTTCTACTTTTCCTCCTTTGTGTACACATAGCCATGCCCATCCAGAACCAAAGCGTGTTGCTGCCGCTTTACTAAAAGCGTCTTTAAACGCGTCAAATGATCCAAAGGCAGCATCAATTGCTCCGGCTAAATCCCCAGTAGGTGTTCCACCTGCATTAGGAGCCATGGTTGACCAGAAGAGAGAGTGGTTGTAAAATCCGCCACCATTATTGCGAACAGCGCCGTTGTTTAAATCGAGTCCGGTTAAAATGTCCTCAATCGATTTTCCTTCTAAATCTGTTCCTGCAATCGCATTATTTAGATTGTTCGTGTATCCATTGTGGTGTTTCCCGTGATGGATTTCCATTGTACGCGCATCAATATGCGGTTCAAGTGCATCGTGTGCATAAGGAAGTTGTGGTAATTCAAAAGCCATATCTTTTTTTTTAAATCATTAATTGTACAAATCTAAAGATTAATTACATTTAATGCATCATCATGATAGAGGACATTCCAGCACCATTTCAGATTTATAACGCCTCTGCGGGATCAGGGAAAACCTTTTTATTGGTTCAAAAGTATCTCGTGAGACTTTTAAGTGGTCGTTCTGACGAATATTTTAATCGTATGCTAGCCTTAACGTTTACCAATAAGGCTGTCTTTGAGATGAAGTATCGTATCTTATTACAGTTACACGATTTCGCTTTTTCTGATCTTCAACTAGAAGATGATCCCATGGGGAAAGCATTGTTAAAAGAACTCTCCATTGGTCCACAAGAATTAAAGCAAAGAGCAGAAAGGTGTTTGAAAGTAATCTTACATGATTATGCTGCCTTTGACGTGATTACACTGGATAGTTTTACGCATAGGGTCATTCGAACTTTTGCCAAAGATTTAGGCTTAGCCTATAATTTTGATGTTGCTTTAGATGTCACAGATTTTTTAGAAGAAATTGTTGATCGCGTTTTAGATCGGGTAGGGAAGCAGCCAGAACTTACAGAGATATTGCTAGCGTTCACTTTTGAAAAAATGGACGATGATGGTACTTCTAGTTGGGAGTTGAAAAAAAACTTGATGAATGCAGCAGAATTACTGCTGAATGAAAACGATAGAATCCAGGTTCAAAAAATAGCTGCTTTGACTGCGCTTGAAAGAAAAAATCAACAAGCCTTTTTAAAACAAAACCAAAGGGACCTTGTGCTTGATTTAGAACGTATCGGGAGTGAAATGATACGCTTGTTTGAAGACAACGGTTTAGAAGCTTCTCATTTTAGTAGAGGGACATTATACAATCGTTTTTTAAATCTATCAAAAGGAGAATTTAAGGGTTTTGATAATGGGCAGTTGTATCAAAATATGCTGGAAGGAAAACCGCTTTACCCAAAAAAAGTTCCTGCGCAGGTACAAGATTGCATAGAAGGTTTATCCATTAGAATTGTGGAAAATTTCACAAAAGCATTGGGCTTGTTTTATCAATGGCAATTAACGAAGGATATCAGGAAACAGTGGATTCCACTAAGTCTCTTAACCTCTTTGTCAAAAGAACTAGAGGCCTACCAAAATGAAACCAATAAGGTGCTGCTTTCAACCTTTAACGATCGCATCGCGAAAGAAATTGTATTGCAGCCCACTCCCTATATCTATGAACGATTAGGAGAAAATTATCGTCATTATTTTTTAGACGAGTTTCAAGATACCTCTTCTCTTCAATGGAAAAATTTAATTCCTCTTATAGAAACAGCCTTGATAAGTTTAAATGAGGACGATCGCACAGGGAGTCTTTTATTAGTCGGTGACCCTAAACAATCCATCTATCGATGGCGAGGGGGAGATGTCAATCAATTTATAAGTTTGATTAATGAAAAGCCGCCTTTTCAAATTCAGAAAAAAGTAAATGCTTTAAAAACAAATTATCGAAGTGCTAAAAGTGTAGTTGCCTTTAATAACACTTTGTATCAATCTTTGACCCAGCATTTAGAATACCAAGAGAACGAAGCTTTGTTTGGTCAATATGCACAGCAAGAGTTTTTTTCAGAGAAAGAAGGATATGTCAAATTAACTTTTTTTCCAGACGAAAAACCTTTTGAAGAAAACCCCTATACAAAACGTATTATTGCCGACATCAACCAGTGTAAAAAACAAGGATTTACTCTTACAGACATGGTCGTGCTGGTGCGTAAGAAAAAACAGGCAGAACGTATAGCAAAAGATTTATCTGTTGCTAAAATCCCAACAATTACCAGTAGTTCCTTGCGCTTAGAAGAAAATGATCAAGTAAGATTTTTGGCTTCTTTGCTACAATTGTATTTCAACCCTGAGGATCTAGCTTGTAAAAAAGAACATTTAACCTTTTTGTATTCAAGTAAAGACAGAACAGAAGATTTGCATCAATTTCTTTTTGAGAGAATTCCGCGTGGTTTAGAAAAAATATGGCAAGAAGAAGGGATTGCGTTTAATTTTAGTTTTTTTGACCATCGCAATCTAAACACTGTGATGGAGAAAGCTTGTTTTTTATTCCCTCAAATAGCAACTGAAAACGCTTATGTACAGGCTTTTCTAGATTTAATTTTTGATTTTAGTCAAAAAGAAAAAGCCGATTTATTCTCTTTTTTAAACTTTTGGGAAAAGAAAAAAGAAGCACAAAAACTCTCCATTCCAGAAGATAGTATAGGAGTGAAAATCCTCACCATTCATCAAGCCAAAGGATTAGAATTTCCTATTGTATTTTTCCCTTTTGCAGACAGTTTAATACAGGCTAATCATCAAGAAAAAGTATGGTTGTCAACCCAGTCCATTTTTGGAGAACAATTGCCCTTAGCATGGGTGGGTTATTCTAAAAGGTTATTAAACTATGGCCCAGAGGGCGAAAGAGCCTACCATAAAAAGAAACAAGAAGAGGAGATGGATGCATGGAATGTTTTTTATGTTGCTACCACCAGAGCAAGTCAAGAACTCTATCTCTATGCTAATGAGAAAAACCAGGAAAAGGAAAGCTATGTTAAGGTTTTAAATGATCTTATTCCCCAAACGCAAAAACAAGGCGATGAAGAAAGGATTTATGAATGGGGAAGTCCTTCTACTTCTTCTGCTAAAGAAAATAAAATTGCCTCTCCTAAAAAAAATTGCTTAGGTCAAATTCAAGCAGCTTACCCCTATGAGCAAAAGCTTGTTTTGCAAATGTCCCAAAGTGAAGCCAGAGAAAGTGCAAGAATATTAGGCTTGCGCGTGCATGATTTATGGGGTAAAATCAATTATCAAGATGAAGCAGAAGGAATCTTGAACGATGCTTATCTTCAAGGTGAAATCACCAAAGAAGAGCATCTAAAACTCGCTTCTTTGTTTGAGCAAGTAATGCAAGACGAAACTTTAAAGCGTTTTTATTCAAGGGATTATAAGGTTTTTAATGAAAAGGCAATCTTGATTCCACAACAACAAATTCTGCGTCCAGACAGGATGGGTGTAGGCGAAGTAGATGCCTATGTAATTGACTATAAAACAGGTAAACAGAAACCAGAACACGCCACTCAAGTTTTAGCTTATGCAGAATGGATTAAAAAAATAACCCAAAAAAAAGTAAATGTATTTTTAGTTTACTTAGATCTAGAGAGAGATCATTCCTTTGAGGTAGTGACACTTCCCTAAAGTAAAAGTTTAAGATTAGACCCTAAATCACTTTGAATCCTCGACAATATCTACTATTTTTGCTCAAACTAATAGCGTAAAAAATGAAAATTATAAGTAGATGTTTAATCATTGCTACTGCAATGTTATTCACAAACTTGGCATTTGCCCAAGACGAAGACAACCCATGGGTTGTTACTATTGCTACAAACGCCATCGATACATATCCAACTGGAAAAACGGGTAGTCAGGCTGTAGGAAACACCGGAAAACTTTTCCAAAAGTTCTATGCCACTGAAAATTGGAATGCACTTCCTGCAATCACAACAGTTGGTTTAAGCAGAAACATTACAGAAGGTTTTTCTTTAGCCAGTCGTTTTAGCTTTAATAAGATATCAAACTTTGGTGGAGAAAAAGTAACCAATGGTGTGATCTATAAATCATTCGATCTTGTTTTAAGAAATTCACTTGTTGAGAAGAGTTCAACATGGGAGCCTTACACTGAAGTAGGTGGAGGATATGTTTTTCTTGATGATGAAGGATCTTTCCAATACACTTTAGGAGCTGGTCTTGCTTACTGGGCAAATGATAACTTAGGTTTTTCTTACCAGGTAAATTACAGAGACGCTTTCGAATTAGGAGGTGTATCTCATTTCCAACACCAATTAGGTTTAAACATCAAATTTGGTGGTGTTGACACAGATGGTGACGGAGTATATGATAAATACGATGCTTGTCCAGAAGTTGCAGGTCTTGAAGAATTTCAAGGATGTCCTGATACAGACGGTGACGGTATAACAGATAAAGAAGATGCATGTCCTAAACGTGCAGGTTCTAAAGAAATGAATGGATGTCCTGATACAGACGGAGACGGTCTTTCTGATATTGAAGATGCTTGTCCTAACCGTCCTGGTACTGTTGAAATGGGTGGATGCCCAGACACAGACGCTGATGGAATCAACGATAAAGACGATACTTGTCCTGAGGAAGCTGGTCCAGCTGAAAACAATGGATGCCCATGGCCAGATGCAGACGGTGACGGCGTTCCAGATAAAGATGATGCTTGTCCAGAGTTAGCGGGTATCGCAGCAAACAACGGTTGTCCAGAGTTACCACAAGATGTGATCTCTACACTAAACGAAGAAGGTTCAATGATTCGTTTTAAAGCTGAATCTTCTGAAATCGTCGGAGATGATTCTGCTGCAGTGATCAATAAAATCAAAGAGATTTTAGAGAGTTATCCTACTTATTCATTCATCGTAGAAGGTCACGCTTCTAGTGATGGTAGTAAAGGATATAACCAAAAGCTTTCACAAGAGCGCGCAGATGCTGTTCAAGCTGCTTTAATCGCCGCTGGTGCTGATGCTGCACGTGTTTCTACACTAGCATTTGGTGAAGAAAGACCTATTGGTGACAACAATACTGCTAAAGGGAGAAAAAGCAACAGACGCGTTCAGTTCGCTGTTGGGAAATAAAACTTCATTTAGTTTACCTTTTAAAATGCCTTGGGTTCCCCAAGGCATTTTTTTTATCCCTAATTTCCAATTGAGTTAAGTCTTTTTCTTAATTTAATTCTCAAATCGTTTCCCGTGACGCCTTATTTAAAGCAAACCATACAAAGCCTTTTGCGCAAGCATAATGATCTACAAGAAGTAGTCATTGTATTACCCAGTAAACGGGCAAGAGTGTTCTTGCAGCATTATCTTATACAAGAGATCAAAAGCGCTCAATTCGCGCCAGAGGTTTTTAGTATAGAGTCTTTTATCGAGCATTTTTCACCTTTAAAAAAGGCCAATCAAACCCACCAGCTTTTTACACTTTATAGGGTGTATAAAAAGCATCTGCCAGAAGCAGCTCAAGATGATTTCACCATCTTTATGCAATGGGGCGCTAGATTGTTAAAAGATTTTAATGACATTGATGCTTATCGCGTTAATGCAAAAGATAGTTTAGAAAACCTTGCTGAATTTTAT
>JBELLO010000068.1:0-7199 GCA_042096495.1 Candidatus Arcticimaribacter sp.
GAGCATCTGCCTTCTAAGCAGACGGTCATAGGTTCGAATCCTATCGCGATCACAAGTAATTTTTTAATTACACACATAAACCCTTGTAGAGCATATTCTTACGAGGGTTTTTTATTAGACAACAATTCATTTTGTCCGATTATTGTTTGATAAATAGATATCACCACTTCCATAAAAGTAAAATAGATCCTATTTTTTCTCCTAGCTTTTTAAAAGTAAAGGTCTCGAAGCCTAAATGATCTATCATAATGATGCTTTCTTCGATGATTTTCTTTCCTAAATTTGAGGTTTCAGGATCTTTTAAATAAATTGATTCTGCAATAGTGATACGAAAAGATGATAGCAAATTTTCCATATATAGTATAATTGATCTCAAATATCAATAGTAATACTATTATATCAGTAAAACATTCTCTATAATAATTCTAATATTGCTATAAGATTTTATGATTTTTATCAGAAAAAAGCTGATTTTCATTTCACTAAGCGGTGATAGGCTTGT
Source organism: Candidatus Arcticimaribacter sp. (assembly GCA_042096495.1). Classification (GTDB taxonomy): domain Bacteria; phylum Bacteroidota; class Bacteroidia; order Flavobacteriales; family Flavobacteriaceae; genus Arcticimaribacter. Next base: position 503 of record JBELLO010000068.1, read on the forward strand.
CTTAACTTTTCATCAATTTAAAATTGATCAGTGAATAGATAAGCCCCTTGACGGGAGAGTTTAATATGGTTTTTCCATATGAACTTCTCTTTCCCGATGATGTTTTGAAATTCTATCCCCTTTAAATCTAACTCGCTAAATCTGTTTAAGTCAATATCAATGGGTTCCATATTCTTGTTAATCACTAAGATTAAGTTCTCTTGTGGATGAAGTCTAAACAAGACATAAACACCATCAAATGGCGCAAAATGTACTATCTTTCCTTCTAGTACAGCTGGACTTTCTTTTCTGTGATTTAAAAGTATTCTAAGAAAAGACTTTAGGCTTGTTTGATCTTTACTTAATCCAAAATTTTTAAAGGCATTAATGGGATCCTCTTTCCATCCCCCTGGAAAATCTGTTCTGATTAATCCGTGATCATGCGGTTTAGCGGTGTTGTCCATTAAAATTTCTGTCCCGTAATAGAGTTGCGGTACTCGAGGAAGGCTAAGTAAAGTAGCCAGTGCCATCTTAAGCAAGCTGGGATCTTCTCTATATTGTGTAAAAGCGCGATCCATATCGTGATTGTCTAGAAAAGCCATCAATCGTTTTGGGTCTGCATAAGTAAAATCATTCGCAAGAGCTTCATAGATTTCGATCAAACCTTTGTCCCATGATTCTTTGTTTGTCAAACCATTTTGTATGGCTTTTTGTAGGGCAAAATCCATGCTATGACTCAAGTAGGAACGATAACCATCTTTATTTGTTTTTCCATCTTGCCAGTAGGCGATAAGTAAAGGGTTATAGCTCCATTCTTCTCCCACGATAGAGAAGTTAGGGTATTCTGTCCTAATGGCTTTAGCCCACTGAGCCATAAAATTCTTATCAGGATAGGGATAAGTATCTTGTCGAATTCCACCCAGTTGTAAGGTCTCAATCCACCAGATACTGTTTTGTATAAGATAAGTTGATAGGAAAGGATTTTGTTGGTTTAAATCCGGCATTTGAGGGACAAACCACCCTTGATTCATCAAAGCCTTATCATAGTTACTAGCATACTGATCTTGGTTCGTTGTTCGACGATGATTTGAAGTGGTAATGGGCTGGTCTTTTTCAAATCCTTCTTGAAAATTCACCCAATCTGAAAAGGGAAGATCTTTCATCCACCAGTGGTTTAAGCCGCAGTGATTTGCAACTTGATCCATGATCAATTTGATCCCTTTTTGTTGGGCTGCATTAGCGAGTTGCTTGTATTCTTCTAGGGAACCAAAACGCGGATCGACCTGGTACAAATCTGTAATCGCATAGCCGTGATAAGATTGCTCTGGCATATCGTTGATCAAAAGCGGAGAAGACCACAACGCGGTAAAGCCTAAATCTGCGATATAATCTAGATGATTTGTTATCCCTGCAATATCCCCGCCATGTCGTGCATAATCATCTTGCCGGTTGATCCCAGTTTCAGTTAAAGTGTCAAAGCTGTCATTTGCTGGGTTACCATTTGCAAATCGATCTGGGGTGATTAAATAAATAGCATCTGTATAATCAAATCCTAGATAATCGTTCTTGTCTTTTAAACGTTTTTTAAGCTCATAAGGATGGGTATAAATGAGTCTTTCCTCTTTAAAAAACTGAAGGAATACTGTACCCGCTTTGGCTTGCCTTTTAATCACTAAATCGATAAAAAGGTAATTGTTACTTTTTCCTGGAGTGATTTTAATTACTTCTACCTCTGGATCATTGATTTTTATAGAGGCTTCTCCTATGTCTTTAGCATAAACTAATAGTTGTAATTCTTCTCGCTCCATACCGATCCACCAGTGAGGAGGCTCTACTTTATCTAAGCTTAAACTGTTGTTTTGTGCGAATGAAAATTGTGCTGCTAAAAGGAGGAGAAGAAAGAAGGGACTTTTTATCTTTTTTGAGAAAACTAAACTGTTCAAGGTGTGTATATTTTGACTTAAATATAACAGATTTTATTGGGCTTTAAAGGCGCTTTTAAAAGGCAATTAAAAAGTTGATTTCCTTTAGCAATCAATAAATAAGCATTAAATTCGACACTTATTGAATTAGAATGAAATATTTTAAGTACACTTTATTTACTTTGATGAAACTTCCTGCCGCATGGATATGTGGTGTGCGATTAACCCATATAGATGATCAAGGTGCTACGGCTAGTATCAAACACCGTTGGATCAATCAAAACCCCTACAGTTCGATGTTTTGGGCGGTACAAGGAATGGCGGCAGAGTTCCCTACTGGCATCCTCTTGACAAAAGAGATTAGGGAATCGGGGAAAAACATTTCTATGCTGGTTTTGAACAATAAAGCGACTTTTACTAAGAAAGCCACCGGAAGAATCAATTTCCATTGCGATCAAGGCGAAGAAGCCCGCAATGCTATTAAAACCCTTGTTGAGACGGGAGAACCACAAACAGTTTGGTTACATGCTACTGGGATGAATCAACAAGATCAAATGGTCTCTAAGTTTTCTTTTGAATGGACTTTATTATTAAAAAAGTAAGATGAAAGCAGCTTTTATAGACCAGTTATCTTTGCCAGTTGTTGCGGCTCCTATGTTTCTTATCTCAGGCCCACAATTGGTCATTGAGTGTTGTAAAAATGGGATAGTAGGAACCTTTCCTGCCTTAAATCAACGCAGCACAGACGGCTTTGAATCTTGGGTAATAGAAATAAAAGAGGCCCTCGCTGCTTTTGAAGCAGAGACGGGAAAGAAGGCAGCCCCTTTTGGGGTGAATTTGATTGTGCATCAATCTAACCCTAGGGTAGAAGCAGATCTAGCCATTTGTGTTAAACACAAAGTCCCCTTGATTATTACTTCTTTAGGTGCGGTATCACAATTGGTTGATGCGGTGCATAGCTATGGCGGTTTAGTCTTTCACGACATCATTAAAAAGCGCCATGCCGAAAAAGCAGCTGAAGCTGGTGTAGACGGCTTAATCCTTGTTTCTGCGGGAGCGGGAGGTCATGCAGGGGTGACCAACCCCATGTCACTCGTGGCAGAAGTACGCTCTTTCTATCATAAAACCATTCTATTGTCGGGTTGTATTTCAAACGGTAGAGATGTCGCATCTGCCTTGCAAATGGGGGCTGATTTAGCCTATATGGGCACCCGCTTTATCAATGTAGAAGAGTCTAATGCTGATGATGGCTATCGCCAAATGATCATCGATAGCAGCGCTAGTGATATTGTCTATACCGCAGCGGTATCTGGAGTGAGTGCAAACTTTTTACGCCCCAGCTTAGAAGCGATGGGAATTACCGAAGAAATGTGGGGCAACTCAAAAAAGATAGACTTTGGCAGTGAATTAGACGCAGCTAAAGCTGAAGCAAAAGCATGGAAGACCATCTGGTCGGCAGGGCAGGGGGTAACGTCTATTAAAAATGTGTTGCCTGTAAAAGACTTAGTGCAGCAAATGAAGCAAGAATTTTTGGCCTCTATAGAGGCCTTACAAGAAATGGCTAAACGCTATCGCTAGTCTCTTGTCAAGCGATAGATAAAGACAGCAGTTCGCTGAATTAGATCGTTAAAAGTATTGAGATTAACCGTTTCTTGTGGGGTGTGGGCACCAGTTCCCATGCTGCCTAATCCATCTAAACCATCGACATAATCTGCTACAAAAGAAATGTCAGCAGCCCCGCGTCGCCCAGGATCATAAGCGGCAACCTCTCCAAAGCCCAGGGCTTCACTCACCTCACTCAATTGTTGTAATAAGGCCTTGTTTTCTTCTGTAGGGCCCATCGCAGGATAGCTATCTGTAAAAGTGATCGTCGCATTTGTACTAGGTAGATGATTATCAACAATGGCGCGCATTTTAGCCCTTGCATTTTCTTTTTGTTCTTCAGAAATGAAACGCAATCCCCCGTGAACAACAGCCGTTTGTGCTACTACATTTGTTTTTCCATAGGCAGAGCCACTACTTTTTAAAGGGGCATAATCTACAAAGGTTCCTCCTAAAAGATTTCCGGGATTAAACGTCAGGTATTCTTCTCCGCGAACCTCTTCATAAAATTGATGTAGGATGCGTCCCATTTCAAAAATAGCTCCGGCTCCAGTACGCTCGCTAAAAACCCCAGATGAATGGGCGCGTTTTCCGGCGGTTTCAACTTTCCAGCCAGAGGCGCCTCTTCTAGCAATAGTGGCATTGTTAAAACCTGTCGCCGTTTCAAACCCTAGCGCTATATCGCACGCTTTTGCTGCTTCGATTAAATCTTTTCTAGAAATGGATAAGGGTTTACCTGTTCGTTCTTCGTCTCCAGTATAAGCCACCGTTATACTAGCATCGTTTAATAGATTGAGATCTTGTAAGGCTTTTAAAGCATAGAGAATTACTACATTCCCTCCTTTCATATCGTTCCCCCCGGGAGCATAAGCTATGCTGTCTTTTCGGTCAAAAGTTTGAAAGGGGCTGTCTGCTTCAAAAACGGTGTCTAAGTGGCCTATAAGTAGGAGTTTCTTTCCTTTATTTCCTTTAATAGATGCAAATAAGTGTCCCGCGCGATTCATCTCTTCGGGCATTTCGATCCATTGCGTTGCAAAGTTAATTTCCTTAAATGCATCATCAAAAACTTCTCCTACTGCTTTTACGCCCTCGAGATTCATAGTACCGCTATTGATGTTAACTACTTTTTCAAGAAAGTCAATGGCCTCTTGATCATAGCTGTTCACTTTTGCGACAATTTTTTTCTCGGTACGAGAAAGTTTTTGCGCGCTAATAGGGTTTCCTAGAGTTAAAAGGGATAAACTCAAGAATAAAAGGAGATGCTTTTTCATATGTCTTTTGTCAAGGATTGTACGATTTTATTTTCGGCATAAAATGCCTTAAAAATAACCTTTAATGCGGTATAACACGGAATGGCAACAATAAGGCCTATGGTGCCAAAAAGAATTCCAGCCATCATAATGACAATAAAAATTTCTAAGGGGTGTGATTTCACCGAAGTAGAGAAAATATACGGCTGACTAAAGAAATTATCAATCATTTGTCCTATGGTAAAGCCGATCATGACATAAATACTTTTCGGTAAGATCACGCTACTAAAATCTGCCTCTAGATTAGCGGTCATGGTAAGCACTAACATCAATACTGCGCCAATTAATGGACCTACATAAGGGATCAAATTGAGTAAGGCGCATAAAAACGCAATGATCAAGGCATTTTTGATCCCAAAGATGCCCAATACTATACTGTAAATCACAAAGAGAATCGTAATCTGAAGCAGTAATCCAATAAAATAGCGCGATAAGAGATCTTTAATTTTTTCAAAAGAATCCGTTATTCTTTTGTGATTTTTTAATGGAATAAATAAGAAAACTGAACGCTGCATTAGCCGTGCATCTTTTAATAAAAAGAATGAAATAAACACTATTGAGAAGAGCGCAATAGTAAACCCACTTAACCAGCCTAAAACAGCATTGAGGAATTCTGGAAGCGCATCTAGATTAAGGGTATTCATCCAATCTTTTTCTAAAAACCAACTTTTCCAACTGCTTTGATCCCAGTTAAAATAAGCCGAAATCTCACCAAAGAGGCGAGTAATTTTACCCTCTAAGGCTTCTACGTCTAAGAGCGAAAGGTTCTCTCCCTGTTGTAAGATTAGAGGGACAAATAGTGAAAGTAAGCCAAATAGGAGCAGGATAAATAATGCCATGGTAGTAACGACTGCCGTGGTATTCCCAAATTTTAATTTGGTCCTTAAAAACACCGTAATTGGTCTTCCTATCAAAGAGATAACAGCGGCGATTATAATATAGGTTATAAGCGATTGTAATAGATACAATGCATAAACCCCGACCGCCAAAAGAAATAGATATAAAATAGCTTGAAGTATACCTTGAGCAATAGAAGATGGTTTCATGACTTAAAGATAGGAATAAAAATTATTGTGCTTTTAACGCCACCGTATGGGTTGCAACTATTGCCGCTGTTTCTGTGCGTAAACGTTGTTCCCCCAGACTGATCGCCTTATAATTGTTTTCTAAGGTTAAATCAACTTCTTTATTGCTAAAATCCCCCTCTGGACCGATAAGTACGGTAATATTGCCTTTAGCCGCTATCGCGCCAAAGAAACTTTCTTTTTCCCCGGGGTGGCAATGGGCGATGTACCCCTTTGGTTGCGCAGCAACAAAATCTTTTAAAGAAGTTAAAGGGTTGAGCACAGGCTTGTAGAATTGTTTGGATTGTTTGAGTGCAGCGATGATGATTTTCTCTAGCCTTTCTTGTTTTACGACCTTTCGTTCAGAGTGGTCGCATAAGAGCGGTGTTATTTGATGAATCCCAATTTCTGTTGCTTTTTCAAGAAACCATTCAAAACGGCTGATGTTTTTTGTGGGAGCGACCGCCAGGTGTAATTGATAGGGGAGCGGCGGATGATTAGTCGTTTGAATGCTTTTCCCGATCACTTTGCTTTGCCCTATTTGTTGTAATTCAATGGTCATTTCGAGTCCTTTCCCATTGGTTACATGAAGTAGCTCACCCACATTTTTACGCATGACTCTAGCGATATGCTTGCTCTCTTCTTTTGGAAAGATTACAGTTGCATCGTTTTGTGTTAAACTGGGAAGAAAGAATAAATCCATTTATAGCGGTAATCTTGCTGTAGCACTTTGATCTAAGGCCGCAAATTGTTGTTCGTTGTATTTAAAATATCCTACAATCCCAATCATTGCAGCATTGTCTGTAGTGTAAGCAAAAGG
>JBELLO010000069.1:0-7136 GCA_042096495.1 Candidatus Arcticimaribacter sp.
GCTGGAACGCCACCTACGTTGTGTAAGTCTTCCATTAGGTATTTTCCACTAGGCTTTAAGTCCGCAAGAAATGGAGTTTTGTCCATAATGGCTTGGAAATCGTCTATGGTAAATTCAATTTCGGCTGCTTTGGCAATCGCCAAAAAGTGTAAAACAGCATTGGTTGATCCTCCTAAAACAGCGATCAAACGAATGGCGTTTTCAAGCGACTTTCTCGTCACTACATCTTTTGGCTTAATATCTTGTTGAACTAAATGGCGTAAAGCGCTACCTACACGCTCACATTCTGCTTTTTTATCTGGGCTAACGGCAGGATTAGAAGAGTTATAAGGCAAAGCCATCCCTAAGGCTTCAATTGCAGAGGCCATGGTGTTTGCTGTATACATTCCACCACAAGCACCGGCACCCGGACAAGCATTGCGAACAACTTCTTTGTATTCTTTTTCGTCGATTGTTCCGGCAACTTTTTCACCCCAAGCTTCAAAAGCAGAAACGACATCTAATTTTTTGTCTTTGTGACAACCAGGCGCGATAGTTCCTCCATAAACTAATATACTGGGGCGGTTTAAACGCAACATCGCCATTAAGGCACCAGGCATATTTTTATCACAACCTACTACAGTTACGACGCCGTCATATGACATCGCTTGCACTACTGTTTCAACAGAGTCTGCGATGACATCACGAGAAGGCAAAGAAAAACGCATTCCAGGAGTTCCCATAGAAATCCCGTCACTTACCCCAATGGTATTGAAAATAAGGCCAACCAAATCGGCTGCTTGAACCCCTTTTTTAATATCTACGGATAGATCGTTTAAGTGCATGTTACAAGGGTTACCTTCATAACCTGTACTGGCGATACCAATCAAAGGTTTTTTAAAGTCTTCGTCTGTTAAACCAATGGCGTGCAACATCGCTTGTGCTGCTGGCTGAGTGGGGTCTTGCGTGACCGCTTTGCTGTATTTGTTGAGTTCCATGAAATATAATGTCTTACGAAAATAAAATCCTTTAAAAAGAAGTTGTGTTTAAAAGAATTTTTACTCTTATGCCTAAAGGCTGAATTTTTAATTTAAGTTATTTAATATCAGTTGTTTAAATTTATAAAAACGCAGATGCCTAAGTCAATTTAATCGAACAAAATTAAAGATTAGTTGACATGCGCTAGTTTGTTATTCAAAAAAGATGTCTATTTTCAAACATTATTAAAAGACCGAATGAAAATACACGAAATTCACAAAAATCATCGCGCATTTTTTAAGACCCAACAAACAAAAAACGTTTCTTACCGTAAAGATAGTTTAAAACGTTTTCAACAGGTATTAAAGCAAGCAGAAAATACGATTACAGATGCTCTTTTTCAAGATTTGGGTAAGGCAGAATTCGAGGCTTATCTAACTGAGTATTTTGTGGTGATGGCAGAATTAAAAACCATGATTAATAATCTGGAGTTGTGGTCAAAGCCAAAACGCATAAAATCATCTCCATTGAATTTCCCTTCTAAGGACTATTTAATACCAGAACCCTATGGTCTTTGCTTACAGATAAGTCCATGGAACTACCCTTTCCAATTGTCTTTAGCTACATTAATAGGAGCGGTTGCCGCAGGAAACACTGTGGTCTTAAAGCCTTCTGAACACGCACCTAAAACAGCCGCCTTACTCGCTGATTTAGTTGCAAAAGCGTTTGACCCCCAACATGTAACAATCGTCAATGGAGGTGCTAGCGTTGCAAAAGAACTGTTAGAACATCGCTGGGATCACATCATTTTTACAGGGAGTACTCAGATAGGAAAAATAATCGCAAAAGCCGCTGCTAGTCACCTTACCCCTACGATCCTAGAATTAGGCGGGAAAAACCCTTGTATCGTCGATGCTTCAGCACCTATACAATTAACGGCAAAAAGAATTGTTTGGGGGAAATATGTCAACTGTGGACAAACCTGTATTGCACCGGATTACCTTTTAGTTGACGAAAGTATCAAAGCACCTCTAATCAAAGCCCTAGTCGAAGAAATCAAAAGCGCCTATGGAGAAGATGCTTCTACTGCCCATAGTTATGGCCGTATCGCACACCAAAAACACTTTGACCGTTTGGTCGATTTAATCAAAGGAAGTGACTTGGTTTATGGAGGTGACTGCGATAGTAAAACCCTTTATTTTGGGCCTACCCTTTTAGAAGTTGATAATGCCCAACATCCCACTATGGCCGAAGAAATCTTTGGCCCCATCCTGCCTGTGCTTAGCTATTCAAATGAAAGTGAACTCAATCCAATTATCGATGCCTATGAGCGTCCGCTAGGCTTTTATGTTTTTTCAAAACGCAAAAAGTTTATTAAAGACATCTTTCATCGTTATTCTTATGGTGGAGGCGTAGCCAATGATAGCGTGATTCAATTTGTAAATGATAAACTCCCATTTGGTGGGGTTGGATATAGCGGATTAGGCGCCTATCACGGGAAAAATTCATTTAATGCTTTCACCCACTTTAAACCCTTTATAAAAAGAGGGACTTGGATAGATCCTTTTGTCCGTTATGCTCCCTACCCGACCTCTTTTGGATGGTTAAAAAAACTATTAAACCGCATTTAAATGCCCGAGAAATCCCTTCAAGAAGCTATCGCTTACAGAAGATCAGTAAGGGTTTATGACCCTAATAAATCGATTGATTCAGCTATTGTAAAAGAATGTATCCGTCAAGCTACCCTTGCCCCGACCAGCAGTAATTTACAGCTGTGGGAGTTTTATCATGTAAGCCAAGAGGATACTAAAAAAGCTTTGGCGAAAGCCTGCTTAAATCAAAATGCCGCACGCACTGCGCAACAATTTGTGGTGGCAGTCGCCAGAAAAGACAAGTGGAAAGAGCGGGCAAAAGCGAACCTTGCGTTTCTAAAAAAACAATTCGACCAACAGGAAGTGCGCGATACCAAACGCCAAAGAATGGCGAAAAATTATTACACTAAAATCATTCCCACAATTTACACAGACTTTTTAGGGGTATTAGGGATGTTGAAAAGATTATTTGCCACGCTACAGGGAATATCAAAACCCATGTATCGCCAAGTTTTACAAAGCGATATCGACATTATCGCCCATAAAAGTACAGCACTTGCTGCACAAAATTTCATGCTCAGCATGGCTGCCAATAATTATGACACCTGTCCCATGGAGGGCTTCGATTCAAAAAGGGTAAAAGCTATTTTAGGCTTGCCTAAGGAAGCGATGATTACCATGGTAATTAGCTGTGGCATTCGCGGAAAAGGCGGGGTTTATGGGCCACAATTTAGGGTTCCTTTTGAGGAAGTATATTTCGAAAAGTAAGCTGCTCCCCTTCTCTTTTTTGTACTAAAACAGCTAGGGCTTCTTCAGCCAGAAAAAGGACTTGCAGGTATCCACCTGACACTTGGCAATCAGCTGTGGCAATCAGTAATTCTCCGCTGGGGGTTAATTGCACCATACCGGGTAAAATCAACTGACTTAACAATTGTGGTGCCGCGACAACAATGGTACTACTTAAACGATAGCCCATGCGATTATGGGCAAGGACCTTATGTGTTTCTTCCAATAATTGTTTTTGCTGTACCGCGGAAAGGCTTTCCCAATCTGGCCCGGGCTGTACATCAAGTGTAGCAGAGCGAAAATAATCTTGGGCGATATTGACTTTTGCATGGGCAACGTCAGTGCGATTTGGAAAGGAAACAATCGACATCTGATCTCCTTTTTCTAAGCGACTAGAGCTTCCTAAGGCGGGATAAAAAGAAACACTATCAAAATATTTTGGGAGGTCAAAAATCGCTTCGAATCGCAGATAAAACCGCACTCCAGTGCTTACTTTCCCAAGCTTTAACCTACTGCCCTTTGGCGCAAAATGGACTTGGTTCATTCCGCAAGGCTGCCTATCTAAATCAATAGGGACGGTCGCTCCAGTTACGACAAAACGCAAAGGCACATTGATTTCAAGGGTTGGGCCCGTTAGGGTACATTCGAGAACCATTTGCTCATCTTTCAACGGCAAAAGCGCATTCGCTAGCCTAAAGGCTTTGCCATCCATGGGTCCAGAAATAGGCACCCCCAAGTGCCGGAAACCAAAGCGACCTTGATCTTGAATGGTCGTATAAAAGCCTGCTTCGATCACTTTAATCATAGCAGTACTTTTTTAGGTTGATAGACCCCTATTTCAATCGCCTTTGCGATCGCTTTACATTCTTGAAGATTAACGGTTACAAAACGAATCGCCTCTCCTGGTTGAATAAAAACATAGGGCGCTTGTTGGGCTTGTATCCATGGCAGCGGACTATACCCTATGGATTGCCAGCCCCCAGGGCTGTTTTGGGGGTAAACACCTACCTGCTCTCCCCCTACGGCGACGGTACCTTTTAGCGTCTTTCGATTAGCGGTTAACTTTCGGTCTAAATGGCATTGTTGAGGCAAACCAGAGAGGTACCCAAAACCCGGTAAAAAGCCATAAAATTCTAAATAATAGGTAGCGGATAAAAAAGTGCTTCTATAGTGGTCAATGGCGTTTTGATTTCCTTGAAAAATTTGGGCTAAATCATTAGGGTATTGCTCGTCAAAACAGATCGGAATTTCCCAATAGTAAGCGGGCTGCTCCCGCTTCAATTGATCCCAGTCTAATTGCGCTATCGTCTTTAAAATCGTTTCTTCTTCGATGGAACTTTTAAACAATAAGTTTACCCGATCAAAGCTATGGGTCACTTCTTCTAAGGAGGGAAAATCTTGCAGTAAGGTTTTTCTTAAAACACTAATAGCAAGACCAGTCGTTGTCTCAAAGCAAAGGGAAACCACCTTTTTATTGATCCATAAAATATTAGTAGGCTTCAACAGCAATGCTTTTTTGTGTTAAGGTCTTGATCAAATATGAAAGGTTCTCCTGTACATTTTTACCATCGCCATGCAAACAAATGGTATTGACTTTTAGGGGAATTCTTTCTCCTTCTAATCCGGTCACTTCTGCTTGTTGGATGATCCCCAGTACTTGTTGGGTGATTTGTTCTTTTTGGGTAAAGGTAGCTAGGGGATTTTTGCGTGGAACTAAAGCTCTGTTTGGTTGATATGCCCTATCCCCAAAACCTTCTAAAACGGGAATAAGACCTGCGGCTTTAGCTGCAGTCGCCAGCGCACTTTTAGGGGCGCAGTAAACTTTTATCTTGGGCTTATATGCCGCAAATACTTCTACGACAGCCATAGCCTTTTCCTCATTCTCAAAAAGGTCGTTGTACAAAGCGCCATGGGGTTTGATATGGTTAACGGCTGGACACAAACCAAAAAATAAATCCAATTGCTCCCGCAACGCATCTTGCAATTCAGTTAAAGTAAGATCCATGGATTTTCGCCCAAAGTTTTGTGGGTCAGGATAGGCCGGATGTGCACCAGTTTTGACCTTATTTTGCGCTGCTAAAGCTAAGGTGGCGGCGATTGTTTTGGCATTGCCAAAATGCCCCCCACAAGCTATCGAACAAGAAGAAATAAAAGGCATTAAAGCGGCATCGTTTCCTGTTCCTTCGCCTACATCACAATTGAGATCTATTTTTTGCATCAAAATATTAAGCCTAAACTTTTCGTTCCTAAAAAAATAAAAAAGAGTTCGATCAAAATAAAACAGCTGTTCTGCAATTTTGAGGGTGTAGCTCCACGCATGAGCTGGCTGTTATTCACCATGAATAACAGCAGCAAGCCGATAACAGGCAACAAAATCCCATTGGCGATTTGTGCAAAACGGATGATTTCAATGGGGACAATTCCCGTGGTTGTAAAATAAACCCCTACCGCTAAAACCGCAAAGGCGGTGATGCGATAACTCCAGCCGTCTTTTGGCATGCTAAAGCATTCTGACACCACAAAAGCAGCCGCCATTGGCGCCGTTAATGCAGAAGTTAAGCCAGCAGCAAAAAAACCAAATTGCAACAATAAAGGTGCGGCAGTTCCATAGAGGGGCTCAAGGGCTTTCCCTAAGTCAAGGGCATTTTTAACCGCTGTACCTTCTAAGGCAGCGGCAGAAATGATAATGCATAAGGAGATGATTCCCCCCAGCCCTATGGCGACTAAAGTATCTTTTTTAATCGCAGCGAAAGGTACATTTGGCGATTGCGCCACTAGCGCAGCATGTAAAAATAAATTATAAGGCACTACTGTGGTTCCCAATAAGCCAACGATGGTTAAAATCTCCTCTGTTTTAAATGAAGGAACGAACAAGCCTTGTAGCAATAAGCCTAAATCGGGTTTGGTCATGATGGCGGTCAATAAAAAAGAAACACTCATTAACACCACTATGGCGATCAAACTATTTTTTAAAAAACGAAAACTTCCCACTACTAACAAACCTCCTACACCCAATCCTAAAAGTAACGGAAACCAGTCTAGGCTCCCGCCAAAGGTGAGCTTTTCCATAGAGAGGATTCCCTTTAAACCGATTAAAGCTCCCGACAGATTCCCCGCTTCATAAGCGGCATTCCCAATCAATATCGCCCCGATCAATAACAACCCTAACAATAATCTAATGACAGGATGATTACTCTGCTCGAGGCTACTCTGCGCTAATCCCTTTCGAGTCGTCCATGCGATTCGCGCCGCAGTGTTTTGGATAAAAATCGTGATGATAACCGACAACAGCATGGCCCACAACAAACTGAACCCATGCGTAACCCCCGCTAAAATACAGAGGGTAATGGTTCCAGGACCGATAAAGGCAGCGGTAATTAAAGCAGCTGGGCCTATCGAAATTCGCATACATTAATTTTTAAGGAAGATAAGCAATTTAGCCCATCTAGGCTTTGCAAGCCAAAAGGGGATTACTCAAATCGCTTAAAAATTGAGGTCGAAAAATAAAGTGAACTAGAGATAAGATTTTAAGGTGGCGACCATTTCTTTGTTCCCACAAAAGAAAGGAACGCGTTGATGCAAGGTGTTGGGGTCAATTTCCATTATCCGTTGGTCCATACTAATGGCTTCTCCCCCGGCCTGTTCGACAATAAATGCCACGGGATTACATTCGTATAAGAGTCTTAATTTCCCTAGTGGAGACTTCGCGTTTGTAGGGTATAAATACAATCCGCCTTTTAACATATTGCGGTGAATGTCAGAAACCATCGACCCGATATAACGTGTGGTATACTTTTCGTC
>JBELLO010000070.1:0-7001 GCA_042096495.1 Candidatus Arcticimaribacter sp.
ACATCGCGCAAAATTATGGCGGCTACCCCAGTTGGGGAGCAAAGAGCTTGTTGTTAATGTCAAAGAACTTTTATCAACTAGATGATGCTTTTCAAGCGACCTATATTTTAGAATCCATCTTAGAGAACTTTAGTCAGTTTCCAGCAGTGATTCAAGAAGCAAAAAAAGATTTAGAAAACATAAAAACAGTTGAAGCAAAAAACAATGCTTCGATTGATGTAGCAACCTCTTCAAATGAATAGATTAAAGTACTTATTGATTTGTATTCTTCTCTCTACTTATGCTGTGGCACAAGAAGAAGAGGACTTAGGTACGCAAGAAGTAACGGTCATCAAGTCCTATACTCCTAGTTTGCAAGATGTGTTTAAGCTAAGAGAAAGTCCCGCCACCATCGACTCTATTGTCGCGCCAAAAAAAGCAGTCGAATACAGTATTTTCTCGGTTCCAGTTGCCTCGACTTTTATCCCTTCTAAAGGCAGCGCAAGAAAGTTAAAGCCCAAAAAGCAAAAGCCGCAGTTTAATTCTGGTGGGAGTCTTGGTTTTGGGAATTACAATCAATTATTGTTTGAGTATACGACTAATTTTAATATCGATCGCCGTCAAAAAATCGATTGGATGGTTTATTTCAATGGTTTGTTAAAACCAATGGAAAAAGTGCAGTTAGACAGTGAGCAAAGTAACTTCTTGTTAAATGTATCGCATCAATATGCGACCACAAAGCGCAATTCATTTTCCCAAATCAATTTTCGCCAACACCGACAATCTTTCTATGGGTTACGCAACCCTTTAGAAGATGATTTTATCTTGGCGCAAATCCAGCCACAACAAAATCTAAATTATCTCTCTGTAAGTTCTGCTTGGCAGTGGTATAATCCAGTGGTAAAGCGCCTGTCTTTAGATTCTTATTTGACAACAGATGCGTTTGGCACCTCAGAAATTGAAATAGATTTTTCGTCAAAGCTTCAGGTGTTATGGGGGGGAGTGGCCATCTCTATGTTGCCAGAAGTTAGTTATCTCTCTACTTCTTTTGCAGAAGATTTTTATACGCGAGAAGCGATAGACTATAGCGCAGGAAATGCAAGGCTGTCTCTTTTTGCAAGTAAAATCAATGGCAACTTCAAATTTAAAGTAGGGGCAAAAGCCGTCATGGGAATAGGGGATGAGTTCGAAGAAAACAACTTCTTTATTTATCCAGAATTAGCCTTGTCTTATCGACCACAAAAAGGAAATTTTGCACCCTTTTTAAATTTAACCGGAACATTGCAGCAAAATAGTTTTAGGTCATTTACACATGTCAATCCCTATGTTGCGCCAGCCATTCAATTGCAAACCTCGAATATTCCTTATCAAGCGCAGTTAGGAACGCGCTCTAAGTTTGCGGCAGGCTGGGAGTTTCAATGGAATTTATTTTATGAGCAAAACGAAAAGCAAGCCCTGTATCAAAACTTAGGAATTGATGTCGATCGATTGAACGTGGTGCCCTACCGTTATGCGAATGCCTTTGAGGTAGTTTATGCGAATTTGCATAAAATGGGTGTAGAAGCTCAATTAGGCGCAGCCTTTAAAAATGGAGGAAGACTACAGTTTAAGGCACGCTATGCCGATTTTACTTTTGACAATGTCACCGAAGCTAGTCCGCTTTTTCAACAAACAGCATTTAACCTCCCGCAGTTGTCGGTTCATTTTAACGGAACTTTCAAATTAGGACAAAAGTTCTACCTACAGTGGTATGTCAAGCATATTGGCGAAAGACAGAATGCATTTAGAGATAATTTCTTAGGGCAAGATTTATCAGATGCACCAGTCTTGATAGAGGATTTGGATGCTTTTACGCAAATGGATGTCAATCTTCAGTATCAATTAAACGAACGCTGGGAAGTCTTTGTTAAAGGAGAAAACCTCCTAAATGAATCCCTTTATCAATGGGCAAACTATGCTGTATATGGAACGCAAATTATGCTGGGTGGAAGATATAATTTTGATCTTGCTTTCTAATCTGCTCCTTTCTGTTATTTTTGTCTAGAAATTGTACCTCATGAAAAAAATATTTGCTCTTTTATTGCTTAGCGTGTTAGCTTTATCTTGTAATAATTACAACGCTGATTTAATCATTCACAATGCTAAAGTTTATACCGCTAACGAAAACTTTGACGTAGTCTCTGCAGTTGTTGTTAAAGACGGTAAAATTATCGCAGTAGGGCAAGAGGATTTAGTAGGACAATTTAATGCCGCTGCGGTGCTTGACTTAAAAGGCTTACCGGTTTATCCAGGCTTTATTGATGCGCATTGCCATTTTTATCAATTGGGGATGACCCAGGAGCAGGTGGATCTAAGGGGAGTGAAAAGTCTCGAAGAGTTGGTTTCCCGCATAAAGAAGCATCAATCAGAAGTAAATGACGATGTCATCCTGGGGCGTGGCTGGGATCAAAATTTATGGGTGAATAAAGTTTTCCCCACCAAAGAGGTTCTGGATCAAGCTTTCCCCGGGAAGTTAGTTATCTTAGAAAGAGTTGATGGGCACGCGGCATATGTGAGTAGTGCCGTACTTGAAAAAGCAAACATTACCGCTGAAACCAAAGTAGAGGGAGGAGAAGTGATCTTAGTCGACGGACAGCCGTCTGGGGTTTTAATCGATAAGGCTTCTGATCTTGCTTATGCAATTTTACCAGCGCCTTCTACAGAGAAGAAAATTCGCGGACTAAAAAAAGCAGAAGAAATTTCATTTAAATACGGTTTAACTACGGTAGATGATGCCGGCTTAAACAGAGATGTCTTAGAATTAATCGACAGCTTACACAATGCAAAAGAGCTTAAGATTAGGGTATATGGAATGATTTCTAATAACGAAGAAAATTTAGCACATTACCTTGAAAAGGGCATTACCCAATCAGAGCGATTAACCATTCGTTCGGTAAAAGTATATGCAGATGGTGCTTTAGGGAGTAGAGGGGCAGCCTTAAAAAAACCTTATTCTGATGCTAAAAACAACAAGGGTTTATTCTTAACAACTCCAGAAGAGATCGAGCGCCTCGCTTATCTATTAGCAGAGAAAGGCTTTCAAATGAATACCCACGCTATTGGGGATGCTGCTAACCAAGTTGTCTTAGATGCTTATGAAAAAGCATTAGCAACAAGTACAGATCCACGATGGAGAGTAGAACACGCTCAAGTGGTCGAAAAGGAAGATCTTGAAAAATTTGGACCAAAGGTGATTCCTTCTGTTCAGCCTACCCACGCCACAAGCGATATGGAATGGGCAGACGAGCGTCTAGGGGAAGAAAGAGTGCAAACGGCTTATACCTTTAAAGAACTATTGGATTGGTCGGGGAAAGTGGCTTTAGGGACAGATTTTCCAGTAGAAAAAGTTAATCCCCTTAATACTTTTTATGCCGCGGTTGCTAGAAGAGATACAGAAGGGAGGCCAATTGGAGGATACCAAATGGAGAACGCCTTAACGCGTTCTGAAGCATTAAAAGGGATGACAATCTGGGCAGCTTATGCTAATTTTGAAGAGCAACAAAAGGGAAGTATTGAAGTGGGAAAAGTAGCTGACTTTGTTCTTTTGACAGAGGATATCATGACCATTAACGAATCGGCTATATTGTCTGCAGAAGTCCTCGCCACTGTTGTTGATGGTAATATAGTCTATCAACGTAAAAAGTAAGTCGCTTTAAATCCTTAAGTGAAAACAGTGAAATCCCTACGTTTCCTTTAGCTTATCATCTTTATTTTATTTTTTGATTTAAAAAATCAACCAATTACATCTTTTTTAGTTGATAATTAATACATACACCATAGATTTGCTGTAAAATAATAAACTATGTGTGGTATAGTATGTGCTTTTGATTTAAGGCAAACTTCTGAAGATTTGCGTCCGCAAATCCTTGAAATGTCAAAAAGAATTCGTCACCGCGGTCCAGATTGGAGCGGGATTTTTTCCAATGATAAAGCCCTTATGGGACATGAGCGTCTTGCTATTGTTGATCCTACTTCTGGGAATCAACCTTTATACAGTGAAGATGGTCGCTATGTCTTAGCAGCAAATGGAGAAATCTATAACCACAAAGAATTGCGTCAACAGTTTGAGGGGAAGTACGATTTTAAAACTGCCTCTGACTGCGAAGTGATTCTGGCCTTATATCAAGAAAAAGGACCAGCCTTTGTCGATGAAATGAACGGGATCTTTGGCTTTGCCATCTATGATACCCAAGAAGACACTTACTTTGTTGCGCGAGATCATATGGGGATTATCCCTTTATATATGGGATGGGACCAGCATGGTACTTTCTATGTTGCCTCAGAATTAAAAGCATTAGAGGGCGTTTGTTCAAAGATTGAGCTTTTCCCACCGGGCCACTATTTGCTAAGTACAGATGAAGCTCCTGTACAATGGTATAGTCGCGACTGGATGGAGTTTGATGCAGTAAAAGACAACACCACAAGCATTGATGATATCCACGATGCGCTTGCTGCAGCAGTGCGCCGACAATTGATGAGTGATGTGCCTTATGGGGTGTTACTTTCTGGAGGTCTAGATTCTTCAGTTACTTCTGCTTTAGCAAAATTATACGCTGCAAAACGCGTAGAAAGTGATGATAAACAAGCGGCATGGTGGCCACAATTGCACTCCTTTTCTGTAGGTTTAGAAGGGTCGCCAGATTTAGCTGCTGCGCAAAAAGTTGCTGAGCATATCGGCACTGTGCACCACGAAATTAAATTTACCATTCAAGAAGGTTTAGATGCTATTCGCGATGTAGTTTATAACTTAGAGACTTATGACATTACCACCATACGCGCTTCAACGCCTATGTATTTGATGGCTAGAGCCATTAAATCCCTAGGGATTAAAATGGTGCTTTCTGGGGAAGGTGCAGACGAGTTATTCGGAGGGTATCTGTATTTTCACAAAGCGCCTACGGCCAAAGATTTTCACGAAGAAACAGTGCGTAAGCTGGATAAATTACACCAATATGACTGTTTGCGTGCAAACAAATCTCTTGCTGCCTGGGGGATCGAAGGGCGCGTTCCTTTCTTAGATAAAGAATTTATGGATGTCGCCATGCGTATCAATCCAAAGGATAAGATGATCAACAAAGAGCGCATGGAGAAATGGGTAGTGCGAAAAGCCTTTGAACAGTATTTACCAGAAAGTGTCGCTTGGCGCCAGAAAGAGCAGTTTTCTGACGGAGTAGGCTACAATTGGATCGACACCTTGAAAGAGGTGGTAGAAGCAGCGGTAGGTGACGAACAAATGGCTAATGCCCAATACCGTTTCCCAAAGCAAACCCCGCAAAATAAAGAAGAGTTTTATTACCGCAGTATTTTTGAAGAGCATTTCCCTTCAGAAACCGCTGCCTTATGTGTGCCCTCAGTTCCTTCTGTGGCCTGTAGTACTCCCATTGCATTAGAGTGGGATGAGGCCTTTAAAAACATGAATGATCCCTCTGGAAGAGCGGTCGCAAAAGTACACGATGACGCCTATTAAAAAAGGCTAGATTAACGCAAAAAGAGCTGGTGAAAAACCAGCTCTTTTTTTTTGCTGCTTATCCACATAAAATGTTGATAACTTTGACCTATTCATCCTAGTATTTACGCGCTTTAGGAGTGGGTTTTTCGTATATTTGGAAGACGTCTTAAAACGACGTAAAAAAAACCGAAAAATATGAGTGAAACACCACAAAATCCCCAGTATTCTGCAGATAGTATTCAGGCGCTGGAAGGAATGGAGCACGTGCGTATGCGCCCCTCCATGTATATTGGTGATGTAGGCGTTCGTGGACTACACCATTTAGTTTATGAAGTGGTCGATAATTCTATCGATGAAGCCTTAGCCGGACACTGTGATACCATCACAGTGACAATCAATGAAGATAATTCGATTACCACCCAGGATAATGGGCGTGGAATTCCAGTAGGAATTCACAAAAAAGAAGGCGTTTCTGCCCTTGAAGTCGTCATGACGAAGATCGGTGCAGGAGGAAAGTTTGATAAAGACTCCTATAAAGTTTCTGGAGGATTACACGGGGTAGGAGTATCTTGTGTCAACGCCTTGTCAGAAAGTTTAAAAGCGAGCGTTTTTCGCGATGGACAAATCTGGGAGCAAGAATATGAAAGAGGCAAGCCAAAGTATGCCGTGCGTGAAGCAGGAACCACTGACCAACGCGGAACCACCGTCACCTTTAAACCAGACGCGCAAATATTTAATCAAACCCTTGAGTACAACTACGATACTTTAGCCAACCGCATGCGCGAGTTGTCTTATTTGAACAAAGGGATTACCATTAAAATGATAGATCGTCGCGAGAAAGACGATAAAGGAGAATTTCTAGGAGAAACTTTTCATTCTGAAGAGGGACTGAAAGAATTTATCTCTTTTCTAGACGCTACTCGTGAGTCGATTATCAAAGATGTTATTTCGATTGAGGGAGAAAAAAATGGCATTCCCGTTGAGGTCGCCATGGTGTACAACACCTCTTTCTCAGAGAATTTACACTCTTATGTCAATAATATCAATACCCATGAAGGGGGAACACACCTTTCTGGATTCCGCCGTGGATTGACGTCGACTTTAAAGAAATATGCAGACGGATCTGGCTTGTTAGATAAACTCAAATTCGAAATTGCTGGAGATGATTTCCGTGAAGGACTCACTGCCATTGTTTCGGTGAAAGTTGCCGAGCCACAATTCGAGGGGCAAACAAAAACAAAATTAGGGAATAGAGAAGTGACCTCTGCCGTGTCTCAGGCTGTATCAGAGATGTTAGAGAACTATCTAGAAGAAAACCCTAATGATGCTAAGACAATTGTGCAAAAGGTGATTTTAGCCGCACAAGCGCGACATGCAGCACGTAAAGCCCGCGAAATGGTGCAGCGCAAAACTGTAATGAGTGGGGGAGGCTTACCCGGGAAGTTATCTGATTGCTCTGAGCAAGATCCAGCGCAATGTGAGGTCTTTCTTGTCGAGGGAGACTCGGCAGGGGGAACGGCAAAACAAGGACGTG
>JBELLO010000071.1:0-6923 GCA_042096495.1 Candidatus Arcticimaribacter sp.
CATTACCCGCTAATGGAATAAAGCACTCAAAGGTATCCACACGGAAACTTGCGCCAGATTCTTCGGGGGCTTTTTCTACCCAGTGAATTTCTTCTACTCCTGCCATTTTTTGAATCAATGCATGATAGTTAACTTGGTCTGCTTTTGCAACTACATAAAGTTGTAAAGCCTCTTTATGCGAGATGTTGCGTTCTTTTCTAAAATTGCGTACTCCACTTACAATCTTTGTCGCTAATTCAAAAGCGTCTAAGGCAGCTTGATCTACTTTCCCCACTTTTGGCCAAGCAGAAATCATCAAAGCTTCCTCTTTAGACCGCTCACCCATATGCTGCCACAACTCTTCTGTCAAGAAAGGCATAAATGGGTGCATTAGTTTGAGATTATTTTCAAATAATCCCTTGATGCGTTTTAAACTCGCCGCATCAATGGGGGATCCATAAGCAGGTTTGACTGCTTCGAGTAACCAAGAACAGAAATCATCCCACAATAGTTTATAAACCGCCATTAACGCATCAGAGATACGGTACTTTTCAAAGTGATCTTCAATCGTGCTTAAGGTCGCATTAAACTTATTCTCATACCAGTCTAGGGCCTCGGCGTTTTGTGCATTTGGCGAAGCCTTATCCTCTACTTCCCAGCCATCGATAAGTCGATAAGCGTTCCATATTTTATTGGTGAAGTTTTTTCCTTGCTGGCATAAATTTTCGTCAAACAAGAGATCGTTTCCAGCGGCAGCACTCAACATCAATCCTACACGAACCGCATCTGCGCCATAGTCTTCGATTAACTTTAAGGCATCGGGAGAATTCCCTAACTGCTTTGACATTTTTCGCCCTTTCTCATCTCTTACTAAACCCGTTAAATAGACATTAGAGAAAGGTTGCTCTTTTCTATACTCATACCCAGAAATAATCATGCGCGCTACCCAAAAGAACAAAATATCTGGTCCAGTGACCAAATCTTGTGTGGGGTAGTAATAATTAATTTCTTCGTTTTCTGGATGGCGAATTCCGTCAAAAACAGAGATGGGCCATAACCAAGAAGAGAACCAAGTGTCCAAAACATCTGCGTCTTGACGCAGGTCCTCACTGCTTAAAGCGGCATTTCCTGATTTTTTTTGGGCTAGCGCCAAAGCTTCTTCTGGCGTTTCTGCCACGACAAAATCTTCTTTTCCGTCCCCAAAGTAATAGGCTGGAATTTGCTGTCCCCACCACAATTGACGAGAAATATTCCAATCGCGGATGTTCTCCATCCAGTGGCGATAAGTATTATTAAATTTAGCTGGAACCAGATTTACTTCATCTGAACTTAGCACTGCATCAATGGCAGGTTTTGCTAAATCTTCCATCTTTAAAAACCACTGATCTGATAAGCGTGGCTCGATAACCGCTTTTGTTCTTTCAGAAGTTCCCACATTGTGGTTATAAGGCTCTTGCTTTACTAAAGCGCCAGAAGCGTCTAATTCTTTGGCGATTTCTTTTCGAACAATAAAGCGATCTTTTCCTTCATAGGCTAAGCCAAAACTATTTAGCGTAGCATCTGCATTAAAGATATCGATCACCTCAAGCTGGTGCTTTTCGCCCAGGGCTTTATCATTGATATCGTGTGCCGGAGTAACTTTTAAACAGCCGGTCCCAAATTCTCGATCGACATACTCGTCTTCAATAATCGGAATCGATCTGTTCGCAATAGGAACAATGACGCGTTTTCCTTTTAGGTGGGTGTAACGTTCATCTTCTGGGTGAATACAAACTGCTGTATCCCCTAATAGGGTTTCTGGACGAGTGGTTGCTATGATAACTTTTTCATCACTGCCTTC
Source organism: Candidatus Arcticimaribacter sp. (assembly GCA_042096495.1). Classification (GTDB taxonomy): domain Bacteria; phylum Bacteroidota; class Bacteroidia; order Flavobacteriales; family Flavobacteriaceae; genus Arcticimaribacter. The sequence continues at coordinate 1,820 of JBELLO010000071.1, forward strand.
AACGGCATAAGCGATATGATATAAGAATCCTGGCTTTTCTACAAAAATCACCTCTTCGTCAGAAAGGGTAGTTTGTGCTTCTGGATCCCAGTTGACCATGCGATACCCACGGTAAATTAATCCCTTGTTGTACAAATCGACAAAGACTTTGATAACAGATTCATACATATCTGGATCAAGGGTGAATTTAGTTCGATCCCAATCACAGGAACACCCTAATTTTTTTAACTGCTGTAAAATGACTCCGCCGTACTCTTCTGTCCATTCCCAAGCGTGTTTAAGGAATTCTTCTCTCGACAAATCATTTTTATCAATGCCTTGCTCCTTCAATCTCGCGACTACTTTAGCTTCAGTAGCAATTGAGGCGTGATCTGTTCCAGGAACCCAGCAAGCATTAAGACCTTTCATTCTGGCACGACGTATCAAAATATCTTGTAAAGAATTATTCAACATATGCCCCATGTGTAAGACACCCGTAACATTAGGTGGTGGAATAACAATCGAATATGATTCGCGCTCATCTGGGGTAGAAGCAAAATACTTTTGCTCCATCCAGTAAGCATACCACTTTTCTTCTACGAGAGAAGCATTAAATTTTGAAGGAATGGCCATGAATGGTCTGATTTTTGTAATAAGTAACAAAAATAATCCTACTAATCTGAAAACGAAAGAAATCGATTGACTTTCTATTCAAGAGAAGAAAAAAGGATAAAAATTGTATATTGAACACCCAATAAAGCAATAATTATGAGAACACTTTTATTAGTATTTACATTGTCTTTAGCCCTAAACTTACAAGCACAGACAACTGGACCAGCCATAGAATTCACCTCGCAAGTAGTTGATTATGGCGAAATTGAAAGAGGAAGCGACGGCGTTCGTGTTTTTGAATTTATTAACTCTGGCAATCAACCCCTTGTTATTTCAAAAGTTTATTCTTCTTGTGGATGCACCATCCCTAAAAAACCCGAAGCACCTATTGCTCCAGGAGATAAAGGAGAAATCCAAGTGAAATATGACACCAATCGTGTAGGACCCATTCGAAAAACCATTACGGTCAATTCAAATGCAGAGAGCACCCCCATTGTTTCCTTAAAAATCAAAGGGACCGTTTTATAAAGGGTACTCCAGGAAAAGCATAAGCGAATATCTGTCTCAGGTATTCGCTTTTTTTTTGGCTTTAGCCAAGTAAATACTTTACAACATCCAGAATAAAAGAATTCTTTCGATATAACCCCTAAAATCCAGTCAGGATTAAACTGTATATTAGACCCAACCAATAGATCGTTATTCCAACAATGGGAAAACAGCTGTTATTCATTGATTTTATCTTTCTAATTGACTCAAGTGCGTAAAAAAATTCAATTTAATTCTTCTTTTATTGGGGTCTTGATATGGATCATAGGGTTCAATATAAAAGTACAAGCACAAAATACAGAAGCCCCGATTGTTCAAGCAGAAGGAAGCAATTTTTATTGCCCATTAACAGAGCAAAGCATTGTCAATTCTTTTTCTATCACCTCATCAAGTAGTAATGAAGTAGAAGCTTTTTACATTCAAATTTCAAGTGGATATGTGCGTTATCAAGATAAATTAGTGTTATTCGCAAATCATCCTACGATTAATGCCATTTGGAATGCAAGCGAGGCAAAATTAACCCTCCTTCCAGCTACCGGGAATAGCATTTCATTTACAGACTTAACCGCAGCTATTTATGATGTGAGATTTTATAGTAGCAACCCTAATATTGCAACAAATAAGGTGTTTTCTCTTACCGCTGGTGGAGCAAATTACCTTCCTTCTACGCAACATTATTACAAGTATATTTCTCAGATTAACATTAGCTGGACAGATGCTAAAGTCGCTGCAGAGAACCAGCAGTATTATGGATTACAAGGATATTTGACCACTATTTTATCTGAAGAAGAAGCAAATCTTGTGGGAAATCTTAGTCCAGGGATAGGCTGGATAGGAGGCTCAGATCAAGCCACAGAGGGGGTCTGGAAATGGGTTACAGGGCCAGAGGCAGGAACAATATTTTGGAATGGAGATGCTAGTGGGTCTAGTCCAAATTATGCTAAATGGAATAACGGAGAACCCAATAATGCTGGAGATGAGGACTATGCCCACATCACCGATGACAGTGTTGGAATTCCAGGATCGTGGAATGACTTACCTAATCTATCCCAGTCTGCTGGCCCATATCAAGCCAAAGGTTATTTAGTAGAATTTGGGGGAATGCCCGGAGACCCTGTTCTAAACATTTCTGCAAGTACGGAACTCCTGATGGCTAAGGTGATTCAAGCTCAAGATAAAAGCAGCTGTGTCGGACAGGCTGTTAGCTTGACAGCGACAACGACTAGTGGGACAGCCTATTGGTTTGACGCAGCCACAGGAGGAAACCTCTTACATACTGGAACAGAATTTACCCCAACTTCATTAAATAGCACCAGTTACTGGGTACAAGCACAACCCATTAATTGTGAGTCAGCCACGAGAACTGAAGTTAAAATAACGTATCACCCCTTACCGATTATTAATACAGCTACCATCACTATTGAACAATGCGATGATGATGAAAATAATGATGGGTTTAGCTTTTTTAATTTAAGAACAAATGAAGCCTTAATTTCAAGCAATCATCAGACAGAACTTTTTGAATATTATCGAGAAGATAATTCTCTTATCAGCCAACCAACAACTTTTCAAAATGAAGCCTTTGAACAAATCATTAAGGTCAAGGTGATTTCTCCTCAAGGCTGTTCGGCTTTTAGTGCGATACGGCTCAAAATCGGCGCAAGTGAAATCGAAGATGACTTTATGATTAATTTACAAAAATGTGAGACGGTTACTAAAATAAGCTTAGATGGTCTAGAGTACTGGTCGAGAGAAAACTTTACTGTTATTCAATCAAGCCTGATTGAAGCTGATCCTAAATTTGCCGATCAAAATATTACCATATCCCTCTATAAAAGCGAGCAAGACGCACTTACAAATCGCAATCCTATTAACTTAGTAGCAGATAATTTTAGCTTCTATATGAACACCCCCTATCAACAAGAGATCTGGGCCTACATAGAATCTATAGACTTAGATGAAGTCAACTGTATAGGTTTAAAACAAGTCGCAACCCTAGAAGTAATTCCTCCTCCTGGGATAGCAGTTTTTGAAAATGAAGACATTTATTGCCTAGAGCAAGATCCCATTATAATAGGAGTTTCGAGGGCAGATCATACTAATTATACCTATACATGGACATTCGATGGAGTTCCTTTTCCATTTAATATTGAAGGAGAAGAAAGTAGGGTATTAGCTAGTCAAGCTGGGGAATATATTGTTACAGCAACTTCTAATGATGGCTATAGCTGTAGTATTTCTAAAAGAATTCAAGTAATTGAATCAAAAATTGCCACTATTTCACCCTCAGATATTCTTATCGAACAATTAAATAAGGATGAAAATAGCATCGAAATTTTAACCGAAAATTTAGGTATAGGCGACTATGAGTTTGCCTTAAATGATTCGCAAGGTCCTTATCAAGACAGGCCTAAGTTTAGTGATCTTTCTGCTGGAGATTACCAACTTCACATTAAAGATAAAAATGGATGCGGAATTAACACCCAAGAAGTTTCGATCCTGGGATATGATCGGTTTTTTTCTCCAAACGGGGATGGTATAAACGATACTTGGAGAATCAAAGGAGCAAATGGTAATTTTGAAGTTGGCAGCAAAATTTACATTTATGATCGCTATGGTAAATTGCTTGTGGCGCTTGATCCCTTTGGACCGGGTTGGAATGGACGTTATAAAGGACTGAGACTCCCAGAAGATTCTTATTGGTTTCAATTTCAAACAATTGAAGGAAGAAACATAAGTGGTTATTTTAGTTTAATTCGATAATAGATGCAAAAAAAGACCTTCCTTCTTTTATCGTTAATACTTCTTTTTTATGCTAAAAATCATGCCCAAGAAGGTATTGTTTTACAAACAGATTATTTAGCCGAAAATATGATGCTAATCCATCCTGGAATGACTGGAGCAAATCTAATAGGGTCAAGACTTTTATTAGGAGCGAGAAAACAATGGTTTAATCTTGAAAATGCACCACAGACAAATATTTTATCTTTTGAGACAAGCATGCTTTCAACCGCTGCTGTTGGATTAATTGCCTATAATGACAGGAATGGAAGTTTTCAACGCAATAGCATCTTCTTATCTTATGCCTACAAAATAAATCTTACCGAAGAGGTGTGGAATACTAGAAGACCTTTCCCCACTAAAAATGATAGTGCAAAACAATTGCTATTTGGCATAAGCCTAGGGAACTTCAATACTACAATTGATCAAAATGACTTTAGTGAAAACATCACCGATCCAGCTATCGGAGAAAACATTACTCCTGGAAGCTATCGAAATATCAATGTAGGAGTCGCCTATACTGCGACAAAAATATCCTTACAATTAAGTGCAAAAAACTTCCCGCTTAGCAATAACACAGATAATAGAATCGTCTCGCCAAATATCCTAGAAGAGAAGAACTTTAAACACTATCTTCTGGGAGGACAATTCAGATTTTTCGTCTTTGAAGAGGTTACCTTAGAGCCTTCCTTACTGGTACAATATTTTACCAACACAAAGAATCAACTATATGATTTTAGTTTTAAGGGAAGTAAACTTTTTAGAAGAGGACGAATATGGGGAGGTCTTTCATATCGAAATAATTTTGACCGTTTTGATGATCAAGAAATAAACCTCAATAATCGCATAGCTTTTAACAGTTTTAGTTCTCTTTTTGGGGTGAACTATAAAAACTTCATGCTTTCTTACCAATACACTAAAGTACTAGGAGATAACAATCTTAACGATCAAGGACATCATTTTCTGGTCCTTGGATTTCAATTTTGATGCATTAGTTAATTGATGAAAAAATAGACTGTAAACGAAAGGTGAACTTTCGCAAATGATCATCTCTACTTACCGTCAATTTTATCTTTTCTCCGGGCTCTTTCTGTAAAACAGCCAGTACTTTTTCTAAAGACATTTGATGAATTTTTTTTCCATTGATTTGTATCAAAATATCACCAGCACGAACCCCTGAACGTTG
>JBELLO010000072.1:0-1434 GCA_042096495.1 Candidatus Arcticimaribacter sp.
GCAGTTTGTTGTGCCGTTAGTTTTGCTTTTAAAGCGCGCAGGGTAGGGGCATATTGACGATCGTGTAGCCACTGTAAAAATTCAGTTTCGATCTCTTTAAGAATCTCTACTGCATGGGGAAGGTGTTTTTTTCTTTCTTCTAAAGTCTTGTTCGTGATTTGAGAAAGGGTATCTAGATTGACCACCTTTACATGTGCTAGTCCTTTGACGTTGTCATGGACATTGCTGGGGATGGATAAATCTAAAATTAGCAGTGGTTTCTCGGTATGTATAATGTCTTTTGCCACAGTAGGGAGCTGTGCTCCAGTAGCGACGATCATTACATCTGCCTTGCGAATTTCTGTGGGTAATTCGCCGTATTCTTTGACCAGAACATTGAATTTTCCTGCGATATTTTTGGCTTTTTCGTGGGTGCGATTGATCAAAACGATATGATCATTTTCGGTATGCTTGATGAGGTTCTCACAAGTATTTCTCCCTATTTTACCGGTGCCAAATAACAAGATGTTCTTGTCTGAAACTGCGTCAATATTTTGAATGATATATTGTACCGATGCAAAAGCGACAGAGGTCGCTCCAGTCGAAATTTTAGTTTCGGTTTTAATGCGTTTACTGGCCTGAATAACGGCATTGACTAAGCGCTCTGAAAAGCCATTGACCAGACCTAATTTTTTAGAACGATAGAAGCCTTGTTTTAATTGACCGATGATTTCAAAGTCTCCTAAAATTTGCGAGTCTAATCCTGTGCCTACTTTAAAGATGTGATGAATGGCTTCTTCGTTCTTTAGGATAAATCCCAGTTGTTCAAAAACACTTAACTCACCGCCAGAATGGGCACAAAGTAATTTGATGATTTGATAAGGATGGGCTGCATAGGCATAGATTTCTGTTCTATTGCAGGTGGTGTTGATTAAGATTTCATTGATGCCTTTTTCTTTGGCTTCCTTGAGAAGACTAACGCATTGTTCATTGCTCAAGCTAAATTGCCCCCTTGTGGTAAGGTCTGCTGTTTTATAGCTTATCCCAATGGTATAAAAATGGTGTGTAGTAGTATCTACCTTCATGAATCAAATCTAAATCCGCTACAAAAATAAAGGACGCCAAAGAAAAAAAATAACGCTAAAAGTAGAGAAAGTAACGCAAAGCGATTATTTTTGAGTAAATTCAATTAAAACAAGCGTTTAAGTAGGCTTTAATGGATCTATTAAGAACTATTCTAAATAAGTAAACTTCCCAATTGATGGATAAAAATAACGATAAAAGTTTAGCAAAGCTAACCGAGATTGAAGAAGGCTTTTTTGTGATGCGTTTTCAAAATGATAGTGCAGCGGTTATTCGTGAAACCCGGGAGATGAGCAGCAGTTTTATTCAGTTTCACTTCTGCACAAAAGGGCGTGGAGACTTTCTTTTTAACGACGGGAATTACAGCTTTCC
>JBELLO010000072.1:1534-6708 GCA_042096495.1 Candidatus Arcticimaribacter sp.
GCCGACCATATCCACTTTTTGAGTCCAGATAATTTGACTAAAAAATACTATGATACCTCGATCATTACCCCGAGTATGGCGGTGGTGTTGAGTCAGATTTTAAGTGCGAATGTTCACCCTTCTATGCAGGCCCTTTATCTCAAAGGGAAGGTGTATGAATTGCTAAGTCTTTATTTTAATAAAAGCGAGGATGCGAACAGTGAACAATGCCCTTTTTTAGTTGACGAGGAAAATGTGCGTAAGATTAGGCAAGCCAAAGAAATCATCCTAACCCATATGGCAGAACCCCCCTCTCTACAAGAATTGTCTGAGGAGATTGATCTAAGTTTAAGTAAGTTAAAAGAAGGTTTTAAACAACTCTATGGCGATACGGTTTATGGCTATTTATTGTCGCATAAAATGGAAGAGGCAAGGCGAATGCTTGAATCGGGAAAATACAATGTCAATGAGGTAGGCTTAAAAATAGGCTACTCTACCGCAAGTCATTTTATCGCTGCCTTTAAAAAGAAATATGGCACCACCCCAAAAAAATACCTACTATCCTTATCTTCGTAAAAAAAAATGCCGGCGGAGCTATCCACCATAAAAGAAAAGAAAAAGCATATGAAAGGAGTCTTATTGGTCAATTTAGGGTCGCCAGACAGCCCTAATCCTCCAGATGTAAAAACCTATCTAGGAGAGTTTTTAATGGATGAAAGGGTAATTGATTTACCTAAACTATTCCGCACCTTACTGGTTAAAGGAATTATTTTAAATACCCGTCCAAAGAAATCGGCAAAAGCCTATAAAAAAATATGGTGGGAAGAAGGATCTCCCTTAATCGTTTTATCAGAACGACTTCAAGCGAAAGTGCAAGACAAGGTGAGTGTCCCAGTAGAATTAGCGATGCGTTATGGAAAACCTTCCATTAAAACTGGGCTTCAAGCCTTAGCCGATAGAGGGGTGACAGAAACCTTAATTATTCCGCTTTACCCACAGTTTGCCATGGCGACGACAGAAACCATTTTAGTCTTGGCAGAAGAATTGCGTCAACAGCATTTCCCGCAAATGAGCTTTACGGCCTTGCCGCCTTTTTACAAGCATCCAGACTATGTTAGAGTCTTGTCAAATTCGATTCAGGATCATTTGAAAGACAAAGAATGGGAGCATTTATTGTTCTCCTATCACGGGGTGCCAAAACGCCATATTCGCAAGTCAGACATCACAAAGTCGCACTGTAAAATGGACGGAAAATGTTGTCAAACCGATTCTCCTGCACATGAGTTTTGCTACAGTCATCAATGCTATGAAACCACAAAACAGGTAGCAGAATATTTAGAATTAAAAGAAGGAACCTATTCTACTTCTTTTCAATCGCGCCTGGGACTTGATCCATGGTTGCAACCTTATACCGATAAAACCATTGAGGCTTTCGCCAAAAAGGGCACTAAAAAAATGGCTGTGGTCACGCCCGCATTTGTCTCAGACTGTCTAGAAACCTTGGAAGAAATTGGCATGGAAGCTGCCGAAGATTTTGAAGATAATGGAGGAGAACACCTAGAAGTAGTTCCCTGCATTAATGATCGCGAAGAGTGGATCAATGTAATGAGTCGCTGGGTCGATGAATGGGCCCTTTCACCCGTAAAAGCCTAATGGCAGATCGCTCGATACAAATGGGGACAGACCCCATTGGCAAACTATTGATACGGCAAGCGGTTCCAGCTTCCATAGGCATTCTAGTGATGTCACTCAATATTTTAATTGACACCATTTTTGTGGGACAGTGGATCGGTGCGAATGCAATTGCAGCCATCAATGTTGTTCTTCCAGTGTCTTTCTTTATTGCCGCTTTAGGGATGTCCATCGGGATGGGTGGTGGTTCTATTATCTCTAGGGCCTTAGGAAGTAATGAAAAAGCACGAGCGAATAAAGTCTTTGGAAATCAGTTGACCCTAACCTTTCTTTTTACGCTAAGCTTTATGATTATGGGCTTGGTTTTTTTAGAAAAAATCATTCCATTATTTGGTGGAAAGGGAGCGCTTTATCCCTTAGCTAGAATTTATTATATCATTGTGGTGATTGGAGTGCCTATTCTAGGGTTCTGTATGATGGGAAATAATACCATTCGTGCAGAAGGCAAGCCAAAGAATGCCATGTACGCCATGGTGTTACCTTCAATCTCTAACTTGATATTAGACTATGTTTTTATCTATCAAATGGGTTGGGGGATGGAAGGCGCCGCTTGGGCAACCACCTTGTCTTATGCCATTTGCGGAGCGTATATTCTCTATTTCTTTTTGTCTAAAAAATCAGATTTAAGTTTAGGCTGGAGTGATCTATTACTCGATTTAAAGATCGTCAAAGAGATGGGAGGTTTAGGCTTTGTTACCCTTGCCAGACAAGCCGTGGTGAGTGTTACTGTTCTATTGGTCAATAACATTCTTTTCACCCTAGAAGGAGAGAATTTAGTCGCCGTTTATGCCATTATTAGTCGCATGTTAATGTTTGCTCTTTTCCCTATTCTGGGGATCACACAAGGCTTTGTACCTATCGCAGGCTTTAATTATGGCGCAAAGAAAAAAGAACGGGTGGTAGAAGTCATCAAAAAGGCCATTGTTTATGCGACGATATTAGCCACTTTGGTTTTTGTAATGATTGTCTTTTTTGCCGATCAAATTGCAGCGGTGTTTACAAATGAACCCGAAGTAGTTTCAACCACAGCAAATGTTTTGACCTGGGTCTTTTTAAGCACACCTATTATTGGGATTCAGTTGATTGGTTCGGCTTATTTTCAAGCAATCGGGAAAGCAATCCCTGCCTTATTATTGACCTTGACGAGACAAGGTTTTTTCTTTATTCCGTTGCTGTTGATCTTACCGCGTTATTATGGTTCTTTTGGGGTGTGGATCTCTTTTCCTATTGCAGAAGCTGTTGCGACTGTAGTAACCGCCATCTTTTTGCAGCGAGAGCTAAGAAAATATATCGCCGCTAGCTAGAGCGTTTGCTCTCTTCTTTTTGTATTTTTAGCAGAACAATTAATCTTATATCAAGGTGGACGCCTATTACAATTACATCAAATCCCTGCATTTAATCTTTGTGATTACTTGGTTTGCAGGCTTGTTTTATATGCCTCGCTTATTCATCTATCATATAGAGGCGATGGAAAAGCCTAGTCCAGATCGAGAAATTCTTGCCGAACAACTCAAGTTGATGGCAAGGCGTTTATGGTATATCATCTCATGGCCATCGGCTGTGTTAGCGACAATTTTTGCGCTGCTTTTACTCTATATCATTCCGTCTTGGTTAACACAAGATTGGATGTTAATTAAGTTGTTTTTTGTGGGTTTACTGTTTCTATATCATTTCAAGACCCATCGCATTTTTAAAGCCTTTCAAGCCGACGACATACAATATTCTTCCCTTTTTATGCGGGTGTGGAATGAAGGGGCAACGCTCTTGCTTTTTGCCATTGTCTTTTTGGTGATTTTAAAGAGCAGTTTTCACTGGATTTTTGGGGTATTGTCTCTGGTAGGATTAGCTGTTTTATTGATGCTAGGAATTAAGCTGTATCAAAAAGTGCGTAAAGATTAAAATCATGGAAGGAAGAAAAATTTCATTGAGATCGAGGATATTTTTCTCCATGATAGTCTTGACGATTTTCTCTCTTTTATTGATTCTTTTTGCTTCCTATTTACAATACAATTCTCAAAGCGAAGACTATAATTTAAGGCGGCTATTTAGAAAGGAGACCCAGGTAAAAACCCACCTAAATTATTTGATGCAGCGCGATACTGCCTTTCAAGATATTCAACAAAAGAAAGCGAATTATCAGCAAGAGTTCACTTCTATTGCAGCCATTCACAAAGTGCAATACGCACTTTTTACCCTTGAGGGTTTACCCCTTTTTTACTCTTATGCAGAAATGGGTGAAGAGGATAAAAATTATCGCTTGTCCCAAGAAGTGATAACGCAATTATTCGATGATCAAAGCCTTCGGTTATTACAACAAAATCAAGCTGAGAAAGGAAAATTTCAATCCTCCTACAGTGTCTTATCAGATGACAATGGGAAGCCCTATGTGATTTTATATTTCCCCTATTTTGAAGATATCTCTTTTAGCACGACAGAGTTAAATACCTTTTTAACCCGGGTATACCAGATCTCTTTATTGATGACGATTATTACTTTTTCTTTTGCCTTTTTATTGTCAGGATTTATCACACGACCGATAGAAAACCTTCGAAATAAAATCGATAAAATAGGTCTCTTAAAAGGCAATGAAAGGGTTACACTAGATAATGCCAGTAAAGAAATAGACAGTTTAGTGACTTCTTTTAACAGCATGCTTGATGCGCTAGAAGACAGTGCAGAAAAATTAGCTAGAAGTGAACGAGAACAAGCCTGGCAAGAAATGGCGAAACAAGTGGCGCATGAGATTAAAAACCCTTTAACTCCGATGCGTTTAACCATTCAAAGCTTTCAACAGCGTTTTGATCCTTCAGCAGAAAATAGTCTGGAAAAATTAAACGATTTCTCCAAAACCTTGATTGAGCAAATCGATACCATGAGCAGGGTGGCAAGTGCTTTCTCTGATTTTGCGACGCTTCCTCAACCCAATATTTTAGAAGAAGACATTACAGAAATAACACGTCTTGCCACAGAAATTTTTGACACGGCAAAAATCAAATTAAATTTCCCTTCAAAAGCAGTAGTTTGGCCTATAGATAGAACCCAGTGGATTAGGGTAATGACCAACTTAATACAGAATGCGATTCAAGCCGTCCCACAAGGAAAGTCTCCTGCGATTGAAGTTACCCTAAGAGCGACAAAACAAAAACTAAAGGTTCAAATTAAAGACAATGGTACAGGGATTTCGCCAGATGATATTCCCAGGGTATTTGAACCAAAATTCACTACAAAAACCGGGGGCATGGGCTTAGGCCTTGCCATTGTAAAAAATATCATTTCCTCTTTTAATGGAACAATAGACTTTCGCTCTTCTTTTGAAAAAGGAACTACTTTTTATATAGAATTAAACCGATAAATCAATGATGACATTTGAGCACCTTTTAGTTGAAAAACAAGATAAAATTGCCTGGGTAAGTTTACATCGACCTAAAAAATTAAACGCCTTAAATGCTGCCCTATTAGAAGAGCTTCATCATTTATTTCAAGGCCTAGCAGAGGATAGTGAA
>JBELLO010000073.1:0-6619 GCA_042096495.1 Candidatus Arcticimaribacter sp.
CAAGGGAAGTAGGTCCAAATGCTGTTTTGGCGCTGAAACGTGAAGGATATACAAAAAGCAGCTTCGCCTTGAAAGAAGCTTTAGAAAGCCTTACTTATCCAGGATTATTGCGATTTGTAGCAAAAAACTTTCAATTCTCTATCAACGAGTTTAAGTCTTCATTATTCATGAAAGACTTTATTGCTAAAGCGCAAAAAATGATTCCCGATGTAGACGCCACCATGCTAGAAAGAGGACCAGCAGGAGTAAGAGCTCAAGCCATTTCTCCACAAGGAGAATTGCAAATGGATTTTAATATTGTCCGTAATGGAAGACAAATACATGTTCTGAATGCACCTAGCCCTGGAGCAACGGCTTCTTTGGCAATCGCATCTCATATAATCAAAAATTACTTAGAAGAAAACTGATGGAAAAAAGAATAATACCTATATCGCTTCCTGTAACAGGAGACGAAGAATGGCAAGCACTTAAAGAACCCTTAGCAACAGGTTGGTTAACAGCCGGTCCTAAAGTACGTGCATTCGAAACAGCATTCGCAGAACGCCATCAAGTAAAATATGCCATTGCGGTAACAAGCGCAACAACAGCATTGCATTTAGCACTTGTGGCGTTGGACATAAAAGAAGGAGACGAGGTTATTGTTCCTGCATTTACATGGGTTTCCACGGCGAATGTAGTTTTATATCAAGGTGCGAAAGTGGTTTTTTGCGATATAGACCCTGCAACATTTAATTTGGATCCAACTCAATTGGCCAGCAAAATAACACCCAAAACAAAAGCCATTATGGTTGTTCATTTATTTGGTTTGTGCGCTCCTATGGATGAAATTAAAGCCATTGCTGGTAACATTCCTTTGATAGAAGATGGTGCATGTGCAGCAGGATCAGCCTACAAAGGCATCCCTGCTGGAGGACTTGGGCAGATGGGTTGTTTTTCTTTCCATCCTAGAAAATCCATCACGACTGGAGAAGGAGGTATGATTACGACCAATGACGATGACTTAGGAGCAAGATTACAAGTGTTACGAAATCATGGAGCCTCAATTTCTGAGGAGCAACGCCATCATGGGGCAAAACCTTATATCTTGCCAGACTTCAATGTTTTAGGATACAACTATCGTATGACCGATCTGCAAGGCGCAATTGGGGTAGTTCAATTGAAAAAATTAGATTCTTTTATTAACGAAAGAGCTAAATGGGCCGATTTTTATAAAAAAGAATTGGCAGATATCCCTTGGCTTAGCTTACCCGATTTTTCAAAAGATTATCATCACGGTTGGCAAAGCTTTGTAACCCTAGTTGATGAATCTAAGTCTCCTTGTAGTAGAAACGAGATCATGGAACAATTGCAAGAAAAAGGAATCTCTACGCGTCCAGGAACCCACGCCGTTCATATGTTAGGGTTCTATGCAGATAAATATAAACTATTGCCTAGCGATTTTCCAGGAGCTCAAATCGCCAATGATAAATCCATTTCGATTCCATTGCATAACCAAATGGTAAAAGAAGACTTCGAATATATAGTTTACTGTTTAAAGAACATCCAATAAAATGTGTGGTATTCTAGGGATATATAATTTGGATGGCAATGCAATAGATGCCAATATTCTTCAAGAAATGGGAGATCAAATTGCGCATCGTGGTCCCGATGGAGAAGGCATCTACTCCAATGATAATATTTGCTTGGTTCATAAACGATTGGCCATTTTAGACCCTTCAGAAAAAGGGAAACAACCCATGGAGTCAAAGGATGGAAAATGGATCGTGGTTTTTAATGGGTGTATATACAACTTTAAAGAGTTAAGAGAAGTATTAAAAAAGGAAGGATGTTCTTTTAATTCAAATACAGATACGGAAGTGATTGCGGAAGGACTTTCTGTTTACGGGCCTTCTTTTATTGAACGTTTCAATGGGATGTTTGCCATTGGGGCATGGAATAGAGTCGAAAAAAAACTCTATCTCATGCGGGATCGTTATGGAATAAAACCACTGTATTATTGGTTTAATGGAGAAACACTTGTTTTCTCTTCAGAAATTAAAGGAATCATAAAACACCCTGACTATAAAATAGATGTTGATTTAGATGCACTTAACGAATATTTTACCTTTCAGAATATATTTTCTTATAACACATTATTTAAAGGGGTAAACATGCTCCCACCTGCCAATCGAGTAGAAATAACAAGAGAAACGACTTTTGTAAAGCATAATTCCTGGTGGGATTATGATTTTTCTGATACAGATTCAAGTTTAAAATTTAAAGCGGCAAAAGAGAAAACTAAAATGCTCTTTGAACAAGCAGTAAAGCGACAAATGGTGGCGGATGTTCCTGTAGGATCTTATCTTTCTGGAGGAATGGATTCTGGGTCTATTGCCGCTGTTGCTTCTCAAGAAGTTGATCGGTTAGCAACTTTTACCTGTGGGTTTGACATGAATGAGGTTACGGGTAGAGAAGTCAATTTTGACGAACGCCGTGATGCTGAGCTTATGGCCAATCATCTTAAAACAGAACAGTTTGAACAGGTCATGAATGCTGGTGACATCCGATGGTCATTACCTAAATTAGTCTACCACTTGGAAGACCTTCGTGTAGGGATGTCTTATCCCAATTATTACATTGCCCGCTTAGCGTCAAAATTCGTAAAAGTTTGTTTGCAAGGGACAGGAGGAGATGAACTTTTTGGGGGTTATCCCTGGCGATATTACAAAGTGTTTGATGCTTTAAGTCAAGAAGACTTTTTTGAGCAATATTATAACTTTTGGCAACGTTTGGTTCCAAGGGAAGAAAAGACAGCTTTGTTTGTCGATGAGGTTCTTGATCAAATCGACCTGGAAGCTCCTCGTCAAGTGTTTGAACGTGTATTTACGTTTAATGATAAATTAAAATATAATAGCCCTCAAGATCACATCAATAATTCGTTGTATTTCGAAATAAAAACCTTCTTACCAGGATTATTTCTTGTGGGAGACAAACTTTCCATGGCACACGGCTTAGAGGAACGCTTCCCTTTTATGGACAATGACTTGGTCAATTTCGCGATGCAAGTTCCTGTTGAGCACAAGTTAGGAGATCTAACGAAAGAGATTGATAAGATTGATGAAAATATAGAGGGACGTAAAAAAGCATACAGAGAGCATGACGATGGCAAAAATGTACTCAGAAAAGCCATGGAAGAGTACATTCCTCAAAAAATAGTAGATCGGAAAAAGCAGGGATTTTCTGCGCCTGACGAAAGCTGGTATCGAGGAGAAAATGCGAATTACATAAAAGAAATTCTATTGCATTCAGAAACCTTATGCACGAAGTACATTAACAAAGCATACATAGAAAAAATTGTAAATGAACACCTTAATGAAGGTAAAAACCATCGCCTTTTGATCTGGTCTTTTCTTAATTTTGAATGGTGGTGTAGAATATTTTTAAAACAGTAAACACTTCAGATGATAAAAAAGATAATTTTTCTTTATTATAAACGGCTTCAAAAAAGTAAAAAGAAGCTGTATGATCGTTTTTTACCCTTAGGTGATCTTTTAGTGGAACGGACAGATAAAGCTAAATTATTAGGTTTTGGAAAAGGGACTACTATTTACGATAATAGTATGGTTTACGGTGATGTTATTGTTGATGAGAATACTTGGATTGGTCCTTTTACAATCCTCGATGGATCTGGAAAGTTGAAAATTGGCTCAAATTGCTCTATTTCTGCAGGAGTACAAATTTACTCTCACGACACTGTTAATTGGGCAATTTCTGGAGGAAAAAAAAAATATGAATACGATACAGTTACAATTGAAGATAACTGTTATTTGGGACCTAATGTAATCATTCAAAAAGGTGTGAGACTCGGTAAAGGTTCTATCGTGGGTGCCAATAGCTTTGTAAATAAATCCTTTCCCGCAAATTCAAAAATTGCAGGGAATCCTGCAAAATTAATATAGAATTATGATTAGCAAATTGTTTAGTTCAAGCGTAGAGATTCAAGGAAATCTTATTTATTCAAAGAATGTATCTTCAGAAATCGAAATTGCACAAGAACAAACAAAAGATACATTTTCTGAAAAATGGACCCAATTTGAAGAGGGAAAGAAAAAGGAAGAAGTTTATCAATTCCAAAAGAATTGGTTTTTAAAGCTTTATGGGTTTAATTCTGAAAAGCAATTAAAGGAATACTTATCAAACAAAAAAACGATTTTAGATGCAGGTTGTGGATTAGGGTACAAAGCAGCGTGGTTTGCAGCGTTAGCTCCCCATGCAACTGTTATCGGTATTGATATTTCTGAAGCAGCGGTCATCGCGGCTAAAAATTATAAAAACATACCTAATTTATATTTTCATCAATCAGATATAGCAAGTACAGGTCTTAAAAAAAATACAATTGATTTTACAGTATGCGACCAAGTAATTATGCATACAGAGAATCCAGAACTCACATTTAGTCACTTAAGTGATATAACCGCTCTTGAAGGGGAATTTGCCTGTTATGTATACAGGAAAAAAGCTTTACCAAGAGAATTATTAGATGATTATTTTAGATTAGCTACGCATGATATTCCTAATGAACAATTATGGGAAATGTCAGCCCAACTTACCGAATTGGGCAAAAGGCTAACAGAATTAAATATTTCATTTGAATCTCCCGACATTCCGCTTTTAGGAATTAAAGGCGGGACTTATGATTTACAACGATTTATTTATTGGAACTTTATCAAATGTTTTTGGCGAGAGGAGTGGGGAAAAGAAATGTGTGATGCAACCAACTTTGATTGGTACGCTCCATCCAATGCCAAAAGATTTTCCAAAGAAGAATATAAAAAGATGATTAAGGATAATAATTTAAGCATCTTACACTTTCATGAAGAAGAAGCTTGTTATAGTGGAAGATTTTTACAATCAGCCAATCCTTAAATTTATTAAAACTTATTTTTCTTCTTTACAAGAATGAAGAGTAAAGCCTATGAATAGTTCAATATTAATCTAACTAACAGAATTCTTTTTTTAAGTTTTCGAAAAAAACATCGAAGTAATCATTGTTCAAACTCATCGATTAAATTGTAAGCTATGAAATTTCAATCAGATCATTATGTTCATTTAAAGTACATCAATAGCTTTAAATTAGGCAAAAAAAGATTTGGGGATATTATTAAGTCTCATTACAATCAGTCATATGCTGTATATCCGCTATTATATCATTACATGATAGCAAAGCTTTCATACTCTACTGCAATAAATAAGCCCAATAGAATTAACTTTTTCATTCAAATTATTTCTTGCTTTGCATTTAACTGTTTTGTTTATTGGTATACAGATAACTTTGTGTTCGTAGAGTATTTATTATTAAATCTAATTTTTTTCTTATTCCCTTTTTCTTATGCTTTTTGGAATGCCAAGAATAGTGGTTTATCTGCCAGAGGGTTTGGTCTATTAACAGGTCAATTATACACCTATAGTTTATTTATTTATTTAACCTCAGGAAGTAGCGTTGGATATGCATTTATGATCATTTTTTCGTTATTCTCACTCTTGGGTTCTCAGTTTTCTTTTCAGTACGTTTTTTTTATATCGATAGTTAGTTCTTTAATTACTTTTAAGTTTGAAATAATACTCCCTCTTTTAATTTCTCTAATATTATTTAGGATTACATTTTCGGATCTATTTAAAAACTACATCTTAGGTCAATTCAATCACAAGAAAAATTATTTCCTGTATTTAGCTCCTATATTTATAATGAAATACCGCCCCAACATTTACAGGGATTTTATTTATGATTTTTGGATAAAGTTGGCCCATTTAAAAACAGAAAAGACTAAAGCCTTCTTGTATATTTATACAAATCCTATTGTAGAATTAATTTATGGATTTCCATTTTTATGGGTTTCACTTTATTTTGTGTATGATGAAAATCATAGTATAATCTCCAATCCCTTACTCGTTTTAATAGGGGCTGCTTTAATAATTTTCTTTATAATAAGTTTTAATTTTTTTAGATTTTTAGGAGAACCTCAACGCTATTTAGAATTTTTAATTCCAATAATTACGTTGTTATTTTGGCTTTACACTCCATCTCATGTTCAGTGGATTTTGATTGTAGTATCCGCTTTTTTTATCGTAGTGACGACTGCATTTTTCAAACAGCATCGAAAATCAAAATTAGACAATCAACGGCTAATACAATTTTTAATCAATCATTATAATAAAGAAAAAATTATAGCATCAAATGACACTAATTTCATTAAATTCTTAAGTCCTTATTTTAATGTTGTTACTACAGATCTCACAGAATCATATGCTAATAAAAAGGACTTTTATTTTTATCATAAAAATGATTACGCTATTCAAAGTATTAAAGGGTTAATGAAGCATCATAAAACACATAAATTAAACATCTTGGTTATAAAACATGATTTCTATTCTAAAGAAGAACAGATGAAGTTAAATAAAGTGTTTAATTTATTGGAGGTAGAAAATGTAGGGGGCTACAGCATATACGAAATAATTCATGTTTAGAGGGATAACAAAAGATTTTATTATTTACGGTTTTGGTAGTACTTTATCTAAATTGTCATCACTGGTTTTACTACCATTCTTTACTTATTATTTTACACCTGATGAGTATGGTGCT
>JBELLO010000074.1:0-1493 GCA_042096495.1 Candidatus Arcticimaribacter sp.
AAACAGGGAATTGAATTAATGATAAAAGAAGAAGGATAAAAAAGAGCGTATGAATTTTTTAAGAAAAACCCTAGACAACATTAAGAAGCCTTTTGGTAAAGGCGAAAAGTACGAGCGTTTTGCGCCTGCAATTAATGCTTTTGATACTTTCTTATTTGTACCGAATCACACAACCCATAAAGGAGCACACGTTCGTGATGCGGTAGATTTAAAGCGAACCATGGTTACTGTAATCATCGCTTTATTACCTGCCTTAGTGTATGGTATTTACAATACAGGATATCAATATTTTATTCAAACAGGAGAGGCTTTTACCTTTTTAGATGCCTTTATCCACGGAGCATGGAAAATCGTTCCTATGATTGCTGTGTCTTATATTGTAGGATTAACCATTGAATTTATTTTTGCGATTTATCGCGGTCACGAAGTAAACGAAGGTTACTTAGTCACTGGACTATTGATCCCGATGATTATGCCAGTTGATATTCCGTTATGGATGGTCGCTATTTCAGTTGCCTTTGCAGTATTAATTGCAAAAGAAGCCTTTGGAGGAACTGGAATGAATATCCTTAACCCCGCTTTAACAGCAAGAGCTTTTGCATTCTTTGCTTATCCAACTTATATGTCTGGAAACAAAGTATGGGTTTCTGAAGCGTCAAGCGTTGATGCTATTTCAGGAGAAACGATCTTAGGAAGCCTTGCTGCCGGAAACGAAGTAAGCTACTCTTTCTTTGAAATGTTCCAAGGGGCTATCCCTGGATCTATCGCTGAAACTTCTACCCTTTGGGTAGCTGTTGGAGCCTTTATTCTTATCGCTACAGGTGTAGGGAGCTGGAGAATTATTGCTGGAGGAATCGGAGGAGCAGCCGTAATGGGCTTCTTGTTCAACCTTTGGGGAGCAAATGCCTTAATGAGCTTTGACTGGATGAATCACCTTGTAGTTGGTGGGTTTGCCTTTGGTATTGTCTTTATGGCCACAGATCCAGTATCTGCTGCTCAAACAAACAAAGGGAAATGGATTTATGGAATCCTTACAGGAATCTTCTGTATCCTTATCCGTGTCTTTAATCCGGCTTACCCAGAAGGTGTAATGTTAGCCATTCTTTTAATGAATGTATTTGCACCAACCATCGATCACTATGTAATCGAAGGGAATATCAACCGTAGAAAAAAACGTTGGGCAACTGCTCAAATTAAAACTGCTTAATGATGAATAGAGACAGTAACGCATATACTTTCCTTTTTGCAGCCTTAATGGTTTTTGTAGTGGCTTCTTCTTTAGCCTTTACAGCAACTTCTTTAAAGGATAAGCAAAACGAAAACGTAAGAAAAGAAAAGATGCAAAACATCTTATCGACCATCGGTATCTCTACCGATCGCGATAAGGCAGAAGGTTTGTACAATCAATACATTAAACAAGAATTAGCTTTAATCACAGATGGTTCTAACGACGAAACGGTGAATGCCTTTAAAGTCGAAATGGCTACTGAGAC
>JBELLO010000074.1:1593-6512 GCA_042096495.1 Candidatus Arcticimaribacter sp.
AGTGAGCGTTTAGCCCACTACACAGCGTACTTTAAAAATAATGTTCCTGTTGAAACTCCTGTAATTGAAGAAACACAAATGGAAGAAGTGTTAGACGCTAACGCGGAAGAAAATACAGTTGCATACCAAAATTAAACTCATGGCGAAGGAAAACCAACCCACCCAAAAACCCACTTTATTCTTCGTGAATAAAGAAAAAGAACCTTTGTTCTCTAAAAAGAATCGAGCGCTTCTTTCTGATCCTATGGATGACAACAACCCCATTACTGTTCAAGTATTAGGGATCTGTTCTGCCCTTGCGATCACAGTACAATTAAAACCAGCAATCGTGATGAGTATTTCGGTAATGGCTGTAATGGCTGCTTCGAATGTGATTATCTCTTT
Source organism: Candidatus Arcticimaribacter sp. (assembly GCA_042096495.1). Classification (GTDB taxonomy): domain Bacteria; phylum Bacteroidota; class Bacteroidia; order Flavobacteriales; family Flavobacteriaceae; genus Arcticimaribacter. The sequence continues at coordinate 1,978 of JBELLO010000074.1, forward strand.
ATTGAGAAATCTTATCCCTAACCGTATTCGAATCATCGTTCAATTGGTGGTGGTTGCTGCCATGGTAGTTTTAGTAGACCAAATCTTAAAAGCCTTTGCTTATGATGTTTACAAAGAATTATCCATCTTTATTGGACTGATCATTACCAACTGTATTGTGATGGGACGTTTAGAAGCTTTTGCACTAGGAAACGGTGTATGGAAATCTTTCCTCGACGGAATCGGAAACGCAGCTGGATATGGCTTTATATTAATCGCTGTTGCCTTCTTTAGAGAATTGTTAGGTTCTGGAAAGCTAATGGGAATTCAAGTGATTCCAGATGCAGTTTATGCAATGGGCTATGAAAATAACGGTTTAATGTTATTATCGCCTATGGCCTTGATTACGGTAGGAATATTTATCTGGTTACAACGTGCTCGTAACCGTAAACTCATTGAAAAAAACTAAATCATGGAAGCATACGTTAACTTATTTGTCAAGAGCATCTTTATTGAAAATATGATTTTCGCCTACTTCTTAGGGATGTGTTCTTATCTAGCGGTTTCTAAGACAGTAAAAACTGCAGTAGGTTTAGGAGCAGCGGTGATCTTTGTACTTTCGATCACTGTACCGATTAACTTTTTATTAGATACTTATTTATTAAAGCCGGGCGCTTTAGCTTGGTTAGGAGCAGAATACGCAGAATTAGATTTAAGCTTTTTAAGCTTTATTATGTTTATCGCTGTTATTGCTTCTATGGTACAATTAGTAGAAATGATTGTAGAGAAATTTGCACCAGCATTATACGGTGCTTTAGGGATTTTCTTACCCTTGATTGCAGTAAACTGTGCCATCTTAGGGGGGTCTCTCTTTATGCAGCAAAAAGATTTTGCTGGAGTAGCAGAATCTGCAGTCTACGGTTTTGGATCAGGAATCGGTTGGTTTTTAGCCATCATCGCTATTGCAGCGATTCGCGAAAAAATCACCTATTCAAACGTTCCCGCTCCTTTGCGTGGACTAGGAATAACCTTTATTATTACAGGTTTAATGGCGATTGGATTTATGAGTTTTATGGGAATTAAATTATAAGTAAGAAATGGATTATACTATTATTGTAGCGAGTGTCGTTGTCTTTTTAAGCATCATCTTTGTGTTGGTGGGTATGTTGTTAGGAGCTAAAGCTAAACTAATGCCCTCTGGACCTGTTTCATTGCTTATCAATGGCGAGAACGACGTTGAGGTTTCCTCTGGAAGCACTTTGTTAAACACATTAGGAAACAATAAGATTTTCTTACCTTCTGCCTGTGGTGGAGGGGGGACTTGTATCCAATGTAGATGTCAGGTTTTAGAAGGAGGAGGAGAAATTCTTCCGACAGAAAAGCCGCACTTCTCTAGAAAAGAAATTGCCGAAGGTTGGCGTTTAGGATGCCAAGTAAAGGTGAAAGAGAACATGGTGATTCAAGTACCAGAAGAGGTATTTGGGATCAAAAAATGGGAAGCAACTGTTGTCCGTAACTGGAATGTGGCTTCTTTTATCAAAGAATTTGTTGTCGAATTACCAGAAGAAATGGATTACAAAGCGGGTGGATATATCCAAATTGAAATTCCAGAATGTGAGGTGAAATTCGAAGACATGGATATCTCTGCTCACCCAGAAGAGCACCCAGGAGAACCAGATAAATTTAAATTAGAGTGGGACAAGTTCAACCTTTGGCCATTGGCCATGAAAAACCCAGAGTCTGTTGAACGTGCTTACTCTATGGCTTCTTATCCTGCAGAAGGTAGAGAAGTAATGTTAAATGTTCGTATCGCTACCCCACCATGGGACCGCGCAAAGAATGGATGGATGGATGTTAATCCAGGGATTGCATCTTCTTATATCTTCTCTAAAAAAGCTGGAGATAAAGTGACCATTTCTGGACCATTTGGGGAGTTCTTTATCAACGAATCTGAAGCAGAAATGCTTTATGTAGGAGGGGGAGCAGGAATGGCACCGATGCGTTCTCACTTATATGAACTCTTCCGTACTTTAAAAACAGGACGTAAAGTTACTTTCTGGTATGGAGGTCGTTCTAAAAGAGAATTATTCTACTTAGAGCACTTTAGAGCATTAGAAAGAGATTTCCCTAACTTTAATTTCTATGTGGCTTTATCTGAACCATCAGAAGAAGACAATTGGAAAGTGAAAGACGGCCTAGATGGTGAAGGAGACGGATTTAAAGGTTTTGTACACCAAGTGGTAATTGATAACTATTTATCAACGCACGAGGCACCAGAAGATATCGAAGTTTATTTCTGTGGACCACCACTAATGAATCAAGCGGTTGAGAAAATGGCCGATGATTTCGGTGTACCGCCAGAGAATGTTCGTTTTGACGACTTTGGAGGATAATAGTAACAATAAGGTGGCCAATTGGTCACCTTTTTTTTATTTTGCACTATGTTAAACGAACAACAATTACACAACACTGCCATGGAAGTAGTGGGCAAACAATTAGAAGAAGACGGCTTTGAATTTATGACCGTTAATTCTGAATTGAAAAAAGACCCACAATTCGTTTGCCTCAAAGACAAGAAGCTACATTTTGTGATTGTACGTGCGGTGCAATATCCTGATAACCCTATTCAATATGACGGGATTTTGATGGAGAAAGTACGCGCTCACGCAGAAAAGTTTGAAGCAAGAGCTTATTTTGCAGGAGTGGGATTAGCCCATGCAGATAATTATGAACTTCCGCTAACACAAGAAGCTCCTTTTGCCATTAATTATCAAGGACTACAAGAAATTACATTACATGGATAAAAGAATATTTATAGCCTTAGTTTTTCTCTGGGTAGGCTGTGATACTACACCAGAACTAGTCGTTCATCAAGGCTATGCTTTAGGGACGAGTTATGGGGTGCAATACCATGAAATCGATGCAGATTACGAAACCGTTCAAGCAGGGATAGACTCTATCTTTTATGTGGTTAATAAATCACTATCTACCTATCTACCCGACTCTGATATTAGTAAAATTAACCGAGGAGATAGTCTTTTAGTTATCGATCAACATTTTAAAGCCGTATTTAATAAAGCTAATGTGCTTTGGTATAAAACCCAGGGTTATTTTGATCCCACTGTTGGCGCCTGGGTAAATGCCTATGGTTTTGGACCAGAAAAACCTTTAGCAGAGATTTCTCCTGCGCAAAGAGACAGTATTATGGAGGTTACTGGATGGGCTAGAATACAATTAATCGACAATCGTATTATAAAGGACAATCCAGCCATTTATATTGATTTTAATGCGATCGCAAAAGGGTATACAGTTGACCTAGTTGCGCATTACCTGTCCAGTTTAGGTAGTGAAAATCATCTGGTTGAAATAGGAGGCGAACTCGTCGCCAAAGGTATTAACCCTACTTCTGGAGTACAATGGAAGGTAGGGATCGATCATCCACAACAAACAGAAGAACGCGCTCTGCTAGCAGTGCTATCACTTGACAATCAAGCGTTAGCTACTTCTGGGAACTACCGCAAGTTTCGTGTTGATGAAAAAACCGGACAAAAATATGTCCACTCTATTAACCCTTTAACGGGTAAGCCAGTTCGTTCAAAAGTCTTGAGTGCTTCTGTAAAGGCATCAGATTGTATGACGGCAGATGCTTATGCAACCAGTTTAATGGTCATGCCTTTTGAAAGAGGAAAAGCAATGATAGAAGCGGATCCTAGTCTTTCGGCCTATTGGATTTTAGCTAAAGGTGCTGGGACAGAAGAAGTCGCTTCTTCTCGCTGGTAATTATTTTACTGCTATTGGGATGCGCTCTTGCTTCGGTAGAGCATATCGGTCCCGTTCTTCAGAAGATAGTTCTTGAAGAAAGTTAACTGCTTCTGCTTTAAAATCAACTTGATTAAGCCTGGAATAATAGTCCTGTCCATATACGCGAACATGATCATATTGCCCGAAGATTTTCGTGCGTTCGGTAGGATCAGTTATGCTGTCGTCTTCAAACGTTGTTTCGGCATTTTCATTTAAGGGCACTTGAGCAATCAATGTGCCTCCTTTTTTCAATACCCGATAAAGTTCTTCCATCGCCTTTAAGTCGTCTGGGATATGTTCTAATACATGATTGCATAGAATGAGATCATAGCTGTTGTCTTCAAAAGGTAAAGCACAAATATCAGCCTTTATATCAGCAAGAGGTGAGTGCAGGTCTGTTGTGGTGTAGTTCCAGTGATCAAATTGTTTGAATTTGGTGTAAAACACTTGTTCTGGAGCGACATGCAATACCTTTAACTCTTCTTCCAGAAAAGTGGTTTTTCGTTGAAGATATAACCACAAATAGCGGTGCCGTTCTAGCGATAGAGTGCCCGGGCACAAAGCGTTTTGCCTCAACTTATCATAGCCGTAGGGAAGAAAAGTCCTGTATGAACTTCCATCAATGGGATCGGTAAAACGGTTGCCTTTATAAAATGCTTTTATAAACGGGCGAAAAATTAAACTCAGTTGAATTAAGAAAGGTCGCGGTAAAAAGTTGAGCAACCATTTCATGCCGAAAGAGGTTTCGCGCGAAA
>JBELLO010000075.1:0-6418 GCA_042096495.1 Candidatus Arcticimaribacter sp.
CGGAATTGGTAGACGCGCTAGGTTGAGGGCCTAGTGGGAGTTAAATCCCGTGGAAGTTCGACTCTTCTCGTGCGCACTCTTCTACAATTCATATTTTTTTTGTACTTTCGTTTAAGCTTTCTTATTGAAACGTTAGACATATGAAAAGGGTAAAAGACAGCTTTAGTATTAAAAACCTTGAGAACATCTCAGGAATCAAAGCTCACACAATTAGAATTTGGGAAAAAAGGTACAATCTTCTTTCCCCTGAAAGAACGACGACTAATATACGTCGTTACTCACTCGACAGCCTTAGGAAGCTTCTCAACATTACCCTCCTCTACAACCACGGATTTAAAATTTCAAAAATCGCCAACTTAGAAGAAGAAGAAATTCCAATTCTTGTTCGCGAGATCGCATTAAAATCAAACTCTGAACAAGTGTCTATTAATGCCTTCAAGTTATCCATGGTTAACTTTGATACAGTTTTATTTGATGCCACTTTTGATGAATTGCTTTCTAAAAACAATTTCTCCTTTATTTACTTACATATTTTCATTCCATTAATGAATGAATTAGGCATCTTGTGGCAAACGGGAGCAATCTCGCCTTCCCATGAACACTTTATCACAAATCTGGTCAAGCAAAAGATCCATATACAGACAGAGATCATTCAACGTTCAAATGCTCCTGTAAAAAACAATCCCACTTTTGTCTTGTATCTCCCGGCAAATGAAATTCATGAGTTGAGTATATTATTCTTGAATTACTTTATTCTAAGCAAAGGACATAAGACCATTTCTTTAGGGCAATCCATCCCTACGGAAAGTCTAAAAACCTTGATGAGTTACAGCACTGGCTTGCATTTTGTCACCTATGTCACTGTCGAACCAAATAAAGACGAAATCAATAATTATTTACAAGACTTCCATAAAGAACTGATTGAATCTTATGACAATCAACTCTCTATTTTTGGTCCTCAAGTGAATCATGTTGATCGATCAAAAGTACATGCAGGTATCAATGTTTATGACAAAATTGAATTATTCATAGAGGAGCAGCTCAATACTACCGTCTTCGCCTAATTTTTTGTTTAACTTTTTCGTATATTTATTAAAAATAATTGCTAAGCCAAATCATTTATTGTTTGGTCACTATTACAATATACACTATGAAAAAGTTATTCGATGATGTTTCGTATCAGTGCAGTAAAGGCGTAACACAGTCCTACAGCACTTCTTTCTCACTAGCAACAAAGATGTTAAATCCTTCTATACGGCAAGACATCTACAATATTTATGGCTTTGTGCGTTTTGCAGATGAAATCGTAGATAGCTTTCATGATTACCCAAAAGAAGAACTATTCAATCGTTTTGAAACTGATCTAGAGCACGCGATTGAAGATAAAATTAGCCTCAACCCTATTCTAAATTCATTTCAAAAAACCTTTCACCTGTATAACATTGACCGTTTACTTGTCGATGCTTTTATGCGATCGATGCGATGGGACTTACACAAGTCTACTTATTTAACCGACGAAGACTACAAAGCTTATATTTATGGCTCTGCAGATGTAGTCGGTTTAATGTGCTTAAAGATTTTTGTCAACGGCAATGAAGAGGAGTACCAAAGACTAAAAAGTTCTGCTATGTCCTTAGGCTCTGCCTTTCAAAAAGTAAACTTTTTACGTGATTTAAAAGATGATTTTGAAGGCTTGAGTCGTTCCTATTTTCCAGAGGTAAACTTGCGCAACTTTACAGAAGAAGACAAAATGAAAATTGTCGCAGAAATTGAAGAAGATTTTGCCAAAGGTTTAGAAGGCATTTTTCAATTGCCAAACACGGCGCGCTTTGGAGTATACACCGCTTATAAGTACTATTCGAGGTTGTTACACAAATTGAGAAAAACACCTTCTACAAACATCACTCAAGCGCGTATTCGCGTTCCTAATTATGAAAAGATGGGTGTGCTAGCAAGGTCGTATGTCAAATACAGATTTAACTTATTATAATTGATGATATCAACTGTTTTATGGAGCATAGTTTATGTCTCTACTTTTATTTTAATGGAATTTGTTGCCTGGTTTTCCCATAAGTATATCATGCATGGATTTTTGTGGTCATGGCATAAGGATCACCACAAAAAGGATCACAACTCATGGTTTGAGATGAATGATTTATTCTTTGTTGTCTATGCCGTTTTAAGTGCTGGCTTTGTCGTGTTGTGGGGAGAGTTTGGCTTTTGGCCTGGCCTGCCTATTGCTTTAGGCATCTTTACATATGGGATGACCTATTTTTTAGTGCACGATATTTTTATTCACCAGCGTTTTAAGATCTTTAGAAAGACGGATAATCGATATGCTAAAGGAATCAGAAGAGCCCATAAAATCCATCATAAAAACATTCACAAAGAAGAAGGAGAATGTTTTGGTATGCTGTGGGTACCCAAAAAATACTTTAGGTAATTATTCCTTAAGCCAGTTATTCGAGAAATCGCAAGGCCTAAAGGAGCGATTGACACTCACATAGGTGTCTTCGATTTTTTCTTTCATCCATTTTTGAATGGTTCTAAGCTGCTTGTCCTTTAAAGCCAATTCTTTTATTTTGCTGTAATCCTTAGAGTAATCTGCTTGATGCTCTTCATATCGTTTAACGATTTTAAGGATTTTATATTTCTGTGATCCAGAACGATCTGCTTCTAATAAGGGAAGAGAAATTTCTCCTTCAGCTAGGTTTTTAATTTGACTGTAAAGCTGTGGGTCCATTTTTGTCAATTCAAAACGAGCATCGCCTGTTACTGGGTTTACTAGCTTCCCACCGTTGTTTCGGGTTTCTTTTTCAGAAGAAAAATTAAATGCTGCTGTCGCAAATTCAATTTCTTTATCTAAGATTCTTTTTCGCAGGGTGTCCAAAACTTTTTTAGCATCAGAAAGTTTTGATGCGTCTGTATTGGGGGTAAGTAATATATGTCTAATATCAACTTGCTGCCCTTTGATCTTATCTACCGTTAAAATATGCCACCCAAACTCTGTCTTGAAGGGGCTAGAAACCTCACCTTCTTGCATGCTAAAAGCCACATCGCGAAACTCTTTCACCATTCGGGGGCGTTTTCTGTGTAAGGTGTATTTTCCACCACTAGCACGGGAACCTGGATCTTGTGAATACAAAATCGCTTTTGAGGCAAAACTCAAGCCTTTTTCTTCCACATCGTTTTTAAAACCGTTGAGTTGATCAATAATTCTTTTCTTCTCCTCTTCAGAAACCTGAGGTTCAACAACGATTTGAGCAATTTCTACCTCTGTCCCAAAAACAGGTAAATCACTTTCTGGAATCGAAGCATAAAATTCTCTTACCTCTTCTGGCGTAACCTCAATGCTTTCAACGATATTAGATTGCATCATTTGTGAAAGCTTCTGCACTTTGTTGATTTGATATAACTCATCGCGAAAAGATAATTCGTCACGCTTATTGTAAAACTCTAGGACTTTTTCTAAGCTTCCTAATTGCTCTGTGAAATACTCAATACTCTGATCCACATAAGAATAAATCTCTGCATCACTAATCTCTAAACTATCTTGTGTCGCATGATGGGCATAAAGCTTATCCTCCATCAATTTACCTAACAATTCGCAACGGGTCACACCTTTAGTAGGAATACCTTGCGACTCCATATCTGCAATTGTTTTGTCAATATCAGAGTCGAGAATGACATAATCTCCTACCACAGAAACTACCCCGTCTAATTTCACTCTCTTATTGCTATCGGACTGACTTTGTGCAAAAGCAAAACTAAGCGTGAGGAAGAGAAAAAAGCTAAGGATAGATTTCAAATTTGTTGGTCTGTATTGCATCTTGTAAAATTTCTTGGTCAAATTCTTTAATATATTCTAGTTTGCTGCGGTTAAATACGATTTTTCTAATGGTATTTTTCACCATCGAAAAGGGAGCGTTTTCACGCGCTAAACGATAGTCGCTAACGTGCAGCAAATATACCTCGATTGCATCTTCAAAGAGGAAAAATTGTGATTTTTTTAAATATTTATTGAACTCCTCTGGAGCCACTACAGGAAAATTCCTCAAAAAGTCTCTCTTTGTAAACCAAACACTATCTTTTATCTCATATCGATTAAATTGATAATTTAAGGAGTCAAGGAAGTGTTTATCTGGTGCGGCGTTTAATTGAAAATGCTCTCTAATCAAAGAAAGGTCGATATTATCCTTTGGTAAAATAATATAACGCATCTGTATGATGGCCTCTTTAAGCGCAAAACTGTTTTTGTATTCCTTGTAATAATCCTGCATTGCTGCTGGAGAAACAACAGTATCGATCATAGACTTGACCACAGACTCTTTGTAAGACCTCGCCCAAAGATCGAGTTCATATTCTGCGACTAATTCATTGAGTTTATCCTGGGTTTCGTCTTCAAGATTAATCACCGCTTGATCATACAATAGCTGTTTCTTTGCCCAATTGTTAATGATGCTTTGCGCTAAAAGGGTACTATCCTCTTCTGAAAGTTCTGGCAAGAGCAATTCTTCTAACTGCGTTTTATACAAATAATGCGATCCCGCTCTAGCAATTACACGGTCTTGCTCTACACTAGGAAGATGATCACAAGCATTAAAAAGAAAAAGCAGAAAGAGGACTTTAATTAAACGAGGCATAGTTCTTGTGTATTTAACTCAAAAATGATAAATAGTTTTGTTCTTTTCCAACGAAAAAAAATAAAAATATTGTGCTTTATTAACAAAATTAAGAGTGTTACTTTTAATAAAACTCATAAACAACTAATAATCAACTATATAATTGTTAATAAATATTTTTTTATCAACAATTATTGTTTTAAATTGCCATCATATATTTGAAGATGAAAAGTTCGTTCCAAATTTTAACTTCACTTTTCTTTCTACTTGCTCCTTTAGCAAGTCACGGAAGCACTTTGGCGACGACTCCTTCTTCTTCTATTCTTTCCAATCCAGAATCAACAATTGTTAACCTTATCTACAAGAATGGTCTTCTAAGCATTAAAGGCTTGACGGGCGTTGGCAATATTTCAATCTACAGCATTATCGGTAATGAAATTTCAGCGTATAACAATGTTAATCTTGTTGATTTTCAACGCAACATTACATTAGACGCTAAAACAATGTTTATTGTTCGAATCGAAGTTGCTGGAGAAATTAAGACGTATAAATTAGTCACCCGATAAAGGGTTATCCTCTTTTTAACGACTGTAATTAGGCGCTTCTTTTGTAATCTGAATGTTATGAGGATGGCTTTCTCTAATCCCTGCAGCCGTGATTTGAACAAACTGTCCGTTGTTCTTTAAGGCCTCTATTGAGTTTGTTCCACAATAGCCCATTCCTGCTCTAATCCCACCAACAAATTGATGTATGCTTTCAAAGAGCTCTCCTTTATACGGTACACGACCTACGATTCCTTCTGGGACTAATTTTTTGATATCATCTTCAACATCTTGAAAATAGCGGTCTTTGCTTCCTTTCTTCATTGCTTCAACCGATCCCATACCGCGATAAGACTTAAATTTTCTTCCTTCGTAAATGATGGTTTCTCCCGGAGATTCTTTTGTTCCGGCTAATAATGAACCTAGCATGACACAATCTGCCCCAGCCGCAATTGCCTTTGGAATATCTCCAGTATATCGAATTCCACCGTCTGCAATAACTGGTACTCCTGTCCCTTTGATCGCATTTGCAACAGCCAAAACAGCAGACAATTGTGGATAACCCACTCCTGCAATAATCCTAGTGGTACAAATTGATCCAGGACCAATTCCTACTTTAACAGCATCAGCACCGTTATCGACTAAGTATTTAGCCGCTGCTGCAGTAGCTATATTTCCTACGACTACATCTAAATCTGGAAACTTATTTTTAACTTCTTTTAGTACTTCAACTACTCCTTTAGTATGTCCGTGGGCGGTATCAATCACAATTGCATCAACACCAGATTTTACTAAAGCGGCTGTTCTTTCGAGAACATCTCCTGTCACACCTACTGCTGCTGCAACACGCAGTCGACCAAAGGAATCCTTATTCGCAATAGGCTTAGTCGTGTGCTTTGTAATGTCTCTAAAAGTAATTAAACCTACTAAGGTATTATCTGTATCTACAACTGGTAACTTTTCGATTTTATGGGTTTGTAAGATTCCTTCTGCCTCTGCGAGAGAAGTACCTTCTTTTACTGTAATTAAGTTTTCAGACGTCATTACTTCAGCAATAGGACGAGCCAAATCTTTTTCAAAACGCAGGTCTCGATTAGTAACGATACCTTGCAGTTTTCCATGTGCATCAATAATAGGAATCCCCCCGATTTTATAGGTTGCCATATTTTGCTGTGCATCCCCTACAGTGGCATCTTTGGTCAAGGTTACTGGATCTAAAATCATTCCAGATTCTGCCCTTTTGACCATTCTTAC
>JBELLO010000076.1:0-6163 GCA_042096495.1 Candidatus Arcticimaribacter sp.
AATTGCTATTGTTTGTTATCCCACCTTTGGTGGAAGTGGAGTGGTCGCGACAGAACTAGGCCTGGCCTTATCTCATCGTGGGCACGAAGTACATTTTATTACTTATAAGCAACCCGTAAGGTTAGAAATTTTAAACAGTAGTTTACATTTCCATGAAGTGAATGTACCTGACTACCCACTGTTTCATTATCAGCCATATGAACTAGCCCTATCAAGTAAGTTAGTCGATACGGTTAAGACCCATGGGATTGAATTGCTGCATGTACACTATGCCATTCCGCATGCCTATGCCGGCTATATGGCGAAACAGATGCTAAAGGATCAAGGGATTGATTTACCCATAGTAACTACCCTTCATGGAACAGATGTAACCCTGGTAGGGAAACACCCATTCTATAAGCCTGCGGTGACCTTTAGTATTAATCATTCTGACTGTGTTACCTCGGTCTCAGAAAGTTTAAAGCAAGACACCCTTGATGTTTTTGAGGTGCATAAAGAGATTAAGGTGATCCCTAATTTTGTCGACTTTTCTAAGCATCAACATCATGACGAGGACTGCCAACGCAGTTTGATTGCCCAAGATGATCAAAAAATCATTACACATATCAGTAACTTTAGAAAGGTGAAGCGAATCGATGATGTAATCGAAGTGTTTTATCGTGTTCAAAAAGAAGTCAATTCTATTTTGATTATGGTGGGAGATGGGCCAGAACGTTTAAAAGCGATGGAGACTTGTGAAAAGTTGGGTATAGATGATCGTGTAAAGTTTTTGGGGAAAAGCAACCAAGTGTATCAAATCTTGTGTTATTCTGACTTGTTTGTACTGCCTTCTTCTTCAGAGAGTTTTGGGCTAGCAGCCCTTGAAGCCATGATGATGCGTGTACCCGTTATTTCAACTAATGTAGGTGGCTTGCCAGAGGTCAATATCGATGGCGAAACGGGCTATCTTTTTGATTTAGGTGATGTAGATGGAATGGCAAAAAAATCAATTGCTTTGTTAAAGGACGAACAAAAGTTAGAAAGTATGAAAGACAGCGCCTATGCTTTAGCCAAAAGGTTTGACATCGAAGCTGTCGTCAATCAATACATTGCGGTTTATAAAGATGCCTTAGGACGCTAGCCCTATTGAGGATGATAAATGCGTTCTGCATTTGCATAAATGGTTGCCTTATCAAAGGTCATCTTTTTTGTTTTAAACTGAGTGTACAGCTCCATTTGATCCCCATAGTGAGGTGAGTCGGGATGGTCTGAAGATCCATAAGAAATCACAGATTCAATCTCTGGTCCATCTGGGGTGAATTTGACTAATTCGATATAAGATTCTCCTGCGACTACTTTTACTTTCCCATCTTTATAGGGTACGGCAGACATGGCGGTAACGACGTCGTTCATCCCAAATACGGGAAGTTCTTTTTTCCCTCTAACTAATTTTTGATAGTCGCCTAAGGCAACTTGAGTCGTGCCAAAGTGCTTTAGCATATGCGCCTTAACTTCTTTAAAGGCTTTTACGAGGATGGCTGTTGGAATAATTTTAGGTTCTGGTAATTGGTAGTAGTAAGGTCTTAATTTATGATATAACATAAGGTAAGTCCCTGCACCAATTGACGTAGCCGTTGCTTTACGATCCCAATTTTGTACACGACGCACTAGATCACTTATTTCTGGGTATTGATCTGCTTCCATTTTTTCCAAATAGTTGATATTCATCCAAGAGTACACAAAGGGTTTAGGGAGTTGATTGTCGTATTTAATGCGTTTAAAGTCGGCATAGGATACCTTGTCCTCTGCTTCAATTAAATGCATCAAGCGGGTAGAGCGATTGTTGTGATAAGTTTCAAAGTTAGCCGCTTTTGCATAATTATCTGGATTGGGATTATTCGCCTCATCAGATGAGAAAAACGGACTGTGATTCGCATTGTAAAAATAACCTGATGAAGGTTGGATTACTTGGGGAAGTTCTTCAATGTCATAGGTTTCTGTCCAAAGGGTTTTACGGGTATTTCCAGGGACAACTTCCTTCCAGTTGTATCCTTCTGCACGTTTTGGGATTAGGCCATTTGAGATGTAGAAAATAGTATCGTTTTTATCTGCATACCCAATATTATAGCCGGGTAAAGCTTTCATTTTTAAGATGTCATAGAATTCACTAAAAGAAGTTGCTTTATTCATGCGCCACCATTGTTCTAAACCTCTAATCTCATATAAGGCTGGGGTGCGAACTGCATAGTAACCCGATTTGTTTTTTAAGGTAGGGCCAAAGATGCTTTCGTAATATTTTTTAGAAATCTTGAGCGGAATCCCTAATACCTTGATATTGAGTTTCGCTTTCTTTTTCTCTATTGTAAGATATTCATCATCCACCCTGTATTGCCCCTTTTTAGTGGGGTGCATTTCGAGTTTAAAGACATCGGTCTTGTCAGGGTAGTTGACGGTGTGTGCCCAGCCTAGGTGTTGGTTGGCTCCAATCAAAATACTGGGTGTTCCAGCAAATAAAGCCCCAATGATATTAGTGCCTTCTTCGCTGCATAAATGCGCTTCATACCAGGATACTGGTCCGTCTAAAGGTTGGTGGGTGTTAATGGCAAGATAGGTGTTCCCATCTGTGGTTCTACTGCTGTTAAAAGCGAAGGTGTTAGAGCCCGTGATTTCTTCCTGTGGGGCTTCTAGCTTAACGTTATTGCCAATTATTCGTTGAACCCAGTAGTCGCCACGCGAAGAAACAAAGAGTTGTAATTGTGCATAGCGTAACATCATCTTTGGGGTAATGGGAAATAAAGCGTCTTCTAAAACCTCTTCTGGGTGTGTACTAGCATATTTATTGAGGGCCTGGGCATAGGCTTCTGCTATTTTCTTGTATTCAGGACTAATCTTTTGATCATATTCCTTTTCGATGATTTCTTTAGAACCGATAAACTGAGCGATAAAATCTGCTCCAGCACCTTTTGTCCCGATATGTTTTCCCAAAAGCGCATTCCCCGCAAGATAGCCCTGTTGTATGGTTTTAAAGTCGTCTTCTGCATGTGCCCATGCTAGTCCATAGGCGACATCGGCATCTGTTTTACCATATATATGAGGTACCCCAAAGTTGTCCCGGACAATTTCTACGTCCTGTGGATTGATTTGAGCGAAGGTATTAGTGCATAGAAGGATTAACCCAACAAGAGCTAGTGAATTTTTCATAAAGATAATCTTGAATTAAAGGAATAGCGAAGTATATAATCGGTAGGCGACATACACCCCAGTTACTGACCAAATCCACCATCTATTTTTCATGTACCATTCCATAGTTTTTATTTTTTTAATAAGGTATCAATTTCTTTAGCCAGTACAAAATCTTTCTCTGTTAACCCACCACAATCTTTTGTAGTGAGGGTTAGAGAGACCTGGTTGAAGTCTATGCTTATTTCTGGATGATGATTTTGTTCTTCCGCCATTGCTGCAACTGAGTTTACAAATTCAATAGCAGCTTTAAAGGAAGTGAAGGTAAAAGTTTTGGCGATAGCCTCCTGTATAACCTCCCAGTCTTCGAGTTGCTCTAAGTCCTGTGGGGTGATTTTTTTTAAAGGAAAATCTTGCTTCATTGCTTATTAACAATAAAATAGGGCTAAAGATCGTTAGTAAGATATAAAAACGATATTTATGAATTGGTGGAAAGAGTTTTTCCGTTTTTTAGTAGCCTAAGCTAGACCGCACATTGCATATCCTCGCCACAGCATAAAGGAGATTTAATTTTTCCTTCACACTTAGGGCATTTAGAAATTTGCACTTGTTGTCCATTTAGGTCAAGATGGTCATTGACTAATGGTTCATCACATTTTGCGCAAGTGGCGTTTACAGCCATTCCGCATTGATTACATTCATATGTTGCCATAGCGTTTTATTTTAAAGATATCTTTCTTGAATTTCTGCAAGGATTAAAAATCCGATGCATAAAAATATTGTTGCGATAACGATTCCTCCAAGTCCCATGATATTCTGTTTTTAAGTTTGCTTATGATAAAAATAGTCTATTTTTTCCAAGTACCACCATATTGGTAGTTGTCGTTCTTAGGTTTTTCAATTTCAACACATGTTTTGCATAAAAAATACCATTTTTTATCGGCTAGATAGCGTACCCTGTATAAAGTAGGAAACGCAATTGCGCAACGATCACAGTGTTTGATTCTCTCTTTTCTATTCATGGAAAAATACGAAAGGCTAAAATATTCCGTTTTTATCAATATATTCAACCATCGAACTATATTATTTGTAGTATTATTTTGAAGCAAAAAGGTTTATCCCCATTTTTATTATGCCTAACGGTATTTTTCTGTGTTGGTTTTCTCCAGGCACAAGTTGTACCTTCTTCCTGTATGCCGCGTCCATTTGACAATACCGACTTTAATTTACCAGCTACCTCTAATTCAACCTATCAAGGGAATGGTGTTTTTCGTTTAACGCCAAATGCAAACACACAAGGTGGGGCTACTTGGTATAGAAGGCGTTTAGATATGCGGGTTAATTTTAGAATAGCAGTCGAATTATATTTAGGCGCTAGTGATGCAGGAGCAGACGGAATTGCTTTTGTGTTGCAAAATTTAGATACTGGGCAAGGGTCTACTGGTGGCGGATTAGGCTATGGAGGAGCAGCGCCCATTAGCCCCTCAATGGCGATCGAATTTGATACTTGGACTAACTTTTTGGCAGATCCTGCAACAGGGGAGGATCACATCGCTTTTGTTGAGAATGGGAACACTGCATCTATGCCATTAGCAGCAGATATCACTCTAGTGGATAATTTAGAAAATGGTAGCTATCACTCGGTAGTCATTTCTTGGAACCCTGATACACAAATTTTGGCCTATGAGTTTACGCATTCAAATGGAACCGTATACAACGACTCAAAACAAGTTAATTTAATTGCGATGATGGGGACACCTATCGCTTTCTGGGGATTTACCGCTTCAACTGGAGGTGCGAGGAATGAGCAAAGTGTGCGTTTTAATGATAATTCTATTTGTGTTGTTGACGCCACTTATCCTGTTACGGTAGGCAATAACTACCACAGCTCTTCTGGTTTAGTAAGCTTAACCCAAACAGATTATCAATATTTATGTTCTTTATTTTCAAACGAATTTTACAACACCGCCTATCACAATGGTGAAAACCTAGAGCCAGTCGTAGGGGATTTTATCGTTTACAGTAACTTTTATACACCCCCGCAACGCTTGGTTCAGGGGACTGGGACTGCTTACTTCAAAATGTTTGATTACAATAAAATTGTCGAAGTCCGCAAAGTAGACGGAGAGATAATCGCCGTATATAATTGCCCTAATTAAGATTGAATTTTAAGTATCGCAGGCTCTGATAAGCATCAAAACTTTTATACTTTTGCAAAAAAATAAACGGATTTGACAATTAAAGAGCAACTTAGGTGCCTTTTACTTTTACTGTTTTTATCTAGTGCTGCATTAGCACAAAAGAACAATGATCCTTTTGCGCGTTCTGCTCGCTTGCCAGATATGTCCGTTGGTGTAGGCCTTAATTATAATTCCCAAGTTAAATTTAAAGTCCCCGGGGGTTCTTTAAACGGGAATATTACCTATTATAATTTTGATCGTCGCTTTTTAGTGGGCATTGAGTATACCTTTAATCTAAAGCAAAATAAAGCTACTTTATTAGAAGAAAATGATCCTACCGTAATAGCGGCACAAAGTATTTTTTCTAAACTACTTTATAACCATTCGATTTACAGTCTTCGAGGGGGGTGGATGTTGAACGAACAACTGTATTTAGTCACTGGAATCGGGCTTGAAATGCTTGAACAATTTAGCGAATTAAAGGCTGGAGAAATAAGTAATTTACCCGAAGTTTTCCTTCAATCGACTGGTAAAAAGTCAAATCTTTTCTATCTCAAATATGGAATTCAATACAAGCGAAGATCCTTTATTTATGATCTTTTTTATTCTAAAAGAGGGATAGGGGTAGGAATAAATTATTTCCTCAACGGATAAAAGCTCATCTGTTTTTAAGGCTTTACAGTGTAATCAACCCTAAATTTCAGGTCGCTTTTAACTTTTCATTTTTTTTTATATCTTAGGGATATCCGTGTGGACTGGGTTCATAATATAGTCGCGGGTGGAGAGAACGCATCCGGAACAATCGTTACATAAATTAATTGCTA
>JBELLO010000077.1:0-1788 GCA_042096495.1 Candidatus Arcticimaribacter sp.
CTTGTATAATGTTAAAAATTAAGTACATTTGCAATCCAAAAATTAACAAAAATGTATGCAATCGTAGAGATAGCAGGGCAGCAATTTAAAGTTGCAAAAGACCAAAAAGTGTTTGTACACCGTTTGGCACAAGACGAAGGAAGCAAAGTTTCTTTCGATCAAGTGCTTTTATTAGACGATGGAAAAGCAGTTACCCTTGGCGCCCCGGCTATAACTGGAGCTTCGGTAGAAGCAAAAGTAGTTAAGCACTTAAAAGGAGACAAAGTAATTGTTTTCAAAAAGAAAAGAAGAAAAGGATACCGTGTGAAAAACGGTCACCGTCAAGCATTAACAGAAATCCTAATCGAAGGTATTTCTGCTAAAGGTGGTGCTAAGAAGGCTGCGCCAAAAGCTGCAGCTGAAAAAGCAGAAGCAAAACCAGCGGCTAAAAAGGCTGCCCCTAAAAAAGAGGCACCAAAAGCACAAGAGGACTTGAGCGGAAAAACAGTAGCTGAATTAAAAGAATTAGCTAAAGCAAAAGGTGTAACCGGAATTTCTTCTATGAAGAAAGCCGATTTAATCGCAGCTTTACAAGCATAATAATTTAAAACGATACAACCATGGCACATAAAAAAGGAGTAGGTAGTTCGAAGAACGGTAGAGAATCAGAATCGAAACGATTAGGAGTAAAAATCTTTGGTGGACAAGCTGCACGCGCAGGTAACATTATCGTGCGTCAACGCGGTACTGCTCACAACCCAGGAGAAAATGTGTATTTAGGAAAAGATCATACCCTTCACGCAAGAGTTGATGGGGTGGTACAATTCGTAAAAAAGAAGAACAATAAGTCTTATGTTTCTATTGTTCCTTTTGAAGCCTAAACACTTTTAAAGTAAAAACTAGACCCGCTCATTGAGCGGGTTTTTTTATGCCTAATCTTTTAGGGCACCATAAACAGCGCGATTTAAAGCAATAATATATTCGTTGGTATTAGGGATTTTTTGCGTCATAAAAATCGCAATGAGCTCTTCGGTTGGATCGATAAAAAAATGCGTTTTAAAATAGCCCCCCCAGTAGATTTGCCCTGTACTGGCTGGACTAGGATCTTTATTGGTATCATATAAGACGCCAAAGCCAAGACCAAAACCACGACTAGGACCCATTAATTGACCCACCTGGTTTTTTGTCATTTCAAGCACAGAGGCTTCTGACAATATGCGGTTCCCTTTATATTCTCCTTTATTGAGTATCATCTGACAAAAGTGTAAATAATCTTCTGTGGAAGAGAAGAGACCATAAGTTCCCCCATAAACGGTATTCCCACTTGTCTTAGCTTGAACAGGGCTATTGACTAAATCCCCTTCTTCAGTAATCAAGTGGACCTGCATAACACGGTTGAGGTTTTCTGTCACTACATTATAATCTGTTTCCGTCATCTCAAGAGGAAGCAAAATATTTTCCTTTAGATACTGATTAATAGGTTGCTGTGTGATTTTTTGTAAGATTAAGGCTAAAATATCTGGTGCAGCACTATAATACCACTGTTCCCCAGGTTGACCGATGAGTGGGACCTCTAATAACTTTGCGACCGGTTCTTCTAATTTCTCATATACTGCGGGATCAAACAAGTCGTTGTACATCAACTTAAAGAGTTGTTGATCAAAAAGACTTTCTCCTAGTCCATGGGATAATCCTGCTGTGTGCGTTAATAGCTGTCGTATGCTAATCGGTTGTTTTGCAGCAACTGTTGGTCCATCTATTCCAGTTGAGACATCTTCGATTACCCTAAGCTTTGCCAGTTCTGGTAGG
>JBELLO010000077.1:1888-4344 GCA_042096495.1 Candidatus Arcticimaribacter sp.
TGTCGCATAAAGGTATTTTTACGACAATATAATTAAATAAAAAAGCCGAGCAATTGCCCGGCTTTTATTTTATAATCAGAATGTTTTAGTATCTGTAATATTCTGGTTTGAATGGCCCTTCAACAGTCACCCCGATATAATCGGCTTGATCTTTAGACAGCTCTTCTAGCTCAACCCCTAAGTGTTTTAAGTGTAAAGCAGCTACTTTTTCATCTAAGTGTTTTGGTAACATATACACCTTGTTCTCATATTTTTCTGGGGTATTCCACAGTTCAATTTGAGCAAGGGTCTGGTTGGTAAAAGAGTTACTCATGACAAAACTAGGGTGTCCAGTAGCACAACCTAAGTTGACCAAACGACCTTCTGCAAGAACGATCAATTCTTTCTCGTCTTCTAGAGTGTATTTATCTACTTGAGGTTTGATCTCCACCTTGGTATTTCCATAGGTGTCGTTTAACCAGGCCATATCGATTTCATTATCAAAGTGACCAATGTTACAAACGATCGCTTTGTCTTTCATTTGTAAAAAGTGCTCCCCAGTAAGAATGTTTTTATTTCCTGTAGCGGTAATCACAATGTCCATATTGTCAACTACAGAATTGATTTTCTTTACTTCATAGCCGTCCATTGCTGCTTGCAGCGCACAGATAGGATCAATTTCAGTTACGGTAACAATGGCGCCAGCTCCTTTAAAAGAGGCAGCAGTTCCTTTTCCTACATCTCCATATCCAGCCACTAACACACGTTTTCCAGCTAACATCACATCAGTTGCACGACGCACAGCATCTACTGCACTTTCTTTACAACCGTATTTGTTGTCGAATTTAGATTTCGTAACAGAGTCGTTTACATTGATAGCAGGCATGGGTAAGGTTCCATTCTGCATGCGCTCATATAAACGGTGAACTCCAGTGGTGGTTTCTTCAGACAAACCATTGATGTTTTCTACTAATTCTGGGAATTGATCTAACACCATATTCGTTAAATCTCCCCCATCGTCAAGAATCATGTTTAAAGGTTGACGATCTTCTCCAAAGAAAAGCGTCTGTTCGATACACCAATCAAATTCTTCTTCATTCATCCCTTTCCAGGCATAAACAGGAATACCTGCAGCAGCAATTGCCGCAGCAGCGTGATCTTGAGTAGAAAAAATATTACAAGAACTCCAGGTGACATCTGCCCCTAAAGCGACTAAGGTTTCAATCAATACAGCCGTTTGAATGGTCATGTGTAAACAGCCTGCAATACGAGCTCCTGCAAGAGGTTGCTCCTCGGCATACTCTTCGCGAAGCGCCATTAATCCGGGCATTTCTGCTTCGGCTAATTCGATTTCTTTACGACCCCAGTCGGCTAGACTGATGTCTTTTACTTTGTAAGGAAGAACGTTTGTTTTCTCTTTCATAATGGGTTTGTTAACTTTACAGCGCAAAAGTACAATCTTTCTTATCAAATCCCTATGCCATTAACAAATCATTTTTCAGTAGCAAATAGTTGCAACATAGCGGTTTGGAAGATTGAGGAATCAGAAGAAAGCTTAAAGAAAGAGCAGCTGTTAACCCCCAAACAGCATCAAGCCTTAACAGAAAGGATGACCATTAATGGGAGGCAAGGCTATTTAGCGGTTCGCTCTGCTCTGGTAAGTTTAGGAATTTCTTTAGAGGACTTATCGGTCAATGAAATAGGGGCGCCCCAGTTGCCAAAGGGCTATTGCTCCTTATCGCATACCAATGCCTATGCAGCGGCAGTATACGCTCAAAATAATGTGGGCATTGATCTGGAGGCCTATCGGCCAAAAATTTCACGAATTGCTTCAAAATTTGTCCATCCAAACGAGCAAGCCTTTTTAGCGCAACTAGAAGAAGTCAAAGCTTTAACGCGGCTATGGACGGCCAAAGAGGCCATTTATAAAGCCCTAAAAATCCCGGGCCTATCCTTGCGACAACAGATCGAATTGATGCCCTTTGACTTAAACGATACCAGCGGGAGTGCTAAGGTGTATTTGACAGAGCAGGCTTGTACTGTTCAATTGCAATTCAGTACTTTTGATCAACACGAACTAACCATCGCCCACAACATTCAATATGAAAGTATCCATTGAGATTACCTTAGCGCCTTTAGTAAAAGAGTATGAAACACCCATAAAAAACTTTATCCGGGTGCTGCGTTCTTCTCCTTTTGAAATCCAAGAGAATCCATTAAGTACCCAAATCTATGGGGAATATCACGCTTTAATGAACTTTTTAACCCCCGCTATTGCCGACTCTTTTGATGCCATTGCCGCCGGAATGATTCATTTAAAAATCGTAAAAAGTGATCGCAGCGATTATCAACCCTTTGTTTGATTTTTTCTTCGGGCAGTATGCCCTTTATAGTCCTCAAGATATAGCCCTTGAGGTGACTGCTGTTTTCTTAGGTTTAGCAAGTGTATGGTATGCCAAAGAAAATAAAATTGCCGT
>JBELLO010000077.1:4444-6074 GCA_042096495.1 Candidatus Arcticimaribacter sp.
GTCTTGTATGGCCCAGAGAGTACTGGGAAAACAACTTTGGCGAAAGCCTTAGCAGCACATTATAAAACCCCATGGGTGGAAGAGTTTGCGCGCCCCTATTTACAAGAAAAGTGGGAGAAGGAGCAAAGTGTTTGTACCCTTGAGGACTTACCTATTATTGCACAGGGACAACTTGATGCAGAAAATAAGGCCATCGAACAGGCGAACAAATTGATCATTTGTGATACCAATATCTTAGTCACTAAGGTGTGGTCTGAAACCCACTTTGACGGCTATTGTGCGCCAGAACTCAAAACAATTTTAGCGAACACCCACTATGATTTGTATTTGCTTACTTCCATAGATGTCCCCTGGGAAAAAGATGACTTAAGAGATCGTCCTAACGATCGCGAAGCAATGTTTACTTATTTTAAAGCACAATTAGAGGCGTATAATTTTCCCTATCTAGTGCTAGAAGGAAATCCAAAACAGCGCTTAGAAAAAGCGGTTACTGCCATTGAACAATTACTTCATTAAATTCAATTAAACTTTAAGCAGATTCTTTAAAAAGAAGTACTTTTGTGCATGCTCAAAGGGGTGCTCTAAATTAAGAGCTGAGATCAGACCCTATGAACCTGGGCGGGTAATGCTGCCAAGGGAAATAGATATAAGTATAAATTAATTGTAACCAGAATAGTTACCCCTTTTATTCGTAAAATTTTTTCGAATGAAAACAACTGTTTTTTTCTGTGTTTGTGCCTTAGGCTTATCGTCTTTAAGTGCGCAAGAAGAACAAGCGAAAGATTCGCTTAACGCTTCCCTTATTTCTCTAGAGGAAGTAAGTGTTGCCGGCCTAAGGGCGAATGACAAACAACCGGTCCCTTTTTCTGAAGTGACGAAAGCCGATTTAAAAAGCCGCAACCTGGGTCAAGATTTGCCTATTTTGCTCAACTTTTTACCTTCTGTGGTAACAACTTCAGACGCTGGAGCGGGAATTGGTTATACGGGGATTCGTGTACGGGGTAGTGATGCTACCCGCGTGAATGTAACCATCAACGGGATTCCCTATAACGATGCAGAGTCGCAAGGTACCTTTTGGGTGAATTTACCAGACTTTGCCTCTTCTGTTGAGAGCATTCAACTACAAAGAGGGGTGGGGACTTCTACCAATGGTTCGAGTGCCTTTGGCGCTAGCCTTAATATTTTAACCGATGCTGCTGCACCTGCAGCTTATGCAGAAATCACTAATGCAGTGGGGAGTTTTGGGACCCTGCGCAATACCTTAAAATTCTCTACAGGTTTATTGAACGACCGTGTCGAATTCTCGGGGCGTTTAGCGAAAATCGCTTCAGATGGCTACATTGACCGCGCGTCTTCTGATTTAAAATCCTATTTCTTACAAGGCTTATATAAGGACGAAAACACCTTGATCAAGGCCTTGACCTTTGGGGGACACGAGGTGACCTATCAATCTTGGTTTGGGGTAGATCCTTACACCTTAGAAAATGATCGTACCTATAACTTTGCTGGTGAAATTTATAACGACAATGGAGACTTAACCGGCTATTATGATAACCAGGTCGACAACTATCGCCAGGATCATTATCAATTGCACTGGAATCAAACTTATGCGAATAATTGGTCTTCTTCT
>JBELLO010000078.1:0-1928 GCA_042096495.1 Candidatus Arcticimaribacter sp.
AGCTTTAATTGAAGTTGTTGTTTTAACATAATAAGTTGGGTCTTATCTAAAGATAAGAAAACTTAAATACTTTCTAAAAAGCAGCGTTTTGAGGGGTTCGTGGAAAAGGTATTACATCTCTAATATTCCCCATACCAGTAGCGAATAAAACAAGGCGTTCAAAGCCTAGTCCAAAGCCACTATGCGGTGCTGTTCCAAACTTGCGTAAGTCAAGGTACCACCACAGTTCTTCTTCTTCGATTCCCATCGCTTGAATGCGTTCTTTTAGAACATCTAAGCGTTCTTCTCTTTGAGAACCACCCACTATCTCCCCAATCCCTGGGAAAAGAATATCCATGGCTCTAACGGTCTTTCCATCTTCGTTTAAGCGCATGTAAAAGGCTTTGATCTTTGCGGGATAATCAAATAATATCACTGGGGTCTTAAAGTGTTTCTCTACTAAGAAACGTTCGTGTTCACTTTGTAAATCAGCTCCCCATTCATCAATAGGATAAGTGAATTTTTTCTTCTTATTAGGTTTACTATTTCTTAGAATATCAATGGCTTCTGTATAGCTTACACGTTTAAAATCGTTTTCAACGACAAAGTTGATTTTTTCTAGTAAGCCCATATCAGAACGTTCTAACTTAGGTTTGCTGCTTTCTTCTTTAGCAAAGCGTTCGTCTAGAAAAGCTAAATCTTCTTGGCAATTATCAAGCACATAGCGCAAGACACTTTTGATAAATTTTTCGGCTAGATCCATGTTGTCGTCTAGGTCAAAAAAGGCCATCTCTGGCTCAATCATCCAGAATTCTGCCAGGTGTCTGGTGGTGTTAGAGTTTTCTGCTCTAAAGGTAGGACCAAAGGTGTATACCTCTCCTAATCCCATGGCATAGGTCTCTGCCTCTAATTGACCAGAAACGGTAAGGTGTGTTTCTTTCCCAAAAAAGTCTTTTTGAAAATCCACTTCTCCTTGCTCGTTTAAAGGTGGGTTTTTAGGATCTAGTCCGCTTACGCGAAACATTTCTCCTGCTCCCTCTGCATCACTCACCGTGATGATAGGCGTATTGACATAATGAAAGCCTTCTTCCTGAAAGAATTTATGTACCCCAAAAGACAAGGCTGCTCTAACCCGCATTACAGCACTAAAGGTGGCAGTACGTACCCGCAAGTGCGCTTTTTCACGTAGAAACTCAAAGCTGTGTTTTTTAGGCTGAATGGGATAAGTATCTGGATCTGCCGTTCCATAGACGTGAATGTCTTCTACTTGGATTTCTGCACTTTGCCCTTTTCCTTGACTTTCTACATAGCTTCCAGTAACCTTTAAGGCAGCCCCGGTAGAAATATTTTTTAAGAGCGCCTCGTCAAAATTTTCAAAATCGACTACACATTGCAGATTACCTAAGGTAGAACCATCATTTAATGCGATAAATCGATTCGCTCTAAAGGTTCTTACCCACCCTTGAACACTTACTGTTTGTCCTTTAGGTGATGTGGCTAATAGTGCTTTTATTTTAGTTGACATATTGAAAATTTTGTGCAAAGATAATGTTTAGCGTTTATTTATTTTTCTTTCCTTTTCCCTTTTCATTTTCAGAGGGCGCAATGATTTGAATTTTTGGTTCTTTTAGCACCTCCTCATTTGCTACCGTATCTTTTAACGATATCAATAAAGAGGGGAGCAAGATTAAATTTGCCAGCATGGCAAAAAGAAGGGT
Source organism: Candidatus Arcticimaribacter sp. (assembly GCA_042096495.1). Lineage (GTDB taxonomy): Bacteria > Bacteroidota > Bacteroidia > Flavobacteriales > Flavobacteriaceae > Arcticimaribacter. The sequence goes on from JBELLO010000078.1 coordinate 1,698, forward strand.
CATCGAGATAAGTCCTCCTAAAGCTACTGTCCCGCCAAATTCTGAACTCATAAAGACTGAAAAACCAAAAAATAAAACGATTGAAGTATAGAACATACTCAAGGCTGTTTCTTTTAAAGCAGCATAGACAGAGCGTTGTATTTTCCATTTTGAATCAATCAACTCCTGGCGATATTTTGCTAAAAAATGAATGGTATCGTCCACAGAAATCCCAAAGGCTATACTAAAGAC
>JBELLO010000078.1:2028-3792 GCA_042096495.1 Candidatus Arcticimaribacter sp.
CGATTGAGTTCAATCTCTATTTCCTCCATCCTTTCGGTGTCGATGTCTGTCATAAAGGTGGTGAGTCGTGCATATTGCCCAGTATCATCTACATAATTATTCAAGACATTGTCTCCATTTCCAGAGCGATCAAAATAAGAGAGAATAAAACGATTCTCCTGCGCAGAAGGAAGGGTGTAATAGTTGGGATTTCCGTTGTAATAGGCTTGTTTAGCATACTTAATAGCGTTTACCACAGAGGTAGGAGACGACAGTTCTGGAATGTCGTCAATCACCTTGTTTAAGCGTTCCATGCGTTTAAGCGTAGAGAGTTTTAAGACACCATCTTTTCTTTTGGTATCGATCAAGACCTCTAATGGAACTATGCCGTCAAACTCTTTATCAAAAAACAATATGTCTTTAAAAAAGGATTGTTTTTTTGGCATGTCCTCTAAAATACTTCCAGAAATATTAATGGTATAAATCCCTATGATACTGGTTACCAGCGCAATTAGAGCAACGATATATGTGTTCAAGCGTTTATGACGCACTTTATTTTCCATCCATTTGACAAAACGCTCAATCGACTTGTTGTTTAAGTGGCTCAAGTGCTTTTTACTGGGTAGAGGCATAAAACTATACGCAATAGGGATAATTAGTAAAGAGAGGACAAAAATCCCCGCAACATTAATCGAAGCTACAATCCCAAATTCTTTAAGCAGCTTACTATTGGTAAGGATAAAAGTGGCAAATCCAGATGCGGTTGTTAAGTTAGTCATTAAGGTGGCATTCCCTATTTTGACAATCACCTGCTGCAGGGATTTGATTTGATTCCCGTGTTTCGCAACCTCGTGCTGATATTTATTGATCAAGAAGATGCAATTAGGGATCCCAATAACAATGATTAGGGGAGGGATCAAAGCGGTGAGAACCGTGATTTCATAGCCCAGTAATCCCAATGTTCCCAATGCCCAGGCTACGCCAAATAATACGACAATCATGGAGATAATCGTAGCGCGAATCGAACGAAAGAATAAAAAGAAAATAAGCGAAGTAACCCCCATTGCTGCAAAAACGAACATCCCAATTTCATCGACAATATTCTGCGCATTCAAGGTCCGGATATAAGGCATGCCAGAACGACGAACTTTTAGCCCGTGTTCTATCTCGAATGCATCCATCAAAGGGATAAAGGTCTTGAAGATAAAATCTTTTCGCGCAGCGCTATTGACCACTTCCTGTTTCATGTAAACAGCCATGCGAACTGTCCCAGAAGTTTTATTCAATAACAGATTTTCATAAAAGGGGAGTTCATAAAACAACTTTTGTTTAAAGAGGGAAAATGCAAGGCTATCTTGCGGAATTTCCTCTAGTAAAGGTTGCAATTCGAACTTCTTTTTTTGCTTGTTTTTGACCAGTTCTTTTACGTTATCGATAGAGAGGACAAAATCAATCTCGTCAAAAGATTGTAGTTTTTCACTCAGACCTTTCCAGGCAGAAAGTTTTTCTGGAGTAAAGAGGTTGGCGTCTTTTACGGCGATAAGAATAACACTTCCTTCTTCACCAAAGAGCGAAAGGAATTCATTGTAACTAACATTTTCTGGATGATCATCTGGAAGTAAATTCGCTTCGGTAAAAGTGAAGCGCATATTTTTCCACTGTGAGGCCCAGAAGGCAGTTACAGCAAAAAGCGCGATGATTAATGCAATTCTATTGCGTAAGATAAGGCGAGCAATCGCTTCCCAAAAACTCCATTTATTTTTTCTTTTCATAGCGAAGCTGCTC
>JBELLO010000078.1:3892-6018 GCA_042096495.1 Candidatus Arcticimaribacter sp.
AGCAATCGCTTCCCAAAAACTCCATTTATTTTTTCTTTTCATAGCGAAGCTGCTCTTGATACGGTTTAGCTTAGACCGTCATGATTTCTTTTTCTTTTGCGGCTAAAATCGTATCAATCTTTTGGATAAATCCATCTGTTGCAGTTTGAACGTCGATTTCTGTATTTTTTTGCATGTCTTCTGATGCTTCAGACTTTTTGATTTCTTGATTGGCATCTTTTCGCGCATTGCGAACACTTACTTTTGCGTTTTCTGCTTCCCCCTTAGCCATTTTAGCTAATTCTCTTCTTCGTTCTTCTGTCAAAGGTGGTACATTGATGATAATACTTTCCCCATTATTCATTGGGTTAAAGCCCAGATTCGCAATCATAATTCCTTTTTCAATTTCTGCGAGTAAGCTTTTTTCCCACGGTTGAATAGAGAGGGTTCTTCCATCTGGGGTATTAACATTGGCTACTTGCGATAAAGGAGTAGGTGCTCCATAATAATCTACCATGACACTTTTAAGCATAACGGGGTTTGCTTTTCCTGCACGAATGTTAAGGAGTTCACTTTCTAAATGACTAACAGCACCATGCATGTTTTCTTTAGCGCTATCTAAGATAAATTGTAATTCTTCGTTCATTGTATTGCAATTAGAGGTCCACGCGTGTACCGATATTTTCTCCGTTCACCACCTTACTAAGGTTGCCCTGGGTGTTCATATCAAATACAATAATGGGTAATTTATTTTCTTGACTTAGGGTAAAGGCAGTGGTGTCCATAACCTTTAATCCGCGTTTTAACACTTCTTCAAAAGAGAGGGTGTCAAATTTGATGGCTTCTTTGTTTTTCTCTGGATCTTCTGTGTAAATACCATCTACACGGGTTCCTTTAAGAATAACATCGGCGTTGATTTCAATCGCACGTAATACTGCAGCAGAATCTGTGGTGAAAAATGGGTTTCCAGTTCCTGCGCTAAAAATGACTACTCTATTTTTTTCTAAATGTCGAACGGCTTTTCTTTTGATATAAGGTTCTGCTACCGCTTCGATCTTTAAAGCGGTTTGAAGTCTAGTGGGAACTTCTTCGTTTTCTAAGGCACTTTGCAAAGCAAGCCCGTTCATTACTGTTGCAAGCATGCCCATATAATCTGCTTGAACGCGGTCTACACCGTCGTTTGATCCTGCCATCCCACGGAAGATATTTCCTCCCCCGATAACGATAGCGATTTCTACCCCTTTTTGGTGTAGTTGTTTGATTTCTTGTGCGTATTCTTTAATTCTTTTGGGGTCAATTCCATAAGAATTTTCGCCCATGAGCGCTTCTCCGCTAAGTTTGAGTAGTATTCGCTGGTATTTCATAGCCTGTTAGTTCCCACAAATATAAACAATAAAGATCGAAGGTTCTAGCCTTAAAGTGAATCGCTATCGGGATTTTTATCTTCAAAGGCTTTGGTGATTTGTGTTTCAAATGTCTCGACACTCATGGCCTGGTTTAAATGAAAGTCTCCAATGCGCTCCCGGCATAGTGCACTCAAGTGTGCACCGCTATTGAGGGCTTTCCCAAAATCATGTGCGAGAGAACGAATATAGGTTCCTTTACTACAAGTTACATTAAATGTTAATGCTGGGAATGCGCTAGTGTCTATAGAAAAGTCACTGATGTTCACTTTGCGGCTAGGGATATCAACTTTCTCTCCCTGACGTGCATATTCATACAATCGTTTTCCATCTTTTTTTAAGGCGGAAAAAACAGGGGGGTATTGATCAATGTCCCCGATAAACGCTGCTTTTGTCTTTTCGATTAATGCTGGATTAATATGATCAATAGGAAAAGTTTTGTCAATCTCTGTCTCTAAATCATAAGAGGGAGTGGTTGATCCCAATAAAAATGTTCCGCTATACTCTTTTTCTTGCCCTTGAAAACGCTCTATTTCTTTGGTCATTTTTCCGCAGCAAAGAATGAGTAAGCCAGTGGCTAAAGGGTCTAAAGTCCCTGCGTGACCTACTTTTATTTTTTTAACCCCGATGTTTTTTTTAATCAACCAGCGTACTTTATTGACCACTTGAAACGAAGTCCAGTTTAAGGGTTTATCGATAAGAATAACCTGACCAGATAAAAAAGCTTCTTTGGTGAAAATCATT
>JBELLO010000079.1:0-5965 GCA_042096495.1 Candidatus Arcticimaribacter sp.
AAAACCTTGAATGTCCCAACAACCCCAGAAGCTTCTTTCCCGGCAAGGGTTTTGGCTTCGGTCATGATGTGTTCTTCGGTGATTTTTTCGGCTCGATCAATGGTGGTGGTAAAATCTTCTAAGACTAAGATCCCTTCGTCCACTTCTTCTTTTAAAAGATTCTCGAGAATTACTTCTTCAGCTTGCGGTTTAAATTGTTGCACATAGCTGCTATCCTCTTTGGCGTAATAGCCTACAGAAGGAGCAATTTGGGTCACTAAAATGATCACGCCTATGGCGGTCATAAAACCAGAGACCACAGGATAGGGGATATAGCGAATGTATTTCCCTAGCCCGATAAATCCCAAAATGATTTGAATCAATCCTGCTAATAAAAACACGGCTAAAATCGTGGGTAAAGCCCTGGCGACATCGCCGTCAAAATTCGCTAACATTTCTGCGATAAAAACCATGCTTACCGCGGTCATGGGAGCGGTTGGTCCAGAAATTTGGGTAGGCGTTCCGCCAAAGAAAGCTGCGAAAAAACTGACAAAAATAGCGCCATAAAGACCCGCACTAGGGCCCAGTCTTGAACTTACACCAAAAGCTAAGGCGAGGGGTAAGGCAACTATTCCGGCCGTTAGGCCACCAAATAAATCGCCACGAAAGTGGCGGAAGTCAAAACGAAAAAGAGATTTCATGGGATAAGTAGGTTTTAAATAAGGTTAGATTTAGGTAGGACCAATATAATAATTATTCTAAAAGGCGTCAAGCCTAAATAACCTGAAATATGCTTGTCAATCCATTAAAAGCCAGTATATTTGCGCACTCTTACGATGAATTAAGGCGAGAGGACAAAAAAGCAAAACAAAACAACTTCTGTTGTTTTTCGTGTAAAGCCTTATAAAACAGCAGAATACAAAAACATTTTTTTAGCCATGGCTGAAGAAACTACACCACAAGCTGCACCAGAGCAAGACGCTCCTCAAGCAGCTGAAACTCCACAAACAGAAGAAACAACACAAGAAGCAGCTGCAGCAGCGCCAACGACGAACAATGCAGAAGACTTTTTGAAAGACTTCAACTGGCACCATTACGAAGAAGGAATTGACGTGATCGAAGACAAGCAATTAGCTGAATTCGAAGCTTTAGTTCGTGAAAACTTTGTTGATACGGCAGATGATGATGTAATCGAAGGAGAGGTTGTTTATATGACCGACCGTGAAGCGATTATTGATATCAACGCAAAATCAGAGGGGGTAATCTCTTTAAATGAGTTCCGTTACAATCCTGACTTAAAAGTAGGAGATAAAGTTGAGGTTATCGTTGATACCCGTGAAGACCGCACAGGTCAATTGGTTTTATCACACCGTAAAGCACGTGTGATCAAAGCATGGGATCGCGTTAATAATGCACACGATAGCGGCGAAATCGTCAACGGTTTTGTTAAATGTCGTACAAAAGGGGGAATGATCGTTGATGTATTCGGGATCGAAGCCTTCTTACCAGGATCACAAATTGATGTGAAGCCTATCCGCGATTACGATCAGTATGTAAACAAAACAATGGAATTCAAAGTTGTAAAAATCAACCACGAATTTAAAAACGTTGTTGTTTCGCACAAAGCATTGATCGAAGCAGATATCGAAGAACAGAAAAAAGAAATCATCGGGCAGCTTGAAAAAGGTCAAGTACTTGAAGGTACGGTTAAAAACATCACTTCTTACGGGGTGTTTATTGACCTGGGCGGCGTAGATGGATTAATTCACATTACAGATCTTTCTTGGAGTCGTATCAACCACCCAAGCGAAATCTTAGAATTAGACCAGAAATTGAACGTTGTAATTCTTGACTTTGATGATAACAAATCTCGTATCCAACTTGGATTGAAGCAATTAAGCGATCACCCATGGGAGAAATTAGGCGATACCATCAAAGAAGGTGAGAGAGTAAAAGGTAAAGTAGTGGTTATAGCTGACTACGGTGCTTTTGTTGAAATCGAAGATGGTGTGGAAGGATTAATCCACGTATCAGAGATGTCATGGTCTACTCACTTACGTTCTGCACAAGACTTTGTTACTGTAGGCGATGAGGTAGAAGCACAGATCTTAACGATCGACCGCGAAAGCCGCAAAATGTCTTTAGGGATCAAGCAATTATCGCAAGACCCATGGACAGATATCACAACAAAATATCCTGTAGGGTCTAAACACCAAGGGATCGTTCGTAACTTCACTAACTTCGGTGTGTTTATCGAGTTAGAAGAAGGTATCGACGGTTTAGTGTATATCTCTGACCTTTCTTGGACCAAGAAAGTTAAGCACCCATCTGAAGTATTAACCGTTGGTGAAACCATCGACGTTGTAGTACTTGAGTTAGATGTTGACGGACGTAAACTAAGCTTAGGTCACAAGCAGACGCAAGACAATCCATGGGATAAATACGCGACTGACTTTGCCGAAGGTACAGTACACAATGCAGAGTTAACTGAAATGGTGGACAAAGGAGCTACCATTACCTTCAACGAGCATATTACTGCCTTTGTTCCTTCTCGTCACTTAGAGAAAGAAGACGGATCTAAGATCGGTTTAAAAGAAGCAGCAGATTTCAAAATCATTGAGTTCAACAAAGACTTCAAAAGAGTTGTTGCATCTCACACTGCAATCTTTAGAGAGGAAGAGCGTAAGAACATTCGCAAAGCCACGAAGAAGATGCAAGCAGATAACGCAGAAAAAACAACCTTAGGGGATTTAGATGCGTTAATGAACTTGAAACAACAAATGGATAAGGAGTAAGCTTCTATCTATTTTAAATACAACCCGCTGCTTGCAGCGGGTTTTTTTTTGGCCGAAGGCGAAATGAACAAGCAAAAAAGTTCTATTTTTGTACAAAGTCTCTTTATGCAGCCAAAGCTTTTACTCAATGCACATCAGATCGATATTCTCTTGCATCGTTTGGCTTGCCAATTAATTGAAAACCATCGCGATTTTTCTAATGCTGTCCTTATCGGTTTACAACCCCGCGGGATATACCTCCTCGATCGCTTATCAGATCGTTTAAGCAAGGATTACGGGATTGATGCGCTCACAATAGGGAAACTCGATATCACCTTTTTTAGAGACGATTTTCGTCGATCAGATAAACCTCATGCGGCCAGCTCTACTGAAATGAATATCCCCATCGAAGGAAAAGACATTGTTTTTGTCGATGATGTGCTTTATACCGGTCGCAGTATTCGCGCTGCCTTAACGGCCATTGAATCTTATGGAAGACCAAAGAGCATAGAGCTTTTAACCTTAATAGACCGTCGCTTTAGTCGCGACCTCCCCATACAACCCGATTATGTAGGACGTCAAGTAGACGCCTTGCAAAACGACAAGGTAACGGTAGAGTGGAAAGCCACGCATGACACCGACGCCGTTTACCTCTTGAAAGATATTTTATGAATACATTAAGTGTAGATCATTTACTGGGCATCAAATACCTCAAAGAAGCAGATTTACAGCTCATCTTTGAAACGGCTGATCACTTTAAGGAAGTCATCAACCGACCCATTAAAAAAGTCCCTAGTTTACGCGATGTTACCATTGCCAACCTCTTTTTTGAAAACTCTACAAGAACAAAACTCTCATTTGAGTTAGCCGAAAAACGTCTAAGCGCAGATATCCTCAACTTTTCTGCCGCCCAGTCATCGGTAAAGAAAGGAGAGACATTGATTGATACGGTCAACAACATTTTGGCCATGAAAGTCGATATGGTGGTGATGCGTCACCCCAATCCAGGGGCAGCAGAATTCCTCTCTAAGAATGTAGATGCCATCATTGTCAATGCAGGAGACGGAACCCACGAACATCCCACACAGGCTTTGCTGGATGCCTATTCCATTCGCGAGCGCTTTGGCGAAGTCGCTGGAAAACGCATTGTGATTGTTGGTGATATTCTTCACTCAAGAGTCGCCTTGTCCAATATTTTTGCGCTCAATATGCTGGGTGCAGAAGTAAAGGTTTGTGGGCCCAAAAGTCTCTTACCCAAACATATCGAATCCCTGGGAGTAACCATAGAACCCGAACTCAAAAAAGCCTTAAGCTGGTGCGATGCTGCGAATATGCTGCGCGTACAAAACGAACGTATGGACAAGAGTTATTTCCCGTCTATTCGCGAGTACACTCAGTTATACGGCCTTACTTTACCCTTGCTAAAAAGCTTGCGGAAGGAGATTACCATTCTTCATCCAGGTCCAATGAATAGAGGCGTAGAGATAAGTTCTGACGTGGCCGATTCTGAACATGCTATCATTTTAGATCAAGTAGAAAACGGCGTTGCCATTCGCATGGCGGTGATCTACCTTCTCGCCGCAAAACTCATTAAGCCACAACAATAATGGACGCTTTTGATCAACCTATACAAACCCTTGTTTTAAGTTCGCCTTTGGCGGAAGATTTGGTCGCTGACCCGCAGCATGATTATATTTTTGATGCTTCCAAAATTGCCATTGATGCCGCTTTTGTTTCGGCTTATGTCGCTTTTTTAGGCACCATTGATAGCGATGCGCATTCTAGGGTTTTGGTGGCGCAAAACGATACCCTCTCTCTTTTTCCAGAAACGCTCGTTGTTGTCCCCACTTTGGGCGAAGCCGAAGATTTAATAGAAATGGAACGTATAGAACGTGATTTAGGCTTTTAAGATGAAATTAACCATACTGGGCTGTAATGCCGCCACCCCCCGAAAGAACGCTCAGACCACCGCTCAATTGTTAGAAATCAAAGGCCAAATGGTCTTGATCGATTGTGGAGAGGGAACGCAGTTACAACTGCGCAAGCTAGGGGTTAAATTCGCCCGTATACAGCATATCTTTATTTCCCATTTACACGGAGACCATTTTTATGGTTTGATTGGCTTGATTTCTACCTTTCGCCTGCTGGGTCGCTCTGCAGATTTACATGTCTATGGCCCTAAAGGGATTAAGGAAATCATCACCCTTCAACTCAAATTAGCGAAGTCTTGGACCGATTACAAACTCTACTTTTACGAGTTAGATAGTGCTGAATCAGTACAGGTGTTAGACCACGATAAGTTTACGGTTGAAACCCTGCCGTTAGACCATCGCGTTTATACAAATGGTTATCTTTTTAAAGAAAAAGTAGGGCCTCGAAAAATAGATCAAGCAGCGGTAGAAACCCACGGAGTAAGTATCGCCGATATGGAAAACCTTAAGCAAGGAAAAGACATCAATCTTGAAGACGGAACTGTGATAGAAAATCATCGCTTGACCCTAGATCCAGATGCGCCCAAGTCTTATGCCTTTTGCAGTGATACGGCTTATAAACCCGATTTGGCGAAGCTCATAAAAGGCGTTACTTGCCTTTATCACGAAGCGACCTTTCTCGATACCCACCAGGACCTCGCCTTAAAAACCAAACACAGCACCGCCGCAGAAGCCGCTCAAATCGCTGCTGCTGCCCAAGTAGGACAACTGATCTTAGGACATTTTTCTTCCCGCTATCCCGATTTAAAGCAGTTTGTCACCCAAGCCCAACAACATTTCCAGAATGTCGATCTAGCCGAAGATGGGAAGAGGTTTAATATTGATTTTTTATAAGCAAGTCTCGATTGGATTAAATAATAGGTCTGAATGCGCTATTTTTTTAAGTTTTAATAAGCTTAGTTTTTTGCAAAAGTAGCTTCATCTAATAGATTAACATTAACCGTATAATATTCGAAAATTTCGGGTTTGTTATCGCGCAAGTTAATCTGTTGCTATTTCCTAAAGATCTGCTGTTTCTAGTTGATTACTATGGACATAAAGGCGAGAGATTTTACCGGGAATCCGCAAGACCGCCATGCCTTTCCAATTGATCTCTTCGAGCAGGTAAGCATTGAGATCTATTGAGAGAACAACGATACAATACTCTTTGAGTAGTTGATTGTAAAAATCTTCGTTATTGGTTATCATGGATTGATTTAATTTCTCCCAGCATTCAATAGA
>JBELLO010000080.1:0-5877 GCA_042096495.1 Candidatus Arcticimaribacter sp.
TCTTTGATCACTCAGGCAGATCAATCAAAAGATTTAACGCAATTTAAAGCCGATAGGATTAAGGGCAACAACATTAATATTTCTCTAGTTGAATTGATTACTAGGGCGCTTGATGATCGGTTAAAAGGGCAGTTTAGAGGAGGCTTTGGCCAAAATAATATCAACCAATTTGCTGTTGATTTCACCTATTATCAGTCGTTGAATAATGCTCTTTTTCAATTGGATCAAGCAGATGTGAATTTGGATGGAGATCTTTGGCAATTGACTAATAATAAGCAGAATAAATTAGTATACGACAGTGTGCAAAATGAACTTATCATTGACGATTTAGCTTTGTCAACTGTTGATCAATCGTTTGAAATTAATGCCGCCTATCAATCAAAAAATAATTTTTCACTTCAGTTGGATACTAATCAACTCTCTTTAGCTAAGATTTTACCCCGGGGAGATAAATTTAATTTTGAAGGGACCTTGTCTTCGACCTTTTCAATCAATCAAGGACAAGAGCAACAATTATTAAATGCAGATCTAAATGTTGAATCACTTGTTGTCAATGGGACTGCTATGGGAGATTTTTCGCTTAATGCAGGAGGAAGTTCTCAGCTTAAAACGTATCAAGTAGAAACCTCATTAATTTCAGTAGGCAAAGAAATGTTGACAGGATCGGGGAATATTTTTATATCTGATAACACCCCTAAAATTGATATTGATTTAGCCTTGCAAGATTTAGACTTATCTTTTCTTTCTGCCTTAGGGAAAGACAAGATAACAGACATTAAAGGAGGGATGAGTGGCGACTTAAACCTTTGGGGAGCCTTTGGGGATTTAAAACTTAGAGGAGATGCTAGTTTAGATCAAATGGGAATGTTTATCCCTTCTACCAATACGCGTTATGTACTTGCAGATAACACCCAAGTCCAATTTAGAGATCGATTAGTTAATTTTAACAATGCTTTTCTTATTGAGAAGAGCTCGAACACGCGTGCAAATTTGAATGGGGCATTGAGCCATATCAATTTCAATGCATGGGAAATGGATATCAAGCTTTTGACCAACCGATTCTTAGTTTATGATCGCCCTGAAGATAGAGATGTTTTATTTTATGGGCATGGCTACCTTACAGGTGAAGCTAAATTTAACGGCCCTACAAAGTCCCTTACCCTCGAAGTGATCGGTAGCACTGCAGAAGGAACAACACTGGTGATCCCGTGGCAAGAAGACAAGGGCTTATCAGACACTTCATTTATTGATTATTTTGCTAAGGGGAGTGTTGTACAAGAAGAGGTTACTGCAGATATATCTGCGGTAGACGAAGCATTTAGAGGTTTTGAGATGATTTTTGATCTTGATGTTAACCGCAATGCAGAAGTAGAGATTGTCGTTGATCAATCTTCGGGTAGTACCTTGTCTGGCAGGGGAGCAGGAAATATTTTAATTGAAACAAATATCGATGGGAAGTTTAATATCTGGGGAGATTTTATTGCCTATGAGGGGATTTATAACTTTAAAAATTTAGGTTTAATCGATAAGAAATTTGCTGTAGAGCAAGGCGGTACCATTGTATGGGAAGGAGATCCTCTCGAAGCACAACTCAACATTGAAGCGACCTATCAAGTCCCTGGTGGGGCAAATCCAGCCTTATTAGTTGATAACCCCAATTTTAATCGAAAAATACCCACGAATGTTGGAATACAGTTGGTCGGGAATTTGATTAAACCAGATGATCCCATCTTTGATATTTCTTTTCCTAATACCACCGGGATCGTAGTTTCAGAAATAAACTACCGACTCGCAGATCAACAGCGGCGTCAATTACAAGCTATATCTCTGTTATCGCAGGGGATCTTTATCAGTGACGTTTCTGTTTCTTTTCAAGGGATTACAAATAATCTTTATGAGAAAGCTTCAGATGTGTTTAGTACCCTTTTAGGCTCAAATGAAGGAAAACTCAATGTAGGACTCAATTACCTTCAAGGAGAAGAAAACCCTGCCTTTGATCTAAGAACCGAAGACCGTATCGGACTCACTTTAAGCACTCAATTAAGTGATCGAATTTTAATTAATGGCAAAATTGGTGTGCCCATCGATGGGGTAGAACAATCTGTTATTGTGGGAGATGTTCAAATTGATTTTATCTTAAATGAAAGTGGATCATTAAAAGCGAAGGTTTTTAATCGTGAAAATGATTTTCGCTATTTAGGAGACGAATTTGGGTATACTCAGGGAATGGGTATGTCTTATCAAGTCGATTTCAATACTTTTCAAGAGTTGCTTAATAAGATAACATCAAATGCATCAAAATCAAACGATTACGAATTAAATCAAGCAGGTGTTGAGGCGGTTGAATTTGTGAATAAGAATAATTGAAAACGTTGTCGTTTTTTAAAAACCTAATTTTTTCTTCATATACCAGACTTCGTAATTATATTCGTTAAATTTGGTGCTGATTATGAATGAAACCATTAAGAGAATAGCTGTTTTAACTTCTGGTGGCGATGCCCCCGGTATGAACGCAGCAGTAAGAGCCGTTGTTCGTTCAAGTATATTTTATGAGCTTGAATGTTTTGTTGTTTACCAAGGCTATGAGGGATTGATAGATGGTAACTTTGAAAAATTTACGGCAAGAAGTGTTAATAATATAGTCAATAAAGGCGGAACTATTCTTCGTTCTGCTCGCTCTTTAGAATTTAGAACCCCAGATGGACGTAAAAAGGCTTTTGCAAATTTGCAAAAAAATCAAATTGATGCTTTAGTGGTTATCGGTGGAGACGGTTCATTTACAGGAGCGATGATCTTTCAAGAAGAATTTAATTTTCCCGTTATAGGAATCCCTGGTACCATTGATAACGATATTTATGGAACGCAGTACACCCTGGGATATGACACCGCAATTAACACAGTAGTTGAAGTAATTGATAAAATCCGCGATACGGCAAGTTCACACAATCGCCTATTTTTTGTTGAGGTAATGGGAAGAGATGCAGGGCATATTGCGTTAAACTCTGGGATTGGTGCTGGTGCAGAAGAAATTTTAATTCCAGAGGAAAACAGAGGATTAGAGCAATTACTCGAATCGCTTAAAACCAGTGAAAAGTCTGGGAAGTCCTCTAGTATTGTCGTTGTGGCAGAAGGAGACAAAACAGGAAAAAATGTTTTTGAACTCGCTTCTTATGTAGAGAAAAATCTTCCTCACTATGAAGTTAGGGTCTCGGTTTTAGGACATATGCAACGCGGGGGAACTCCTAGTTGTTTTGACCGTGTACTCGCATCTAGAATGGGAGTACATGCTGTTGAATCACTTAAAAACGGAAAATCAAATGTAATGGTAGGGGTGATGAATGATCAAATGCATTTAACGCCACTAGATAAAGCCATTAAAGGAAAATCAGAAATTAATCAAAATCTGTTGCGTGTAACAGATATACTCTCTATTTAAAATTAAATTAATCTATATAACATGTCAATTAAAATTGGAATAAACGGTTTTGGAAGAATTGGTAGAATGGTGTTCCGTTCAGCCATGAAACAAGAAGATGTAACCATTGTAGGGATCAATGATCTCTTAGCAGTAGATCATCTAGCTTACTTATTAAAGTACGACTCAGTTCACGGGAAGTACGATGGTACAGTAGCAGTAGATGGTGGAGATTTAATCGTTGATGGTCATCGCGTTAAAATTTCTGCTGAGCGCAATCCTGCCGACATTGGTTGGGGAGATTTAGGTACTGATGTAGTAGCTGAATGTACTGGGATTTTTACTACACTTGAAAAAGCACAAGCGCATATTGACGGGGGTGCAAAGAAAGTGGTTATTTCTGCTCCTTCTGCAGATGCACCTATGTTTGTAATGGGTGTAAACCACAGTGAAGCTACAGCAGACCAAACAATCGTTTCTAATGCTTCTTGTACAACAAACTGTCTTGCTCCAATCGCTAAAGTATTAGATGATAACTTTGGTATTGCAGAAGGTTTAATGACAACTGTTCACGCGACAACTGCAACACAATTTACAGTAGATGGTCCTTCTAAGAAAGATTACCGTGGTGGACGTAGTTCTTTAGTGAACATTATGCCCGCTTCTACAGGAGCAGCAAAAGCGGTAACGAAAGTAATCCCTTCTTTAGTGGGTAAATTAACTGGAATGGCTTTTCGTGTTCCCACAGCAAACGTTTCTGTAGTAGATCTAACAGTTCGTTTAGAAAAATCAACTAGCTATGACGAAATCAAAGCAGCTATGCAAAAGCATGCAGGTAGCGATATGTCTGGTGTGTTAGGTTATACAGAAGAAGCTGTTGTTTCTCAAGATTTTATCGGGGATGCACGTACCTCAATTTTTGATGCTGGTGCAGGGATGGAACTCAACGAAAACTTTTTCAAAATCATTAGCTGGTACGATAACGAATGTGGATATTCAAACAAGTTAATCGATCTTGCTAAGCACGTTAACGCGCTATAAGTTATGTATTTAATTGTCGATAGTGGTTCAACAAAAACCGATTGGTTTGCTGTTGATAAATCTGGTGAAGTCTTGTTTTCAACACAAACTTTGGGGTTAAATCCTCAGGTTTTGTCTTCAGCGATATTAAACGAACGTATTATCAACAATTATCAAATCTATTCAAATAGAGATGAGGTAACTCATCTCTATTTTTATGGTGCTGGATGCGGTATACAATCTACTGTTGACAGGATCTTAAAAGTCTTCCAAGAGATATTTACCCATTGTGAATTTATCATCAAAGAAGACACCTATGCAGCTGTGTATTCTACAGCGGCACCTCATGTTCCTTCTATTGTTTGTATCCTGGGAACAGGTTCAAATTGCTCCTATTTTGATGGAGTAGAGGTAGAGCAGCGCATCATCTCATTAGGTTACATCCTTATGGATGAAGCAAGCGGGAACTTTTATGGGAAACAACTGGTTAGAGGTTTTTATTTCAATGAAATGCCAGAACATTTGTCGACTAAATTTGAAGCAGAATTTAAATTAGATGCAGATACGGTAAAAGAAAACCTTTACCGAAAAGAAAATCCCAATACTTATTTGGCGAAATTCGCCAAATTCTTAATTGAGCATAAGGATCATCCTTATATGCAAAACATTATCATGAACGGTCTCGACCGTTTTATCAAGCATCAAATTCTACAATTCGAAGATGCTAAAAATATTCCAGTGCATTTTGTAGGTTCTATTGCGCACTTCCTTCAAGAGGAAATTAAGCATAAGATGGACGAGTATGGGCTAACGATGGGAGCTGTTGTTAAACGCCCTATTGATGGTTTAGTAGACTACCACATTGCTACGCTTGAATTGAAGTAGGAGAGAAGCCTTTATTTTACTGCTACCATTGAGATTTCAATCCGTACAAACTTAGGTAAATTAGCCACTTCAACCGTCTCTCTTGCAGGCGCAGTTGCGTGATCAAAATAGGCACCATATACCTCGTTTACTGCATTAAAATTATTCATATCACTTAAGAAAATGGAGGTCTTTACCACATTTTCAAAATTCATCCCTGCCTGTTCAAGTACAGCTTTTAAATTTTGCATTACTTGTTTTGTTTCGGCTTCAAGATCGCCCTCTACTAATTTCATGCTACCAGGGATTAAGGGTATTTGCCCGGATAAATAAAGGGTGTCATTCACTAAAACAGCCTGATTATATGGGCCTAGTGGAGCAGGGGCTTTGTCTGTCGTAATAATGGTTTTTTTCATCTGCTTGTATTTTAAAGACGACGATCTGGTTCACGTCGTTTTTCATATTTAAGATCACTTAAGAGTCCAGATTTAATTCCGATAAAGAAATACCAGGACGCTCTATTGCTAAAGGGAACCCAACTAAAGTTTAATCGCCAACTGTCCAGGTCCCGATCAAAT
>JBELLO010000081.1:0-5873 GCA_042096495.1 Candidatus Arcticimaribacter sp.
CTAGGATTCGATCTATAAGAAAGAGTGGGCAGAAGTGTCTTTGTTTTCCTCGCCCTTATCGTTAAAGATTTTTAACTGGTTAATCCAGTAAACCATAGCGATAGAGCCAATAAGAAGGAAAAAAAAGTTTACACCATTTGCTAACCACCAGCTGCTTAATTCAAGCTTTGTTAAAAACTGGTGTGGAACTAACAAAAGTTCTTCAAACAACCAGGCAATCGCGCCAAAAAGATCTATCATTTTGAGTGGAGTTTTTATTTACCTTGCAAAAATATGAAAAAACTTAGCAGAAGGAAAAGCTACATCGCTCAAAATTTCAATGCTTTTCCCTACTTATTGTCCTTTTTTTTAGGCCTTTTTGGGAGCATCGCCTATGCACAACAAAACCCCTTAGTTGAAGTGATGTCGTTAGACCTTCCTAAGATTAAAGCAGTTAAGGCGAATATAGCCAACCATCAAGTGCAGCTTCTTCTCGTTAAAATAGCGGAAAAAGAAGGGAATTTAACATTTAAAAATTACGCTTTTCAACAAGAAGACTCTACCTATTTTTATCCTGCAAGCACGGTAAAACTGCCTATTGCAGTGTTAGCCTTAGAAAAAATAAAGCAATTACAAGCACAGGGTATTTCCATTACAAAAGACACGCCCTTTCATATCATTGATCCCAAGACAAAAGCATATGTCCAAAAAGCAGATAGCACTCAGCAACACAATCATTTGACGATCGCCCACTTGATCAAGAAAGTGTTTTTAGTTAGTGACAACGATGCCTACAATTATCTTTTTGATTTTCTAGGGAAGAAAGCCATTAATCAAGGCTTAGAAAAAAGAGGAATTAAGCATACTGCAATTCGCCACAAATTTCTATTTGGCGCCGATAATGAAAACAGTTGGGAGTATGTTTTCTTTGACAAACAAGACACGATTTACCATCAAAAAAGCCAGTACTCGCCTCCTCTTCCAGCAATTTCTCTCAAGGCCCAACAAAAAGGAAACGCCTACTTATCCAAGGGAGAAAAAGTAACCCGCCCCATGGACTTTAGTCAAAAAAACTGGATGGCATTAAGCGCCCAGATAGAGCTGTTAAAGCGATTGATTTTCCCGCAGCATTTTGTAAAAGAGCAACAATTTGATTTGCATCAAACCGATCTTGATTTTTTGCGTCACTGGATGAGTCGTTCTACCCTTGAAAGTGAGATTAGCGCTTATAAGACAGCAGACTATTATGACAGCTATGGCAAGTTTTTTATTTATGGTGACACAAAAGGAGAAATGATAGACCAAGTGCGTATTTACAACAAGGTGGGCTATGCCTATGGCACTTTAACCGATGTTGCTTATATAGAAGACAAAGTAAACAATATTGCTTTTTTTCTAGCAGGAACAATTCTGGTCAATGAGAACGAAACTTTTAATGATGACACCTATGAGTTTGAAGAAAAAGGAATTCCCTTTTTGGCAGAAGTGGGAAGACAACTTTATCTTAGCATAAAAAACAAGGGACTTTAATTGTGATTTCTTCTTTCTTTAAAAAATCTGGGGTGTTTAGTTATTTGCTGTCGATAGCATTGCTAATCGTTGCTGTGTATTCTCAAGGAGAAATAGAAGGAAACTTTTTTCGTCTTGATTTTCAACAAAACATCGCTTTTCTGGTTTTATGCCTGTGTATGTTAGCTGTTGACTGGACGGTAAAACAGCACTATTGGGCAACAAATGCCAATTATCACCTTTTGTTTTTTCCTCTTTTTATATTTGTGATTCCTATAGAGGTCTGGGACAATTGGGTTTTATTTTTCTTTTTCTTTTTGTGGATTGCTTTTAGCTATTTGATTGCGATTGATCCATCTGGAGGAAATATTGCGAAAGTATTTAATGCCTTTTTCTTCTATTTTGTAGGCTGTCTTTTTTTCCCACAAGGCATTGTGTTTTTCCCCTTTTTATGGGTTGTTCTTATAATGAAGGGCGCATTTAACATCAGATTTGTTTTAATTTCTTTGTTGCCGATTCTAGCGCTTTTCTTGCTTGAAGTAATCATTGTTTCTTTTATTCCGCAAACAGTTTTATTCCCTTCGGTAAGTTTTTCAAAGCTTGTTTTTTCGTTCCCATGGGAACCGGTTCTGCGCTTAAACTTATGGTGGGCCATAATGATGATAATCCTGTTATTTTCTGTTTTAAAGCACTATATCGACATGGGAACAAAAAGCGCTGCTTATGGCGCGGGGATGAAGTCTTTGTTCGCTTTGGCTGTTTCAGCCTTGTTATTTGGTTTATTCTTTCAAACCCAAAGTAGCTTTTCATGGGTGGTTTTTCTCATGGCCTTGACGGCTTTATCGACAAGATTATTTGAAGATATAAGAAGACCCTGGTTAAGATCGTTGCTCTTGTTTTGCATTATTGGCCTGCTCTTACTGGGGAAATACGGGCTTCCATTTTAACACAAATTTCAACCTCTACTAGAAATTTGTAGCTTTGCAAGAATTTTATTAATTACAATCGATTGACTAAGATACTCCACAGGGTCCCAGAATTAAAAGTACTCCTTTATCGCCTTTTCTTAGCTTATGTAGCGTTTAGCATAAGCCGGGTGTTGTTTCTATATTACAACCTTGATGTCATAGAAATTGATTCTTTTTCGCAAGGGCTTTATCTCTGTTATTTAGGCCTGCGCTTTGATACAACCAGTATCTTTTATCTAAGTTCTGTCTTTGTTTTATTAAGTATTTTACCGGGAACC
This sequence comes from Candidatus Arcticimaribacter sp., assembly GCA_042096495.1. Taxonomy (GTDB): domain Bacteria; phylum Bacteroidota; class Bacteroidia; order Flavobacteriales; family Flavobacteriaceae; genus Arcticimaribacter. Next base: position 2,735 of record JBELLO010000081.1, read on the forward strand.
TTTGTCCTTCAAAAGCGTTATCAAAAAACAGTAAAAGCGTTTTACTTTTTTGGGTTAACAATAGGGATGGTGTTAAACTTTGTTGACATTGCATACTATCGATTTAATTTGATGCGAATGAATGCAAGCTTATTCGAATCTATTGAAAACGAATCGAACAAAGTCACCTTGTTTTTTCACTTCTTTTCCACTTATTTCTACTTGGTCGTTTTATTCGTTCTATTGCTTTTTACCTGGAACATTTTTTATGATAAACGAAGCCTTAAAAGGATTGAAATAAGAAGCAAAAAAATATATTATGTTGAATCTGTAGTTTTTTTTATGCTGGTATTTATTACCGCTATCGGTGGAATTAGAGGGGGTGATCTTTTAAATGCAAAACGCCCTATTGCGACCATTCATACCATGGAAAAAATAAGTAATCCGCAACATGCAGACATTCTCTTAAACACCTCTTTTTCTATTTTTCGAACCCTGGGTAAAACACATATTCAGCCGAAATCAAAATACAAGCCAGAACAAGTAAAAGCAACAACCTCTTCTATTAAACAATATTCTAATGCTTCCCAAGACAGCCTTCAACCGAATATTGTTTTATTTATCCTAGAGAGTTTTGGGAAAGAATATTGGGGCGCTTTTAATGAAGAAACAGCCATTCCTAATTATGTTTCTTATACCCCTTTTTTAGACTCCCTCGCGGGGCATAGCTTGAGGTTTACAAACTTTTTTGCTAATGGCCGAAAGTCAAACCATGCCATGCCTTCTATTTTAGCGGGAATTCCCACCTTTAAAACAGCCTACACCTCTTCCCCCTATGTTTTACAGCCCTTAGAGTCTACCCTTTCCATTTTGAACGAAAAAAACTATGACACTTCTTTTTTTCATGGCGCGCCAAATGGATCTATGGGTCTTTTAGGCTTCTCGTCGGTTTTAGGCTATGATCATTATTACGGGAAAGACGAATATCAAAATGAGGATGATTTTGATGGGTATTGGGGCATTTGGGACGAACCTTTTTTAGGCTATGTTAAAACGGTTTTAGACAAAAAGGAAGCGCCTTTTTTTAGCACCATCTTTACCGTCACTTCCCACGAACCTTACATCATTCCAGAAAAATACAAGGACAAGTTTCCTAAGGGAAACATCCCCATGCATCAATGTGTAGGCTATACCGACTATGCCCTTCAAATGTTTTTTAGGCAGGCCAAAAAAGAAGACTGGTTTGACAACACCATTTTTCTATTTACAGCAGATCACAGCAATCAAAGCGACTATGCCGAATATGAAAAACCCATTAATCGATTTGCTAACTCGTTTATGATCTATGCGCCTAACGGAAACTTTCAAGGGGTCAACGAACAGCTTTCGCAACACATAGACATTTACCCTACTATCGTTGACTTAATAGGGTATGAAAAACCATTTAGAAGCTGGGGGCAAAGCCTTATATCGCCTGCAGTTCAAAAGCCATATGTCGTTGACTTTTTTGGGAACAACTACTTTATTATGGACGATCAATATATTGTTATTTCTGATGGAGAAAACGTACTGGGCATGTACAAAGAAGACGATAGAGGGCTTAAAAATAATTTAAAGGAGCAAAACCTTCCAGCGATGCAATTGCTGAGTGAAAAACTACATATGTTTATTCAGGACTATATGAACAGCATTACCTCTGGTCGTCTTTCCCCTAATAAAACAGCAAAAAAAGATTAAAGTTCCTTTAGGCAAGCCTGATAAGCGCCTAAGGTTTGATCAGCGATGTTTTCCATCTTCCATGGAGCAATAGACTTTGTAAGTACTTCGGGAGAAAAGAAACGCTTATTTTCAACAATATCTGCTACTATCGAAGCTAGTTTTTTCTCATTTCCCACGGGAAATAAATAACCGTTTTCCCCTGCTTGAATTAGGCTAGAATGTACCCCTACATTTTCTGTAGCGATCACGGTACATCCACTTGCAATTGCTTCTAATGGGACCAACGAAAACCCTTCTGAAAATGACCCCACGATAACTAAAGCACATTGATGATAAAAGCGGTTGATTTCTTCGGTTTGTGCTAAAAAAGAAAGCTGCTCTGCGATGCCTTCTGTTTCTGCATGGGCTTGTATTTCTCGCGCGTATTCCTTTTGATCGATTTTTCCAATAAAGGTCAACTTCCAGTCGGGATGATCTTTTAAAAAGGAACGAAGCGCATTATAAATCACCTTTTGCCCTTTTGTCTTTCTAATACGCCCCACAACACCGATTTGTTTTTTGTGGGATAAAGAAAGCTCTCCTGTAGAAAAATGCATTGTGTTAACCCCATGTGGGATAACCACATTGTTTGAAGAAGTATCAAAAGCTGCTCCAGCGGTAAGAAAGATTTTTCGATCGGCCTTATTCATTAAAAAACGCGTTAAACCAGAGGGTTTAGTGGCAGAATGTCGCGTTGCTAAAAGTGCAAAGCGCCCCCCAATCAATCGCAACAACAAAGCAAACATGATTTCTTTGTTGCGGTGAACGTGAATGACTGTTTGCTCTTTTGAAAAGACGTGCTTTAGCAGTTTTATCCAACCTATTTTAGGCGCGCTAATCCCATAGCCAAAAACAGCTGCAGGCATTTTGTTTTGTAAAAAAGGTAATAGCTGCTCAATACTTTTTGTCACCCCGGTTTTGCGGCGATGAAAATGGAGGTGAACAATACAAAAAGAAGCTTTAGTCATAAATGATCATTTAACAGCAGATTACACATCATCATAATCTACCGTGACAGTGGCAGAGGTAGGGTAGGCTTGACAAGTAAGCACAAGACCCTCTTCTATCTCTTCATCCGTTAAGATTTGATTATTTTCCATTTTAGCGCTCCCCTCGGTTACTTTGGCAATACAACTACAGCAAACTCCTCCTTGACAAGAATAAGGCACATCGATTTTCTGTTGTAAAGCAGCATCTAAAAGGGTTTTGTCTCCGCTCGACTCTAGGGTGTAGTTTTCGTCGTCTGCTTTAATAGAAAGGGTGATTTTATCTCCCGCTTTTGCAGTCGCAGGGGCTTTGCTTTCACTGGCAGTAAACAATTCAAAATGGATATTTTCTTTTTTAATCTCTGCACTGATTAAAGCATCTTGTGCTGTGTTAATCATCGCTTCTGGTCCACAGA
>JBELLO010000082.1:0-5817 GCA_042096495.1 Candidatus Arcticimaribacter sp.
TGATGCTTATCGCGTTAATGCAAAAGATAGTTTAGAAAACCTTGCTGAATTTTATACTTTAGAAGGTTTTAACTTGCCAGAAGATCAACTGTCTTTTCCTCCTGTTTTTTGGGAAAAACTTTTTCCTATTTATCAGGATTTTCAAGCCCTTTTAATAGAGCAGCAAGGCGCCACTTTAGGGATGCTTTATCAAGATGCATTAGACGAGTTAGAAATCTATTTAACGAATACGACCAAAGCCCATTATTTTGTTGGATTTAATGCTTTAAATAAAGCAGAGCAAGATTTAATTCAAGAGTTTTTAGCCAAGAATAAGGGGGAAGTATTCTGGGATTTAGACGAGTCCTTTTTTAAGGATAAATTACATGCAGCAGGGCGATTTATTCGATCTTATCAAGAAGAGTGGAAATATTATCGACAGCATCCGCAAAAGTTTATCGATAGCGCTTTTCTCGGTAAAAAGAAGATTCAAGCAATTGGTTTTAATGGAAATATTGAGCAATCACAATATGTTCACAAATTTCTTGAGCAATACAAAGCGGAAGAAGGTAGCATTGCTGTTGTTTTAGGGAATGAGAACCTATTGTTGCCTGTTTTATCTTCTCTGCCAAGCGATCTATCCCACTGGAATGTTACCATGGGTTATGCTATAAATCAATTGCCAATCAGTGATTTTTTTAAAACCCTGATTACACTTCATGCAAATGAGGGGGAGGATGGAATGGAAAGAAAAGCAAGTCTACAGTTGCTGTCATTTCCTCCATTAAAGAAGCAACTTATCCAATCGCGTGAATTAAAATCGATGATAGAAGCTTTGCAGCAAAATTTTGATGCACAGCTATCACAAGAGGAAATAAAGCCTTTTGTTCAAAATGATTATGGGAGATTAATTTTTTCTTCAGTAGCGGGTAATGTGTCGGTGTTGATCGATCAACTTATACAATTAGTTGATTTATTTGAAGCCAACTTTTATCGAGAGAAAGAGCACTTTAGTTGTGCGGTAATGGCCTTGCTAAAGAAAGTTTTTTTACAGCTTAAGATACAAATAGAAGCAGCGAATTTTCCCATCGAAATAACTGCATTATCGTTTTTGTTTCAAGAGAGTCTTGCTTTGCAAACCCTAGATTTTAGTGGTGACCCTATTCAAGGGCTTCAAATTATGGGAATGTTAGAAACAAGGGCCTTAGATTTTGATCACATTTTAATAACCAATGTGAATGAAGGGGTCTTGCCTGTAGGTAAAAACGATCAGAGCTTTTTTCCTTTTTCGATGAAGAAAAAATTTGGCTTGCCTACCTTTTTAGATAATGATGCAATTTATACCTATCACTTTTATCGCTTATTGCAAAGGGCTAAAAACATTCACTTATTATACAATTCAAAAAGTGAAGGATTAAGTGCAGGAGAGAAGAGTAGATTTATCCGTCAATTAGCCTTTAGTAATCTTTCCCAACACGAATTTAGTGATGAACAGTTTAGTAAGGAGATTGTTGCGATAAACCCTACAGAGGTATCGGTGGATAAAACACCGCAAATGCTTGAAAAATTAAAGGAGCTGGCAGAAAGTGGATTTTCTTCTACCTCATTAGGGGCTTACCTTTATGATCCTATTTCTTTTTATAACAACTATCTATTAGGTGTTAAACCAGATTTTTCTGTTGCAAAAACACTTTCGAATATAGCGAGAGGTAATATTGTCCACGATTGTTTAGAAGAGTTATACGGATACAATATCGGGGCATCCATGACAGTAGCAGATTATGATAAAATGATCTTAGACCTGCCAGGTAGTTTGCTGGGTCATTATCAAAAGGTCTACCCTAAAATGCCAGTACCAAGCGGAGAGAATCTGCTAATTGTAAAAGCCTATGAAAGAAGTATACTGCAATTATTAACGCATGAGAAAATGCTTGTGCAACAAGGGAACGAGCTTATAATCCTAAAGTTAGAAAAGAAGTTTAATGCCCCTTTAAATCATCCTTCGTTTAAGCACAAAGTAAACATTACAGGAAAAATTGATCGGATAGATCAATTGAATGGCGTGACGCGACTAATTGACTATAAAACCGGGGATATTGATCGCAATAAGTTAGCATGGTCAAACTGGGATGGTTTTGCTGGGGATTATAAAAAACTACCCTTGTTTCAATTGTTGTTGTATGCATGGGGATATGATGGTTTTGCTGAGGTTGAGGCTGGGATAATTTCATTAAAAAGACCAAAAGCTTATGTACTTCCTTTAATTAGAAAAGATTTACCAAAAGAGATAAATGCAGCGGTTGTTGATCAGGCGTTTAAAAAAGAAATTGAAGAATATTTGGCAAGCCTTATCCTTGAAATCTTTGATGAGAAAAAGTCTTTTGTATCTTTGGAACAAGAGGAGATTTAAAATGCTTTCTCTGCACTATAGCATTTATGGCTGAAAAAAAGAAAAACCGTAGCGAACTCAATTGGTTTATTCGACTCTTTACTGTAGGAGATCGATTCTCTATCCGGGATTTTTATGACCGTTTAAAAAAGGGGTTTGTCGAATTCTTGATTGTATTTTTTGGGGTTTTAGTTTCCTTTTCTGTTGAGCAGCAAGGAGAGAATTTTGATGATCGTGAAAAGAACATCGATAACTTAATGAATCTTCGTGATGAGTTAAAAGAGATGCAAATCTATACCCAAGATTATATCGCTCAAAACAAATGGGTAACTGCCATGTACAGGGAACAGTATAAAAGATGGGAACAGGATAACGATAGTATCTTTTTATTTTATGAAGAAGAGGATGACTTTTATTATGCTCCAATGGCATTTTATACCAATCGAGATCCCTTTAATCCCCCTAGAGTCGTTTATGATGCGATTAAACTTGATGGTACGTTTCGTTTTTTAGGTTCAGATATAGGACGATTAGTCAATGATAATTATGACGGTACCTTTCTCAAATACCTTATGATTAATTCTGATAAGGAAGAAAAGACTTATATCGAAGAATTTACGCATCGTTTAGCCCATCAGTGGGTTTTTGATTTAGAGCGAATCGATGTAGAGGATAATGATTTTTGGGTAAAAAATAGACGTTATATCCAAAAAGACCGCTTTGTTAAATACAATCTATTTAAGCGCTTAGAATTGTGGCTCCAAATCAATGAGCAGTTAACAACATATGACGAAATACTGACAAAGAATATAGCCGTAATAGATTCTGTAATTCAAGAAAAAGAAGATGAGTGGACCCTTATTTGGTGGTGGGGGGAGACACCAGATTGGCTACAAGCTTCCCCGAAATTAGAGACGGAGGAACCCCAGGACCAGGAACCGTTAACTGACCAGTAAAGTAGAGGTTGTCTACTTTTTTACTTTTCAATTTAGGCCTTAAAAACGCTGTTTGTAATAAGGTGTTTGCCATTCCGTAAGCATTTCCTTTATAAGAGTTGTATTGCTCCACAAAATCATTCACACAGAAAGATTCAGTAAAAAGAATACTGTCTCTAATCGATTGATCAGTTAGCGATTCTAATCGATCAATCACGATATCAAAATACTTTTTTCGCAGGGCTGGCGTGTCTTCTAATCCTGGCGCAATAGGAATCAATAAAAAGCAAGCTTCTTTCCCTTTTGGTGCCATTGACGCATCTGTGATTGAAGGGAAATTGGCATAGAATAAAGGTTCTTTTGGCCATTTAGGATGATCGTATATGTCTGCTGCATGGGCATCAAAGTCAACATCAAAAAACAAAGTGTGATGAGAAACATTCTTTACTTTTTTATCCATCCCAATAAAGAAGAGTAGGGAAGAAGGCGCAAAGGTTTTTTTGTCCCAATAGGCTTCACTATAGGCTCTGTATTCTGGTTGTAATAAGGTTTCAGAGTGGTGGTAGTCTGCACCGCTAATCACTACATCTGCGTTGTGTTTTTTACCGTTGGAGATAATCCCCACCGCCTTTTTATTTTCTACAAGAATTTCTTCCACGTTTTCATTGAGATGGAAAGTTACCCCCAGTTCTTTGGCAAGTTTGACCATACCTTCTACGACACTATACATTCCCTTATCAGGGTGCCAAGTTCCTAAGCCAAAATCTGCAAAGTTCATAAAGTTATAGAAAGCAGGGGTTTGGCTAGGTTTTGCTCCCAAGAATAAAACAGGGAATTGAAGAATTTGCGCTAAACGCGGATTGTTAAACTCCTTCATAACCTCTTTCTTGATGGTGCTTAGAAAATAACCTACTTTTTTAATGGTAGCTGGAGTGACTAATTCGAGAGGAGAAATACCAGGACGATAGACTAAATCCTTTATGGCAATGTCATAATTATCTGCTGCTTTTTTGATAAAACGCTTAAGCGGAATAGAACTGCCTGCTTCTTCTTGTTCAAAAGCAGCATAAATTTTTTCAAGGCTATCCCCGATTTTGATCGATTCCTGGTTATCAAAATAAACCTCATACCCTGGGTCTAATTTTTCAAGTTTATAATAGTCGGCAACTTTTTTCCCAAAGTCCCCAAAATAGCTATCAAAAACATCTGGCATCCAGTACCACGAAGGCCCTATATCAAAGGTAAACCCATCGCGTTTAAATTGACGCGCACGGCCGCCGGGCATTTCATTTTTTTCAAAAATTTCGACTTTGTGTCCTTCTTGAGCAAGATAAGACGCAACAGAAAGGGAGGAGAATCCAGACCCTACAACAATTATTTTTTTCATAGCCTTGTAAAGATAAGCGATAAATCTAAATCGCTTTAGGCTTTTTTTAGATTTTACGCTTGATGCGTTCTTTGTAAATTTCTTCTACAAAGGCAGCACTGATCACCCCAGTCGGGATAGCGACAACTGCAATCCCAACAAGTGAGATTAAAGAGGCAAAAATCTTTCCTCCTACGGTTACCGGGTAAACATCGCCATAGCCCACAGTGGCAAGTGAAACGGTAGCCCACCAAACAGATTCTGTAATGCTTGAGAATTTTTCTGGCTGTGCTTCGTTTTCTAAATAATAAATCGCAGAAGCAGAAAATAATATGGTAATTACCGAAAGGAATAAGGTAAAGGTCAATTCACTTTTTACAGACATTAAGGCACGGGTAAAGACCTTAAGGGATTTACTCTTTCGGCCTACTTTAAAGATACGGGTCAATCTAAACAGACGTAAAATTCTAAAGAATCGTCCATCGATTTTGATCAGTTGGTTGAGATAAAACGGCAAAATCGAAATAAGATCGATTAATCCAAAAAAACTAAAGATATAGGCAAAAGCCCCTTTAGAGCCTTCTTTATAACTCGCATGAACAATGCGATAAATGTATTCTGCACTAAAGATTACAATAGAGACTATTTCAAAAACCTGAAAAGAAGCTCCATAAGTTTCGCGTATATTTACGTGAGACTCTAGAATCATTGCACCCACATTTAAGAAAATGAGGATGTAGATAAACTTATCTATAAAAGCGTGGATCTTTTTAAGTTTCACGATCTACTTTTTAAGCATATCTCTTCCTATAAAGACGCAAATAAGAATGGTAGTAATAATAACGACGTTAGCAACAAAAGTAGTTGTCATATAAATATATTTAATGTTAATACAAAAATAAGCAAAACTTACCAAAACCCATGCATTACTACGCTATTGCTCATTGTTAATCTCTTTTTGTTGAAAAAAATGCAATGAAAAAAATAAAATGTTTAAGAAAAACATAAAAAAGATTGACTAAAACTTGTTTTGTATAACAAAAATCAATTATATTTAAACAGTTTAATTCAATTTGGTTTCAACGCCTCTGCTAATTTACTTCCAAAGTCAAATTCTAAAATCCTATCAGCAGAGGCGTTTTTTTTAA
>JBELLO010000083.1:0-5736 GCA_042096495.1 Candidatus Arcticimaribacter sp.
TAGAGTTGATAAAGGTCTTTGTAAAAAAGTTCAAGAATTGAATCGTCTTGGGTACTAAACGGGAGATAATCGTAAGATTGTCTCTCGTTTTTGTTTATATACGCTTGTAATACGCTGATAATATTTGGATAACAAGTGTTTCTTTCTCTTGATAAGTAGAGTTACGAAATAAATAAACCCTACAAAGAGGATCAATACACTTATTTCTGCCTCACTTTGAACTAAAGATACAACGAGAGGTTTTACTTATTGTTAGACTCTAGAAAATCGGGATAGTAATATAATGGTTGTGCAATGTGCTTCTTTCCGTCATCAGCGCATTCAGATGTTACCCAATATCCGTTGTCATCGAAAGTGATTGCTTCCCCCTGAAGTTCTGGTTTATAGTACAGTTGTATAGGAATATCATTTACTAACCTGTCTTTTAATGGTCTATCAGTCGCTGGAGTGTAATAAAAAACACCTTGGTAATTTTTTATAATGATCTCTCCTTTATAGGAAGAGTCTCCTCCCGTAATTCGATAGAGATCATTCTCTTCCCAGGACGGGTTATTGGGTAATTGCAATTCGCCTTCAAAGGTTAAACTAGCAGTACTTCCTATTGCGTCTAAAGAAACTGAATAAATTCTTGAGGGTATATCACGTTTTGTAGCGATAACTAATTCATTAAATCTTGAATCAACCAAAAGCAATTCAGCATCTCGCGCTTTATCTTCATAGACCAATTCTATTTTTCTCTCTATCCTAACATTGGTTTCATCTAATTCAGGCTCGGCAACCAAATATATTGCAACTGTATTTCGAGCAGCAAGATTGTCTCCGATATCACCAATGAATAAAATAGATTCTCCTTCATATTCACTGATAGAGATATCTTCCCAATCTATATTTTGTGCTCCCTCCACTAAAACTTCTTGAACAATTTCCAAAGAGTCATTCACACGAAAAATAATGGGTTCATCACCACTGTCATTATGCACCCAAAAATGACCGGGAAAACGAATTGATTTAACAATGCCACTAACTTCCTTTAACCGAGTGTCATAACTATAACCAGTGATTATGTAGGAAAGATCTTCAGTCCCTTCCAATGTAGGTGGTGATTCCTTTGTTTCTTTTGAAGGTTTACAAGAGAGTAAAATTAAAAATACTACAGCGAAGACAAAGCTAAGTCGATACATCATTTATTTTGATTAATCTGTTTTAGAATGTCTTTCCATCTTACCCACTTGAAGTTCTGTGTCTCACCTGGATTAATTCCATCCTGAACAATAAGAACAGGGAATCTAGGGTTTGTACTAACCTCAAGTCCATCGGTTTCTTCAGTGCCATCAATTAAATCTGAAGATTTAATTTGAAAAATAGCCTTTAAGGTCAGGGTCTTCCTGTCTATAACGGCATAAGAGTTATTACCTTGTACCGATAGTATTATATAACCTTCACCATCTTCTAGATCGGCAAGGGCTAAGCCTTCTAAATCTGCAACTAATGTTTTTCTATCTGTTTTTAAAACTTTCACTCTTGTGGATTTATCTTCGGTCAAATCCAGATACCAAAGCCCCTTATCTTCTTCGGCTACATAAACTCGTTGATAGTATGAATCGCCTACAATACCCTCAATTGTAGAACTAAACTTGATTGTATCCAATAGATTTATAGAAACAAAGTCGTTGAATAATTTAATGGCGTAACGCTTTACAAAACCTCTTTTATCACTGAGAAAAACTTCTGTACTTTGATTTCGTCCTAGATAAAAACTAACACCATATACATCCAAAAGACCTGTAGGGTAACGATTTAAAAGTTCTAAAGAACCGTCAATATTAAGTTTGTAAAAATCAAGGCTATTAAAACTTCGATTGGAACCTACAACTATTGGTCCTATGGGACTATCCCATAAATCTACATTATTGATTCTACCAAAGGGCGCATCAAAAATACGTTGACCCCATTCATTGTAAGTCTCTAAACCTCTTTTTTTGTCGGTTCCAACCACATATATAGGTTGATCTTTAGAATTACTCACCCAAATGCAAATATCATCAGCGGCATCATCCACAGACATAACAGGTGTCGTTTCAATATATGGGGTCATTTCAAAATAAGATAGTGGGTCAGACGACCCACTATCTTTAATTTGACTCTGTATTGAGAACGTAATGCTAAATAGACAAGTGGTAAGTATTTTGGGAAATTTCATTATCAAGATAGTTTAGTGTGTTAAATTATCTAAGATCGATTTTCAAACCGATATTCCAATTGATGTCATAATATTCAAGTTGCATCGTTCTTTGTGCAAGTCCTTGGTAGTATCTCAATGGTTGATTAGTCAAGTTCTTAGCTTCTGCAAAGATACGAACTCTATCGTTGATTGAATAGGTTGCGTTTAAATCTACGAAGGTTTGTTCATCGTACCAGCGATCTTCAAATTCATTTCCACCAACTTCATCCAAAGATTCTCCTGCATAATTCAAAGAAGCTCTCAAAAAGAATTTTTTAGTCTCGTAAGCAAGAGAAGCATTAAACATATTCTCGTTAGCCCCTGCAAGCGGTAGATCAGTTCTTCCTTCAACACCATCGGTACTTGAGTTAGTATAGGTATAGTTACCGTAAAAAGTGGTGTTTTTCAAGAATCCTGGTAAGAAGTTTAATTTTGACTGAATGCCCAATTCGAAACCGTTTACCGTTGCAGATTTTCCGTTACGAACTTGCTCATAATCAAATCCGGCATACTGTCCTGAAAAGCCTTCAAAGTTATCATCACTAAAAGTATACAACCAGTTATCAATACTCTTTGCGAAAACACCTGCTGAAATAAGCCCCACATTTCCAAAGTAATACTCTGCCATAAAATCAAAGTTGTTTGAGATAGTTGCCTCAAGTTCAGGATTACCAAAAGCGATTTCTTCATCCTCTGAAACTACCTCCCGGTAGGGCACTAAATCAAAATATGCTGGTCGAGCCAATGAAACAGTGTAAGCAGCATTCAAAATTAGATTTTTAGCCGAATGTTGCACTGTCACATTAGGTAATATATTAGTATAACTATTGCTGCCAGAAACTTTACCTAAATCAGCGATGGTTTCATCAGTGGTTTCATCGTATTCGAAACCTGTATAATCAATGTTGGTTGACTCTAAACGTGCGCCAAAAATTGCTTTGGTATTAGGGCCTAATTGGTCGGTAAACATTAAATAAGCTGCGTTTACTATCTCGTCGGCGTTGTAATTTTCTGCACCAAACTCTCCAAGGGCAATCGATTCATCATAATTCCCAAGATTTAATCCTCCTAAGAATTCAGGAGTAGCAAATAAGCCATGTTTGTATGCACCTGCTAAATAACCATCTACGTCATAATTGTCATAAGTTGATTCAGACATTGTCGGAAAAGCTGACTCGGCATCATACTCATACCAAATATTATCACGCATTTTAGTTTTTGAATTTATTTTATATCCAAACTTAATAAAGTCGTTCTTACCGTAAGGTAATTCGAAGTTGACTCTGAAAGTAGTGTTATCCTCTTCGGTTTCTGATTCACCCTCTAAAACTTCCTTATACTCAAATTCATCAGTGGCATTCAGAACTGATTCAGCAACCTTGAAACCAGGCAGAGATGAGTTTGAAAGCCCCACAGCTGTATAAGCTGCACCTTCTTGATCAAATCTGATATATCTTTCGTTTGGGCGATTTTCTGAAGCTTGGGAATAAGCTGCTTTCCAATCGATGGCTAATTTCCCGAACTGGTGATCTCCACCTAAGGAAAAACGTGAAGTACGTTGGTCTTCAAGACGTGTATTATCTACACGATCATTCCCAATTCCACCTTTCGTTTGTTTACGAATGCGCAGTGTTCCATCGCCTTCATCATCAATATCGTCGAAACGTACTCGAAATCTGTTTTCCCAGTCGTCACGTGAATTGTACATTGACTTTAAATATAGTTTATTGTTTGCATTGATATTATAATCTAAATTGATAGAAACAGAACGTCGAGTTCGCTTTACATCATAACGGCGAATATCTTGTTCTTTAATAGCGTCTTGGGCGTTATCATCCCACTCAAATTCTACATTATCAGAACCATAGTCAGCAGTGTTATGACTTGCGCTTAATGTGTAGGCAAATTTGTCATTGTATTTATCTGCAACAATTAAACCTAGACTACGATTAAACCCGCCTTCTCTAACTGGGTTAACACCCCCCGATAAGGTTGAAGAAAAACGGAAACCATTTGGGTTGGAACGTGTAATAAGGTTTACAGAACCACCAATAGCGTCAGCTTCCATGTCTGGAGTAAGCGTTTTACTTACTTCAATTAGTTGGATCATATCTGATGGTATTAAGTCCATCTGCACCCGTCGATTGTCTCCTTCAGCAGAAGGAATTCGATCGCCGTTCAAGGTAACAGAGTTCAATCCAGGAGCAAAACCGCGAATGATAATATCTCTAGCTTCTCCTTGATCATACTGCATAGCAATACCACTAATTCTTTTTAATGCGTCTCCAATGTTAGCGTCAGGGAACTTACCTACCTGGTCAGATGAAACTACATTGGTAATATTTACATCGTTTTTTTGTTTGTTAAGCGATTTTACTACACCACTCTGGAATCCGGAGACTACTACTTCATCTAATTCGTTTACTTCTTGTATTAAAACAACTACAAGAATAGCTTCTGATGAGGTAAGTGAGAGCGTTTGAGGGGTAAATCCAGTATAGTCAACTTTGGCTTCTATACTCTCTTCAGCATTTTCTATTAAAACTGAAAAATAACCTTCGAAGTCTGAGACCACAATTTGTCCATCTTCAGTTGAAATAATAGCACCTGGTAAAGGAAAGTTGCTTTCATCAATAACTCTACCCTTGAGTGTGCTTTGTGCAAAAGAAAAGGTTATTGAAAAAAATAAAAGAAATGATAATAGGTTTTTCATGATTTTTAATTTTTAGTAAAACTATTGAGTTAAATTATCTGAGTTGTAAACTAACCGTTATCAGTGCCTTATTAAAATCAAACACAAACCTTACATAAAAGTTAAAACCGTAAATAAGCAGTTATGACGATTTATTCTACTCCAATCATCCTGTCGAGGATAATCTTAATCAATTCATTAATCAAGATCTTGTGTAATCTGGTCTTCCAAAATGGAATGATTCTGACCAAATGTTTTCGTTTATAAGAATGGATGATAACATGTTTTATGGAATAGGTCTCTATTCTACTCGTATTATTGGTGCAAGAAACAACCTGTAGGGAATACGACATTCGAGCGAAGTCGAGAAATCTCTTTAAAATTAAGGGCAAGAAAAAAACCCTCACTTGCGTGAAGGGTTAAAATATTAATGTAGTGTAGCGGCTACGAGAGCTCCTCCTCTTGGGCTCGAACCATGACCACTTGACACTTCAATTGTAATTTCTTTCCAAACTTGTCCTTTCATTTTGTATTTAACTCTATATGTTCCCATTTTTAGTTTTCTGTTATTAATAAGCTAATAGTTTTCTAAAAAGTATATTGATTTTTTTAAAACATATGATTTAAATAAATTTAATGTTTTGTTAGATTTAAAAAAAATCCTTTTCTGTGATGTGTTTTGAATGAGTTTGAAACTCGATTTGGCAATTATGATTCAGTAGCTACCTAATTAAATCCCCCAATCCAGAGGCTCATTAGCCGAATGCGTAATGCTCTCTACTTTTGGCAATACATAAGGTATCAACTTTATGACAATTTCTAT
>JBELLO010000084.1:0-5708 GCA_042096495.1 Candidatus Arcticimaribacter sp.
GCTTGATCGTTAAATAAAGTTGTAGGTGTTCCACCTAAGCAAATAGTTTGTACCCCTATAATACTGTTAGTTCCACTCCATGAATTTACTAGCATGGTTAAAGAAGCAGTATTAGAACATCCATTTGGATCTGTTACTGTAACCTCGATCAAGGCATTATTAGGTAATGGTGTTCCTAAAGCAGATGTGTCAAAAGCATTCGTAGCTACACCAGTAGTTTGAAGGACACTATTTAAATAAAAATCATAAGTAAACCCTACTACTGCTGGGCCTGCTGTAAAGATTGGTGTATCATCTTCACACATGATGTTCCCCGTAAATCCAGAAGAGATTGTCGCAACAGGTGGATTTGTCACCGTCATGGTAATTGTAGCACTATCTGCAGTACAACTATTTGTATCTGTTACTACAACTCTTATTAAATCTCCATTATTAAAAGTAGTGGTAACGTTATTGGTTGCACTTCTGGGCGCTAAAGAAATATTATTTCTAAAGAATTCATATAGACCTCCACCCGTGGCAGAAAAAGTAACTGCTTCTCCTAAACAAGCAGTAGAAGACCCCGTTAAAGTAGCTGTTGGTGCTGGATCTACTTGAATCGTAACAAAATTACTTATGTCCTCACATACAACACCATTGAATTCTGAACGTGCTACACGACGGAAATCTGTATCCTCAGAAAGAACTGGTGGGTCATAGGTAGAAGAATTTGTAGAAGCGATATTTGCAAATAGATTTGTTCCTGTTCTACTTTGCCATTGGTAAGTAAGATTAGCACCCGCTAAAGCAGCCGTTGGAACTTGGATAGAAGTTAATACTGCTGGATTGTCGTTTTCACAAATATTTTGGCCATTACCAATGGTATTCGTTCCGTTAAATGAATTCACACGCATGGTAATTGTAAAAGCACTAAAGCAAGGAGAGGCCGTAGACGATGTAGCATGAACACGAACAGTGGATCCATCAGTCAACATCGAGGATGTGACTAACAGGGTTGAGGCTGTAGAAGATGGACCCTGACTAATATTATTGACAAAAAATTGAAAATTATCTGCTCCAGTAGTACCGCTCGCATCAAAAGTTAAGTCATCTCCTTCACACATTACATCGTTTGTGGCACCACTGACGAAACTAATCACGGGTAAAGCAGTAGTATTGACTGTGATCGTCACTGCATTAGAGGCAGCACTTGCGATATCACCTGCAACGGGACATATTTTTGATCCCAGAGAAACATAAGTAATACGTCTAAAAGCAGTTGTCGTTGATAATGCAGAAGGATCAAAAGTCAAAGAAGTTGCACCAGGAATATCTGTAAAGCTACCGCCGAAAGTCCAACTTTGCCACTGGTAGCTAATCGTCGTGTCTGACGATGAGGCTGTAGGCGCAGCATCACTTGTAAAAGCAACTGGGTCATCTCCTACACAAACAGTAGCAGAACCGCTAATTGCATTAAGTCCAACCGTAGAAAGAACTCGCATGGTTAAACTTGCAGAACTCGTACAGCTCGCAGCATTTGAAATGATTACACTTACCACACTATTATCAATTAACGTGTAAGTGGATAAAGATGTATCAAATGTGTTGGTTGTTACTCCTTGATTTTGGAACACACCATCTACATAAAAGTCATAGGTAAAGGCTGAATTAGCTGGAGTGGCAGTAAACACTGGGTATTCTCCCTCACAAATGGTATCTGCAGCAAAACCAGAGATAATTCCAGCAGAAGGTATGGTGCTAATATTTACAGTAGTTGCCGATGACACGACCGAACACCCTTGAGCGTTAGTCACGCGAACGCTTACTTGCTCACCGTCATTTAATGTAGTCGAAGAAATAGTATTTGAAGTACTAGATGCCGCCATACTAACTCCGTTTAAGAAGAATTCATATCGCGTACCACCAGAGGCAGTAAAGACAATGTTATCTCCTGTACATGCTGGAGTGGTTCCTCCATTTAGAATTGCTGTTGGCGCTGGATCTGCTGTAACACGGACAGAAATTGATTCTACAGAACAGATTGATCCACTTACTGTAGACGAAGCTACACGACGGAAATCAGTTGTTTCATTTACTACAGGCGGATCATAATTTTGAGTTGTGGCTCCGCCAATATTCACAAAAGCATTTGTCCCTGTTCTACTTTGCCACTGATAAGAAATTGTACCACCCAAGACAGATGTAGCGACAGAACCAGTCAATATTGCAGGATCAGAACCACTACAAACAGTTTGGGCACCTCCTAATGTATTTGTTCCTGTAATACTATTTAATCTGATGGTCTGCGAAACAGCGTTACTACAACCTGTTCCAGATAAACCAGAATAAGCAATTACCCCGATGGCATCTCCATCAGCTACTGTTCCAGCTAAAAATGTAAAAGATGCGGTACTTGTAGGGGTTCCCGCTTGTTGTACACCATTTAAGGTATAAGCATAACTTTGGGCACCCGAAGAAGAAGAAGCATCTAAAACAATATCATCTGTTGGACAATGGACAAAATCCATGTTGCTTGTAAGCATATTAACTGTAGGTGCAGCACCTCCAGTTACAGTTAATTGAACAATATTTGAGGTTGTTGTACAACTTACACTATTAAATGTAGATACCGCTAATCGGCGATATTCTGTGGTGGTACTAACAGCTGTTGGACTGTAAATCAGATTAGTAGCACTCAAAATATCTGCAAATGCTCCGCCTAATTGTCTACTCTGCCATTGATAGGTTAAAGTTGCACCATCAGCAGCTCTTGATGCTGTAGGAGTAGCGGTATTTGTAAATGGATCTGGTAGTTCTCCAGCACAAACACTTTGGGCATTTCCAATGGTATTGGAACCTGTTATTTCATTAATTCTTAAAATAAAATCATCATCACTAAAACAACCCGTTCCACCTGCACCGTAATAAACACGAACAGTAATGGTCGCATTATCCGTTAAGGCTGACGCCAAAATTGTGGCCGTAGGAGTGTTTTGTACTGCTCCATAAGGATTACCATTGACATAAAAACGGAAGCTACTCCCGTTTAAAGAAGCAGAAGCATCTACAATTATATCAGTTCCATCACATACTGTTCTATTAAGCGCATTAACACTTAAAGAGGCAGAAGTATTAGGATTAACTGTAACTGTCACAACATTAGAGGTCGCAGATGCGGCCGATGTCGTACAGGTTAAAGCATTAAAGGTAGAATAAGTTAAACGTCTAAAGTAGGTAGTTGTACTTAAGGCACTAGGCGAATAAGTAAAACTAGTCGCACCTGTTATATCGGCAAAAGTACCACCATTAATTCGGCTTTGCCATTGGTGACTAATTGTAGCTCCTTCTAGTGCACGATCTGCGGTAAATACTTGGTTACTTAAAATCGTTGAAGGAACATCTCCAGCACATATTGTAGAAGGATTGTCAATTTCATTAACGCCAGAAACAGAATTGAGACGTAAATTAATGGTATCCTCATCATAACAATTAGTAATACTACTGGTCCAAGTTCTCACTGTAACCGATACATTATCTGTTAAAACAGGGCCATAAGAATAGGTTGAAACAGTAGAGCTGGCCTGCATGATGGTATTGTTAACCAAAAACTCGTACCAACCGTTTACCCCTCCACCATTTGCTGTAAACAAAACATCACCACCCTCACAGGCAGTGTCATTTGGTGCATCAGAAGAAAGAACTCCAGCGGGAATGGGATCAACATTAAAGAATAAATTGTTACTCGTCCGCCCACACCCATTGGTAAAATAGGCAATCACCAACACCGCATCATTATCTCCTAAAGACGTGGTATCTAATATATTACTGGTTTGTCGCGGTGCTAATAATGTTCCATTACGGTAAAACTCATATTCATTTCCTACAGTAGAAGCAGTGATCCTAACATTATTCCCAGGACAAATATCTACAGGATTTGCATTTCCGTAATTTGTCGTTAAGGTAGGCTGATTAGGATTAGATAAAATATTAATCTCATAGGTAACGGTGTTATCTGCAGTTGCATCTGGATATGCCGTCCCAGAAACCGCTACAGTAATTTCAATGGTCGTAGAACCGGTTGAATTAAACTGTAAAGGTGTGGGCCAATCAAATTGAGCGTAACCTGGTGCAGATATTACTGTTGTCCCCGAAGCAGAGTTTGATAAAGTAGAATCGTTGAAGTAGTGAACAGTAGTTGTACCTGAAGGAGCGAATGTATTAGGGGATAGTATCGTTAAGGTAGCGATTAAGTTTTTTGTCGTAAGATCAATGTAATTAGGAAAACCTGATGATTCGTTACTTACTTGAAATCTTAAGTTTGAACCGGCGTCAGAACAAAACTGAACGCTGCTCCCAGAAGCTGGGACAATGACTTGACTTCGGTTGTTTAAACGAATGTCAGGATTTTGCCCCCACACAGTCGTGGAAGACAAAATTAAAAACGTCAGCACAGCTAGGTGCTTAAAATATGATTTTACTACTTGATACAATCTACGCTACTTATCAAACTATTAACGTCTAAAATATATAAATATTGTAAATAAATATTTTTTTATTTTCGACGTAATTAACAAAGTTATTAAATGAAATTTTGCTCTTTCATCCAAATATCATTGTACATTTTTCCTATATATCTTGACCCCGAATCATGCAGCAGCACCACTACCACGTCATCCTCATCAAAATGATTTTTTAACTGCAATAAACCCTTGATTGCTGCTCCGCAAGAATTTCCAGCAAAAATACCTTCCTCTCTTGCCAGTCGTCTTGTATAAACAGCAGCATCCTTATCGGTTACTTTTTCGAAATGATCAATTAATGAAAAGTCAACATTTGCAGGGAGAATATCTTCCCCTATCCCTTCGGTGATGTAGGGATAAATTTCATTTTCATCAAATATTCCTGTTTCATGGTACTTTTTAAAGACCGATCCATAGGTGTCAATCCCCCAAATTTTAATCGCGGGATTCTTTTCTTTTAAATATTTTGCAACGCCAGAGATAGTCCCTCCTGTTCCTACCCCAACAACAAAGTGCGTAATCTTACCCTCGGTTTGTTTCCAGATTTCTGGCCCTGTTTGCTCATAATGTGCTTGCGCATTTGAAGGGTTATCATATTGATTCACATACCACGCATTAGGCGTCTCTTCCCCTATTCGCTTTGACGTTGAATAATAAGAACGCGGATCGTCTGGTGCTACATCTGTAGGACAAACAATTACCTCTGCACCTACAGCTCTAAGGACATCAAATTTTTCTTTGGATTGTTTATCGGTCGAGACACAAATCAATTTATATCCCTTTACAATCGCAGCTAGCGCTAAACCCATTCCTGTATTTCCAGAGGTTCCTTCTACAATGGTTCCCCCAGGCTTTAATCGCCCATCTGCCTCTGCGTCTTCTATCATCTTTAAAGCCATGCGATCTTTCACAGAATTACCTGGATTAAAGCTTTCTATCTTTGCTAAAACTAAGCCTTTAACTTCTTTGGTGATTGTATTAAGTTTGACTAGAGGAGTGTTTCCTATGGTCTCTAAAATATTCTTGGCGTATTGCATGAGTCAAATTCACACAAAGTTACAATTTTGAAACAATAAACAAGAGCAAAACAATCAGAAAACTAGCGAAAACGAACAACTTCTGTAGGATCAATTCTCCCAACAATAAGCGAAGGGATCCACAACAATAAACTACATACACTTAAAACCATTAGGTTAAGTCCTACAAATA
>JBELLO010000085.1:0-5631 GCA_042096495.1 Candidatus Arcticimaribacter sp.
CTTTGTAGGTCCAAAATCTTAACAACCTACTTATGAAAAAAAGCTACTTTTTTATTGCAATGCTATGCGCTACATCAATCTGTGCGCAAGAGTATCTCGCAGAATTACCAGAAAATCCTGAGCCTAACAAATGTTATGCAAAGTGTATTGTACCAGATGAGTACAAAGACGAAACTGTGCGTGTTCTACTTCGACCTGCCTATGACAAACTTGAAGTTGTTCCAGCAGAATATAAGAACGAATATCAAGAGATTGTTATTCGGCCTGCCTCAAAACGTTTTATATATGAAGCAGCAGAGTATGAAACCATCACAGATACGCTATGGATTAAAGATCCTTATCATCAACTTAAAGTGATTCCCGCCTCTTTCTCAACGGACTATGAAACTGTTGAGGTAAAGCCAAAAACAGGCAACTGGGTTGCTGGAGAAGATGATCCTGACTGTCCCTCGATTAATCCTGCAGATTGTCGCGTGTTTCATTACAGAGAGATTCCTGCTATTGAGTGCGATATTCCAGTAGAGAAAATGGTGGCAGCAGCAAACACAACAGCACGCCGTATTGATGGACGGTATAAACTCATTACCCGTCAAGTAGAAAGTCGCCCTGCACAAACAAGAGAACAAGCCATCCCCGCGAAAACCCAAACGGTAGAACGTCGTGTTTTAGTTAAGGATGAAACCACAAGAAAAATCACGATTCCTGCCGTCTATAAAGACGTAACTAAAAAAGTTTTAGTCAAAAAAGGCGGGATGAACGCCTGGAGAGAAGTCCCATGTACTATCCCAGAAAGAGGAAAGATTTTACCGATTCACTATGCCCTGGGTAGTGCGGCATTAACGGCTAGCGCAAAACGTACCGTTGATAGATATGTTCTTAAAGTGCTAGAAGATGATTTGAATGCTATTGTAGAAATAGGTTCACATACCGATGCCCAAGGGAGCGATCAATTTAATTTGTCTTTATCTGAAAACCGCGCAAAAAACGTAGTCGAATACCTGATTTCTAAAGGAGTCGATGCGTCGCGATTAATCGGAGTGGGCTATGGAGAAACAAAATTATTGAATAACTGTACCAATGGAGTGAGTTGCAGTGATCAACAACATTTAACTAATCGCCGAACCGAATTTAAAGTGTTTTAATTCAAGATAACCCAAAGGCCTTCTTCGTTCTTTTCGACCTTAGTAAGGCCTTTTTTACTTAAACCCTTTAAAGAAACATCCCATTTTTTATTGCTTAATCCCGCCTGTTCTTTTAGGGTTGCTAGAAGAATAGGGCTGGATTTTTTAAGTAAACCATGGATGATTTTTTCTTCGTCTGTCAATTCAACGGCTTTTTTCTCTGGACGCATTTGCGGGAAGAAAAGTACTTCTTGGATAGAACTATTATTGGTCATTAACATGACCAAACGGTCGATCCCAATTCCGATTCCAGAGGTGGGAGGCATTCCGTATTCTAGCGAGCGTAAAAAGTCTTGATCGATAAACATGGCTTCATCGTCTCCCTTTTCGCTCAATTTAAGTTGATCTTCAAAACGTTCTCTTTGATCGATAGGGTCATTTAACTCAGAATAAGCATTGGCGAGTTCTTTCCCATTTACCATTAATTCAAAGCGTTCTGTTAAGCGTTTGTTGTCGCGGTGTTCCTTTGTTAAAGGACTCATCTCTTTTGGATAATCGGTGATAAAGGTGGGTTGGATATAGTGATGCTCACATTTTTCCCCAAAGATTTCATCGATTAATTTCCCAACACCCATGGTTTTATCTACTTCTAACCCTAGGTCTTTTGCGGTAGCGCGTAATGCTTCTTCTCCCATCTCAGACACATCCACTCCGGTATGAATCTTAATGGCTTCTAAAATCGGGACTCGAGGATAAGGCGCTTTAAAGTCTATGGTGTTTTCTCCCACTGTAACAGCAGAAGAACCATTCGATTCCACAGCGACCTTTTCTAGCAAGGCTTCGGTGGTTTCCATCATCCAGAAATAGTCTTTATAGGCGACATAGAGTTCCATCACCGTAAATTCTGGATTGTGGGTTCTGTCCATCCCTTCGTTTCTAAAGTCTTTTGAAAACTCATACACCCCATCAAAACCTCCTACAATCAATCTTTTTAGATAAAGCTCGTTTGCAATACGCAAGTATAAAGGAATGTCTAGTGCATTGTGGTGGGTTATAAATGGGCGGGCAGAAGCACCACCAGGAATAGGTTGCAAAATAGGCGTCTCTACTTCTAGGTACTCTCTTTCGTTAAAGAAGGAACGAATGCTATTGGTAATTTTTGTTCTCTTGATAAAGGTGTCTTTTACCTTTGGATTAACGATTAAATCAACATAACGTTGACGGTAGCGCAATTCTGGATCATTAAATTCGTCGTAAATATTTCCGTCTGCATCTGTCTTAGGTAAAGGAAGCGGACGTAAGGTTTTATTTAAAACAGAAAAGTTGGTCACTTGCACTGTTTGCTCTCCTACTTTAGTGGTAAACAAGGTCCCTTCAATCCCTATAATATCTCCTATGTCTAGGAGTTTTTTATAGACCTCGTTATAAAGAGTCTTGTCTTCTCCTGTACAGATTTCATCTCTATTAAAATAAACTTGAATACGGCCTTTGCTGTCTTGCAATTCTGCAAAACTGGCTTTTCCTTGAATACGGCGCGACATTAAACGGCCAGCGATGACCACTTTTTTGCCTTCGGCAAAAGTGTTTTTTATATCTGCTGAAGTGTGATCAACCGGATACAGTGGGGCAGGATAGGGATCTATCCCTAATGCTCTTAATTTTGCTAATTTCTCTCTTCGAATAATTTCCTGCTCGCTCAAACCGGCCATAGTGTAAAAATTTTAGCAAAGATAAGGAGTCTGCTACAATTGAAAGTTGTTAATTTAGCCTAGTAAAACATTTTTTTGTCCATGAGTCTTTTTCGCGTTTTATTATCGATAATCTTTCCGCCTTTGGCGGTGTTAGATCAAGGCTGCGGATCTATAGTGATTGTCTTTCTACTAACCCTTTGTGGTTGGGTACCAGGAACCATAGCCGCTTTGGTTATCCTCAATAATACCAACCAGTTTTGAATCAAAAAATCAACAAAAAGCTCCAAGTAATTGATCTAGGCAGAAAGTCCTATAAACCTACTTGGGACTTGCAAGAGCAGCAGTTGCAGAAAATTGTCGCTTTAAAAAAGAGCAATAGAGCTGCAGCGGTACCAGTGCCTACCCCTAATTATTTTTATTGGGTAGAGCACCCTCCTGTAATTACTTTAGGGAAGAGCGGTTTGCCCAAGCACCTATTGCTAAACGAACAACAACTCACCGAAAAAGGGATTGAATTTTTTACCACTAATCGCGGGGGGGATATCACCTTTCACGGCCCGGGGCAGTTAGTTGGCTATCCCATTTTAGATCTTGAAAACTTCTTTACAGACATTCACAAATACCTTAGACTACTCGAAGAAGCCATTATTTTGATGCTAAAAGAATATGGCCTTGCGGCCGAAAGGAGCGAGGGGGAAACTGGCGTTTGGTTAGATGTGGGAACTCCATTTGCCCGTAAAATTTGTGCCATGGGCGTCAAAGCAAGTCGCTGGGTAACCATGCATGGCTTTGCTTTAAATGTCAATACTAACTTAGGGTATTTTGACTATATCGTTCCCTGTGGGATTCAAGGGAAAGCTGTTACTTCTTTAGCAGCCGAGTTAAAGCGTGAGATCCCTCTAGATGAGGTAAAGGCAAAAATTCTCGTGCACCTAAGTAATCTTTTTGAAGCAGAGCTGGTTGCTAGTTAATCTTGTAGATCAACACATCTTTACTTTCTCCTTGCACGACAAACTCTAGAGCTTTGTCTTTATCAGCATTGCTTAAATCTATGGCAGAAACCCCATAAACAGGGAAACCACTCACTGCTTTGCCATCACTGTAATAGAGATAAACTTTTTGGGCTTCGACATCTGTTACACTCACATAAACAATATTGTTGAGATAGAAGATATGCGGTGCGGTATATTGCCCATAAGGCAGCGTCACAGGAATCCCTTTTATGGTTAAAATATTGTTGGTCAATGTGACCAAAGATTTTGTGGTCGCTGTAATTTCATGCGTAGCTTCTAAGCCCAGATTTGTGGTGATGACATTTCCTTTAGGGTCAATTTGAATTAAATTTCCTGCTTGATCTGTGGTAGTAAAGGTTTTTAAATAAGCATAAATGGCTTGATTCGACGCTTTAAATTCTTCCTTGATTTTTACGCGTCTTTGCCCGGTTCTACTCAGGATATTAATCTTTCCACTATCTTCCTTGATCAGGATATAATCTTTGTTCCCGATGCGAATATGTTTAGGTTGTGCACTAATGGCCGAAGTGCTTTTGTTAAACTTAAAACCATTGACTTTTTTGCCTTTGTTGTCTAGCATCAAAACGTTGTTATCTTGTGCTAGGACAAAGCGATAATTTCTACTTTGATCATAATCAAAAATAGCTAGTGGTTGAGCGGTACTACTGGTTTTGATTTTTTTGTTGAAGGGCGAAACGACCTTTCCGTTTCGGTCTAAGATGTAAAAGCGCTCTGCAGTTCTAAAGGCCATTTGTAGGCGTCCGTTTTTGTATAAATCGACCTGTTGTATATCCCCAATGATTTTCCCCTCCAGTTGTTTTTTCCAAAAAAGTGTTCCCGTATTAGAGTACAGATAAAGGATGTTTTGTTCGTCTTGAACGGCGATATCTCTCTCTTTTGTACGGTGGTTTTTGAGCCACTGTGGTTTTGTGGAAACAGCATTTTCTAAAGAAATTAAGGCAACATTAGACGTTGTCTTGTCATACTGTTTGATTTCGTTTTGAGATAGTCGATAATGCAAATGCATAAAGTCATTTTCAACCACGCCTTGAAATGCGATATAGGGGAGTTTGTCGCTTTCTAAGGCTTTCCAAAACGTCTTCTCTGAAAATTGCTTTTTTAACGCTGCTGTATTTCCAATCCATAACAAATTGCTCTTGTCCGAAAGCGTTTCTTCCGCGAAGCGTTGAAAAGCAAAAGATTTCTCTAATGTTTTTTCGTCTTTATAGGCAGCGATTAAGGTTTTAATGCCCGCTTCACTTTCTGCAAAAAATAAGAAGTCATCGATTTTAGCCACCCATTCTGCGTTGACTTGTTCCCCTAAGCTCATCACCAATAAACTCAACTCTCTTGCTAAAGAAGTTTTGTAATAAGGAATGTTGCGGTATTTTTTCTGCTGGCTTTCTGGGATAAAGTTTGCTTCTGCAGTCGCCTCATTGCTCAAATGGAAAATCAACGCAATGTCATTTTTCAATTGAACTATCCCTAATTCATCGATGCCTTTTAGGGCAGTGAGGTCTGTGGTTAAAGTGGCGAGGTTAAGAAAACGCACCCATTTTTTAAACTTGTCTTCTAATAGTTGAACATTGTCTAAGGTCATTAAAAATGCCGAAGTCATTTGTACAGGGATCGCCTGAGAGATCAAGTTTTTTTTCGGTTCACTGGATTGTAATAAGCCCACTGGATCCCCTATAGAATCGATTACTTGAACTAAGCCGTCTACCTCAAAGGCATTTGCCGTAATGTTGACATCTAGACTTGCCCAGTTTTGGCCAACTTTTGGAAACAATGGCAGTTGACCAATCA
>JBELLO010000086.1:0-5587 GCA_042096495.1 Candidatus Arcticimaribacter sp.
CAGATAAACGCTTTACCTTAAAATACACCACGGTACAAGGGGTTCAAGGTTTTGAATAATCTTATTCTAAAGAGCTAATTTATTGGTAGTTCCTTAAAAGGCGCGTACTTTTGCAGCGGTCTAAAAGACCGCGAAAAAAATAATGAAAAGAGCCTTATTCTTCATTTTACTGCTCTCTAGCCTAATTGGCTGGTCACAGCTCAAAGGGCGCGTAAGTGATGGAGTGCAACCCATTGCTGGGGCAACAGTCTATTTCCCTTCCATCAATAAAGGGGGAGTGACTAATCTTGATGGGGATTTTGTCTTTGATGCTTTACCAAAGGGAAATTACCCGGTGGTGATTTCTTATGTTGGCTTTTTACCGCAAAAAACAACCCTTAGCATTAGCGAAGGCGAACAGGATCTTGGCGAGTTGATTCTTTTGCCCGATAGTTCTTTGGACGAAGTCATCATTTCTGGGAACCTTAAACCGGTGAATCGCCTCGAAAGCACGATTCCTGTAGAAGTCTATTCCCCCCAATTTTTACAACAAAACCCCTCGCCTAATCTCTTTGAAGGAATACAATACATCAACGGAATCAGGCCACAAATCAATTGCTCTGTTTGCAATACCGGAGACATTCACATTAATGGTTTAGAAGGGCCTTATACTTTTGTTTTGATTGATGGAATGCCCATTGTTAGTAGCTTAGCCAGTGTTTATGGCTTAAATGGTATCCCTACGGGAATGATTGAAAAGGTTGAAATCATCAAAGGCCCCTCGGGTACCTTGTATGGAAGTCAAGCGGTTGGGGGATTAATTAATGTGATCACAAAGCTACCCGAATACAGTCCGCGTTTTTTTAGTGATGTTTATGGTACCTCTTGGCAAGAATTTAATGCAGACCTTGGCTTCTCAGGAAAAATCAACGAGAAGATCAATTTTCTAACGGGCATCAATGGGTTTATCTATGACAACCCCATTGATCAAAACAAGGATAACTTTACCGATGTTACCCAGCAAAAGCGCTTTTCGCTTTTCCAGAAGTTTGCCTGGACAAAAAACCCATCTCTAAAAGGCTCATTCGCCTTTCGCTACTTGTATGAAGATCGCTGGGGCGGGGAATTAGATTGGACCGATGCAAACCGCGGGGGGGATCAAATTTATGGTGAAAGTATTTACACCAAACGCTTTGAAATTATTGGCGCCCAAAACCTATCCGATCAATGGGAAATTCAATATTCTTATACCGATCACGATCAAGACTCTTTTTATGGCGATATGGCTTTTCAAGCCAAAGAGCGGATCGGTTTTATGCAAGGCATCTGGCGCAAAGAGCGTGGGCGACATCAATGGCTGGGTGGGCTAAGCACCCGCTATAGTTGGTATGATGACAATACTCCCGCCACCGAAATTGCCACAGTAAACAATCCCAATCGTTACTGGTTGCCGGGCGTCTTTCTAGAAGATGAAATCGCCCTAAAAGAACGGCATAAACTCCTACTAGGCATGCGCCTTGATCACCATCCAGACCACGGCATTATCGCTACACCACGGGCAGGCTATAAGATCAATTTTGACGAGCAGACACTGCTTCGACTCAATGCAGGAACAGGGTTTAGGGTCGTGAATATTTTTACCGAAGACCACGCTGCACTCACTGGAGCAAGAGATTTAATCATTGAAGAAGACTTAGCCCCAGAGCAATCGTATAACATCAACCTCAATTTTTATAAAAAAAGCTATACCCCTAGCGGATGGATTTTAGGACTAGAAGCGGCACTATGGCATACCTATTTCACCAATCAAATCCTTCCTGATTTTGATACTAACCCGAATGAAATTAGATACAACAACCTCAACGGTCATGCTGTTTCTCAAGGGGGAAGCTTAAATATCGAAGCAAAATATGGACAATTTAACGCGCAAATAGGCGGCAGTCTTTTAGATGTTTTTACCCAAGAAAACAACAATAAAGTTCGCCCAGTATTTACAGAAAAATGGTCGATGACCTGGGCGATTACCACTCCTATATGGCGAGAAAAGTTGCGCCTTGATTATACGGGGAATCTTTATGGTCCCATGCGACTACCTTTATTAGGAGATCTTGATCCTAGAGCAAAATTCTCCCCCGTGTGGAGTATTCAAAACATTAAGATAAGCTATCAAAAGGACAACGATTGGAACTTTTTTATAGGGGTGAAAAATCTGCTAGATTGGACCCCGGCAAAAAACAATCCATTTTTAATTGCGCGCAGTGATGATCCTTTTGATCGCAATGTGCAATATGATGCAAGCGGAACAATTCAAGCGACAAACGACAATCCTTATGCACTAAGTTTTGATCCTACTTATATCTATGCGCCTAACCAAGGAATTCGTTTCTTTATAGGACTTAATTATTCTTTAACTCGATGAAAGCAGATTCTCTTAATGTCTTTGGCGAAGCCTTACTAGTCTGTGGGACAGCACCTATGACGGGAGCCTACCGCAACGGTTGCTGCGATACCGGACCTTTTGATGCGGGGACCCATACCGTTTGTGCTGTTGTAACAGATGAATTTTTACAGTTTTCAAAAAGTAAAGGCAATGATTTAACCCGTGCTTATCCGCAGTATAACTTTCCTGGTTTAGTGGCGGGAGACTACTGGTGTCTCTGTGTCTCGCGATGGTTAGAAGCTTATCGCGCAGGGGTTGCGCCACAAATTAAACTTGCCGCGACCCATCAAAAAACCCTAGACTATGTCTCTTTGGAGGTATTGACTACCTTTGCGCTGGATGATATTTAATTTACTTTTAATCTTTTCGGGTGTTTCCTTTCTCTTTTTTGGGATAGGCTGTTTAAGTAGTCCTTATTTAATTGCAGAGTTCGAACGCTATGGGGTGCCGCAATTTAGGACCCTAACGGGTGTTCTCCAGTTGTTGGGTGGAATAGGAACCTTAGCGGGTTTTTATTGGATACCGCTACAAATGTTGAGTTGTTTTGGGCTTGCTATATTAATGCTTTTTGGGGTGGGAGTTCGCATCAAAATAAAAGACAGCTTTATCCAAAGCTTCCCTGCGGCCTTCTATTGCCTCTTGAACAGTTATCTTTTTTGGGTACTTCTTTGAATTTTAACGTATCCTTGGGAAAACATTATCAGGGCTTTAACAGCCCAAAGAGGGTTTAACCGCTACTTTTATACTATAATTTTCATGTACTAGTTGATAATTTTGGTTAATAAAACTCCCGGTAAGTACCCAAGACTGCCGGGGGTTTTTATTTTTGTAAAAAAGTAGCATGGCCAAACGCACTCCACAACCCGATGAAATCGATTTGCACGGTCTTAGACATAAGCCAGCCCTAGAGCTTGTTCGGGAAACCCTAGCGCAACGAGAAAACCGACAGGGATCCTTTTCTCTTACCATCATTACAGGCAACTCAACCGTTCTACAAGAACGCATCTTTAATGAAATTTTAGACGAAACTTATTATACCTACTATATCCCCTCGTGGAATTTAGGACAGATTATTGTCGAAAACATGGAATTATAATTCAATTGTAATAACTATCTTTCTTAGATGAAATACGCAAAACTGCTTGGCGCACTCCTTCTCTTACTTCATCTATATCTATTTATAGAAACCTTTTTTTGGCAAGGCCCTCCCATGCCCTCTTGGCGCTTTCTTTTGGGGATATTTGGTTCCCTTCTCGGCATTGCTGCGGCTATTTTTTTAATTGACGCAAAAGGAAAGTAAGATGTGGAAAACGGTTTTTTCTGTCTTTCTACTCTCAGGTATAATCCGTTGCGAAAAAACACTCACGGGAAAAGAAATCCTAGCACAATCTATCGAAGCACATGGTTTTTCTAAAAAGCTTGACAGCTTATCCTACCATAAAACAACACAACTATATTATGCAGATGGAACACTAGAAAAAACCATAGAACAAACCCATCATATTGGCTGGAATCCTTTTAATTATCTCATCGAGCAAAACACTCCTAAGAGCAGTAAAACAACCCATTTTAAAAAAGGGGCCTATTTTCTTTCTATCGATGGAGACGAAGACTACTCCAAAGAGGCTTCTTACCAGGCAGAAGAAGCTATAAAAACTGCCTACTTTGTATTTTGGCAACCTGCTAAACTCAATGATACAAAGGCGGTAATAAAGTATATAGGCCAAAGAAAAATTCAATCAAAGCAAGTAGATGCAGTCGAAGTTCGTTACCCTAAAAGTGATTCTACCGATGAATGGCTATTTTATTTTGATCCAAAAACTAAACTAAATTTAGGGTATAGTGTAAAACACAACGGGCGATGGAGCTTGATTCTTAATGATGCTTTTCATCTAGATCATCAACCCATTTTAATCAAAGAACGCCGCAGTTTTTTTATTGATAGTTTAAAGGATACCCAAATTTTAAGAGCAGCCTATACCTACCAACTTTTACCTTAATTATTCTTTTTGTAATTCTTTGATATACTGGGTAAGTAAGGCGAGTCCCTCTTCATGTACGATAGAACGCCCTATCTCTGGCATGCGAATCGAGGGATCATTGCTTCTCATTCGATAAATGAAAATAGATTCTTCTGGATGACCGGGAACAATATCATATTTAAAATCTCCAGACCCTTTCCCCGCTGCAATAGGGGGTTTTAGAACACCTCGTTTACGTTGATCTTTTTGATGGTAATTTAAATACAAGCCTGAATTTTTTGCACTTCCTTGAGCAGAATGGCAATGGGCACAATTCGCATCTAAATAAGCCTTTGCACGCTCTTCTACACTTGCATTAAGAACATCATTCCAAACTGGCATAGGCTGGTGTTCTACAGCAGTACTAAAATTGGATAAAATTCCTAGCTGCTTAAAATAATCCAGCTGATTTATCTCTTTTTGCAATGCAGTATAACGCTGGTTTAACTGGGCAGCAGTGATCCCTATAGGGGTAATGTTATTGTCGCTACTATGGCAATTTTTACATTGGTTTAAATTAGGGACAACATAGTCGACTTGCTTTTCTTCTCCATGGCTGTCTTTCCAACTTACCGCAACATTTTTCCCGATATAATTCAAATCAGCATTGGTTTGTTGCTCGTTCCAAATGTAGTTAAGCGGCTTCCAGCCTTCTTCTTCTTTGATTAACAAACGGGTTTCTATAATTCTTCTAGGAGATGTTGTATCTCCTTCAATTTCGTGATAAAAGAAATTTTTAATTAAAATTGCCCCATTGTCAAAAGGAAAAGGACCCTGTTGTGCAAAGGCCATTTTCTTTCCTTGAGGTAAGTAAATAAAACGCGCCTTTTCGGCATAATTAGAAAATAAAGGGGTGTTGATGGCATAAGGGAAAACCCGCTCTGCTGGTGTCAAATCTTTCAATTCTCCTTTAAATAAGGCGTAGTCTGAAAGCTGTTTAGGATCGTCTGTGGCAATGGTTTTTTTAATTAGTGTTGTTGTGGCCTTTCTTGCTTTTGGCGCAACGCGCTTGTCGTCTTTTGAACTACAAGCACAACAGAATAAAAAACAAGCTAATACAATTCCTACCCCTTCAATCCGCATCATCAATTTTCTAATTTATTAAACAATCAAAAGGGCTTTGATCATTCGTGAAACCTTCAAAATC
>JBELLO010000087.1:0-5530 GCA_042096495.1 Candidatus Arcticimaribacter sp.
TGATAAGTATCCGACTTGCTTACTTTTCGCAACAATTCAGACGAGAAAGTATTGGTGGGTTTCATCCTTCCGCCTAAATCTTGAATTACAAGAGCGCCAAATTTTTCGGCGTGATTCACTGGGAAAGCATCTGCCACAACCAATGAATCAAAATTGATTTTTGAACGGCTGTGGTCCAAGTGATCTTGCGCATTTAATCCAGTTAATCCCAAAAGAAGCAAAAGCGTCAATGCAGCTTTCTTCGCTTTGATTTTATCAATGGCTTTCGCCAAATCTTTAAAGCGTGTTTTCCCCATAAAGAAAATCGCCATCATACTTAAATACAATAGTATATAGCCGGCATAAGTAATATAGGTTCCCCACCAGTCGTGATTTACAGATAGCACAGTCCCTTTTTCGTCTGGATCAAAAGAAGACTGGAAAAAACGATAGCCTTGATGATCTAAAACGTGGTTCATATAAATATCATAATCAAAAATCTCTTCTTCTCCTTTTACGGTCACCTTACTTTCAAAGGAAGCATAACTTTTTTCTGTCCCGGGATATTTCTCTGCAATAAAATCATTTAAGCGAATGCGAAAAGGAAGTTCTAAAGGTAAAGAGCCATAGGTGAGATAAAAATCAAATCCTCCCAGTTGTACTTTCTTTGGATCATTGCTATACCCTTTCCCGCCTAGGAGAGAAACGGTTTTTGTTTGGCCTTTGGCCGAAATTTGCAAGCGTAAAGCATCTTGTCTAGCATTAGGCTGTTCTTCTGCTTCAACTATATCAAATTTACCCCGTAGAACGGGTTCTGGAATCACAAATTGAAAATTCGGTAAGGAATACAAAGATCTCAACTGCAATGGCTGCTGCCCTTCTGTCGTCAATTCTCCTTGAAATTGATCGGCCATACGCATAAAAGAACCGGCAAAAGGTGAAGTGATAAAGTACTCCCCGTCTATAACTTCGATATTGATGGCGCCTTGTATGGGATTATCAAGGGTAAAGAGTAGATTGTGAATATTCGCTACATCTCCTTCTTTGATATAGTGATCATGGCGATTTCCATCACTGGCTTCTACAATTTTTAAATATCGTTCCCCTTCTGGATCAAGCACTAAACCTTCAGTAGCGTTTTCCATAAAGTCAACATACTCGATGGTAAATTCTTCTCCTTTAAAATCGTCTTTAATGAGAAACTGATTGTCTACATGTTGGGACAACAACAACTGCTTTTGGAGTTTTTTTCGCAAGGCTTGTTGTTCAAAATCCCCGTCAATTAAAACGGTGAGATAAGTCTTTTCAGATAAAAAAGTATTGGTCGAATCTCCTTCGCGTATAGGCATCACTCCTTCATATCCTATATAACGGGTTACAAAAGCGCCTACAAGAATTAAAATAAAAGAAAGGTGAATGGCTAATACGGCCCATTTTTCCTTGCGCAATAATCGGTAACGAAAAATATTTCCAATAAAGTTGAGGACAAAAAGTCCCATGATCAGTTCAAACCACCAGGCGTTGTAAATCCATATTTTAGCGGTATCTGTAGAGTACCAACTTTCTATAAAGGTGCCTAGCCCCATAGCAGCGGGAAAGACAAAAAACAACACCGACATTAAACGGGTGGAAGCGAGGTACTTTAAAAAAAAATCTTTCATCAAACGGTCATCTTCTTTATCCCTGCAAAGATAAATCTTCAAGAAGGAAAAGAAGCCAAAATTGGGAATTAATTAAGGAAGACCAAAACTAAAATAACCAACTGAACAATAACTCCAGTTACAAAAGCTTCTACCACCCGCTTTAACGGATATTGTGCGAGAAAGAAGGCCAAAAAGCGCATGGTCGTCATCACCGTAAAAAAGAGTCCTACCCATCCCATAAAAGAAGGGTTCTTTGCGGTAATAAACAACACATTAGCAGAGCCTATAAAACCTAAAATGATAATACTAGCGGTTGCTGCTAAAAGATAATAACGGGTAAAATAACGGGATAGTCGGTTTATAAAAAACATGGTGAATAAGATTTAGGAATATACAAGGTATAAAAAAAAGGAAAATCCTACCTTTAATCTCATGATTAAAATAGTGCTTTTAGGAGCGGGAAATGTGGGAACACAGCTTTGTAGGGCCTTACAAAACAAGGAAGGTATACAGCTAGTACAGTGGTATAATCGCTCTAAGAATGATCGAGATGAAGCGACAACTTCATTACCGCTAACACAAGATTTAAACGATATCGTCGAAGCCGATCTGTATCTTTTAAGCGTTTCAGATACAGCCATCCCAGCCATGAGTAAAGCCTTAGAAGGAAAGAATGGCTTAATTGCACATACGGCGGGGAGCATCGCTATGAGAGCATTAGGCACGCATCAAAATCACGGTGTTTTCTATCCCTTACAAACTTTTTCAAAACAAAAAGAAGTGGACTTTTGTCAGATTCCCCTTTGTTTAGAAGCGAATAATGAGGAAAACCTCAACTTACTTAAAAGAGTCGCTCAAGCCATAGGAGGACCCGTGCATTTAATCGATTCAATCCAACGCAAAGCGTTACATGTCGCAGCAGTCTTTGTCAATAATTTCACCAATCATCTTTATGCGATAGGCGAAGAACTATGCAAAGAACACAAAGTGCCCTTTTCTGTACTGCAACCTTTAATCGCAGAAACCGCCGATAAAATCAAACACCTCCCTCCTAGCACTGCCCAAACTGGTCCTGCCGCAAGAGGAGATCAAATGATTCTAGAAGATCATCTACAACATCTAACAAAAGAAAGCCATCAAAAGCTTTATAAATTAATTTCAGCATCAATACAACAACATGGATAATCCTAATTACAAAGCTTTATTGCCTAATATCACCACCTTCATTTTTGATGTAGATGGTGTTTTGACTAATGGAAAAGTACTGATTACCTCTCAAGGAGAAATGTACCGCGAAATGGACACAAAAGACGGCTATGCCTTAAAATGCGCTCTTGTGCAAGGCTACAGGGTCTGTATCATTTCTGGCGGGACAAATGAGGGAGTGCGCAATCGCTTAAAAGCCTTAGGGATATATGATATCTATCTAGGGGCGCACCACAAAGAAGAACCTTTTCAAGATTTGATGGACAGTTATGACCTCAAGCCAGAAGAGATCCTCTATATGGGAGACGATGTTCCAGATATCGTAGTGATGGAGCAGGTTGCTGTTGCTGCTTGCCCTAATGATGCAGTTTCTGATGTCAAAGAAATTGCTAATTATGTCTCCCACAAAAAAGGAGGCGAAGGTTGTGTGCGAGAGATCATCGAACAAACCCTAAGAGTACAAGGAAAATGGCTCACAAACATCGGTGCAAAAAACGACTAATTAAATGAAACGTTTTTCGAATTACAACATCATACTGGCGTCTAACTCGCCCAGAAGACAACAGTTTTTAAAAGACATTGGACTTGACTTTAGCATAAAAACGCATCCAGTAGAAGAAATTTTCCCAGAAGAACTCAAAGCAGCAGCGATTTCGGATTATTTGGTGAAGCTAAAAGCGGAACCTTTTAAATCCTTAAACGAAAAGGATTTGGTCATTACTGCAGACACCATCGTTTGGCATAACGATCAATGCTTAGGGAAACCTAAAGATCGTGCAGAAGCGGTTCGCATGTTACAACAACTTTCTGGCGAAGCGCACCAAGTGATCACCTCGGTCGCCTTTACACAAGCCCATCAACAAAAAGTCATACACGAGCTGAGTACGGTTTATTTTAAGGCATTAACGAGCGAAGAAATCGACTATTATATCGATCACTACCAACCCTTTGACAAAGCAGGAGCCTATGGAATTCAAGAATGGATCGGGACGGTAGGCATTGAAAAAATCGAGGGAAGTTATGCCAATATCGTCGGTTTGCCTGTTGCCCAAGTATTAGCTACCTTAGAAAAAATTTGCAGTGAATGAAAAAGCTCCTCCTCCTCTTCCTACTCTTTCCATTCATCGGAATGGCACAGTTATCCCAAACATTCAAAAACCATTGGTTTGATGGCTTCGCCGAAATCAACTCCTATGAATTAACCCAGTCGCGTTATGGCGAACAACGTCAAGGGAAAGCAGTCTTGATTTTTGTCACCGAAGACTTTTTAGCCAAAGAGCAAGTCAAAGCCAATCAAAAGTCCCGGACCACCATTCCTGTTTTAAAATCAAATC
Source organism: Candidatus Arcticimaribacter sp. (assembly GCA_042096495.1). Lineage (GTDB taxonomy): Bacteria > Bacteroidota > Bacteroidia > Flavobacteriales > Flavobacteriaceae > Arcticimaribacter. Next base: position 4,163 of record JBELLO010000087.1, read on the forward strand.
GAACAAAAAGTTTTTTAACAGGTATCTACCCCTACTCCATCATGAGTAGCTCGTTTTCTTCCTTGCGAAAAAAGCATCCGCTCGTTAAAACAGTGGCCTCTATTCAAGAATGGTGTGGGCAAAGTTATTTACAACTCAATGCGCGAGAAAAAGAAAACACCCTGGTCTCTCACTCTTACTTTGAAGGAGAAGCTGATCAAAACCTCAAGCTGCCTAAAACAGTGAGTGAAGACGAACTATGGAATTTGATCCGTTTTAACCCTAAGCATCTACCGGTCGGGGAATTTGATCTTTTCCCTTCTTTAGAAATGATTCGACTCAATCATATTGAAGCCAAAGCGGTAAAAACCACTGCAAGTCTCAAAGCTGGAAGCTATACACTTTATATCCCCAGTATGCAGCGCAGTTTAAGCATTTATTTTGATCAAAACTTTCCTTATACCATAGAAGGTTGGGAAGAAAAATATGATCACAAAGGAGAACAGTATACCTCAACCGCAAAACGCATTCACACAGAACGCCGTCAATACTGGCAGGAAAACAATCCCGCTTCGGCGCGCTTTAGAGCGCCTTTTAAACTCGATTAAACATGCATAAGAAACTTGTCCTTTTTACCCTCGCTTTAAGCTATTTCTTCAACCTTAGTGCACAAGATGCAGGAAGCATCTACCGCCAAATGGAAAAGCTTAATTTTTTAGGTTCCATGCTCTATGTTGCGGCTCATCCAGATGATGAAAATACCGCCTTGATTTCGTATTTTTCAAATCACACCCATGCCCATGCGGCTTATTTATCGCTTACCCGTGGGGATGGAGGGCAAAATCTTATCGGGACAGAATTGAGGGAAATGCTAGGGGTGATTCGCACCAAGGAATTGATCCAAGCCAGAAAGATTGATGGCGGGAATCAATTCTTTAGTTCTGCGATTGACTTTGGTTACTCTAAACACCCTAAAGAGACCTTGAAGATTTGGGACAAAGAGCAAATTCTAGGCGAAGTGGTGCAACGCATTCGCAGCTTTCAACCCGATATTATCATTCACCGTTTTGATCACCGCACCCCTGGGCGAACGCATGGTCACCATACCTCATCGGCTTTATTGAGTCATCAAGCTTTTTCGATGACCAATGATCCCAACAGCTATCCAGAACAGTTGACCACTTTAAAACCATGGCAAGTAAAGCGACAGTTTTTCAATACCTCCTGGTGGTTTTATGGCAGCAGAGAACGTTTTGAGAAAGCAGATAAAACCAACTTACTCTCGTTAGAAATAGGGAATTATGACGCGCTTAAAGGTATTTCAAATAGTGAGATTGCTGCAGCTAGTAGAAGTTCACATAAATCGCAAGGCTTTGGGAGTTCTCCCAG
>JBELLO010000088.1:0-5516 GCA_042096495.1 Candidatus Arcticimaribacter sp.
GTTTTGACGAAACACGTGGTTTTAAGTTTATCTCTTATGCAGTATGGTGGATTCGCCAGTCTATCCTTCAAGCATTAGCAGAGCAATCTCGAATTGTTCGCTTGCCCTTGAATAAAATTGGGTCGATTAATAAAATCAATAAGACCTATGCCTTTTTAGAGCAAGCCCATGAGCGCGCTCCTTCTGCAGAAGAAATTGCAAAAGAATTAGACATGACGGTAAATGATGTAAAAGAATCTTTAAAGAATTCTGGACGTCACGTATCGATGGATGCTCCTTTAGTTGAGGGAGAAGACTCTAACTTATATGACGTATTGAATAGTGGGGAGTCTCCTAACCCTGACCGCACTTTACTACATGAGTCATTAAAAACTGAAATTGAACGCGCACTAGAAACCCTTACGCCTCGTGAGGCAGACGTGGTTCGTCTTTATTTTGGATTAGGAGATCAACACGCGATGACACTAGAAGAGATAGGAGAAACGTTTGATCTAACGCGTGAACGAGTTCGACAAATCAAAGAAAAAGCGATTCGACGTTTAAAACATACTTCGAGAAGTAAAATTTTAAAAACCTATTTAGGATAAATCCCTAAGCAAGCCGCTGGCTTGCTTTTTTTTATGAAAAAACTCATTGCACCCTCTGTGTTAGCAGCAGACTTTGCTAACCTACAACGCGATAGCGAAATGCTAAACAACAGTCAAGCAGACTGGTTTCATATTGATATAATGGATGGCGTTTTTGTGCCCAATATTTCTTTTGGGATGCCTGTATTAAAAGCCATTGGTGAACATGCTAAAAAACCATTGGACGTCCACTTAATGATAGTCGATCCAGATCGCTATATTGAGACCTTCGCAGAATTAAATGCAGCCATTTTAACAGTGCATTATGAAGCTTGCACGCATTTACATAGAAGCTTACAAAAGATTAAATCTTGTGGTATGAAAGCCGGTGTTGCTTTAAATCCGCATACACCTGTGCATTTACTTGAAGATATCATTCAAGACATTGATCTTGTTTGCTTAATGAGTGTAAATCCAGGTTTTGGCGGTCAATCTTTTATCGAAAACACCTATGCAAAAGTAAAGGCATTAAAACAATTGATTAACAAAAAAGGAGCCTCAACATTAATTGAAATTGACGGCGGGGTAACAGATCAAAATGCATTAGCATTAACAGAGGCTGGAGCAGATGTTTTAGTCGCTGGAAGTTTTGTTTTTAAGTCTGATAATCCAACAGAAACAATCGCAGGTTTAAAAGCACTTTAAGCTTGTTACAAAGTTGAAATAAAAAGGCCGAGCAATGCTCGGCCTTTTTATTTTAAAGAAAGAAGAATTTATTTCTTGTAAAACTCTACTCTTCTGTTGTTTGCTCTATCAGACTCATCCCCATTTAATGGTTTAGAAGATCCCATGGCAACAACTTCAAGGCGAGTGGCATCAACCCCTAACTCTACTAATTTATCACGAACAGACTCTGCACGTTGTAGAGATAGCTTTTGGTTGTAATCATCATTTCCGTCAGAAGATGCGTGCCCCTGAATAACGATAATACCCACAGGATTTTCCGCTAAAATCGTTTTGATTTCTGCTACTGCATTTAAAGATTTATCTCCCATTATTTTTGCACTACTAGCAGGGAATAAAATACTACTTCCAACTTGATTGATAGTTGACATAATTTCATCGGTCAATTCTGGGCAACCTGTTTTTGTTGTTCCAGCTAATTCTGGACATTCATCATCTTTATCTGCAACACCATCATTGTCGGTATCTGGCCATGGGCAACCTTTATTTTCCGCTGGTCCAGCTTCTTCTGGACACTCATCGTCTCCATCTGCAATCCCATCTTCATCTGCATCAGGGCAACCGTTTAATTCTACAAGACCAGGAACTTCTGGACAAGTATCATCTTTATCTAAAACAGTATCACCATCTGTGTCAGGACAACCTTTTGTTTCGGCTGGGCCAGGAACTTCTGGACATTCGTCTTGTGGATCTGGAACACCGTCGCCATCGGTATCAGGACAACCTTCAAATTCTTTTAATCCAGGCTCGTCTGGGCATTTGTCTTTTTTGTCATTAACTCCATCTTTGTCTCTATCGCCAACACCGAAATCATAGCTAAGACCTAAAGATACAAGTCCATAGTCTACTTCTGGGTTCTCGTTGATTTTCCCAATAGAATATTCTGCATAAAGACCTAATCTCTCTCCTAATCCTAAATCAAAACCTACCGTCCCAAAGTTAGAATAGTCTGTATTTAATGAACCACTATCTGTTCCATCTTTCAATGATGTTGTTCCATAAACACCTGCTTTAACATATGGACTAAATTTACCATCGATATTAAAACCGTACTTTAAGGCACCGTGCATACTAAAGAATTCATAATCTGTAGAAGTGCTTTCATCTTCTGCTTTTCCTAAAGCTACTTGACCTCCAATCGAAAGGCCTTTAAAGATTTTTCTGTAAAGTGATGCTTGTGGCAATCCGATAGAACCGCTTAAATCACCTGATGCAACTGTTCCGCCTGTATTTACAATATCACTGTTAATTGAAGGCATTGTCGCACCGATTGATATCTGCCATGGATTGGCAGAGGTTTGTGCAAATATTGATCCCGAGGCTAAAACACTCATAACCAATATTAGTCTAATAAATTTCATATTAAAATAGTTTTGTTTTTTTAAAGTGCATAAAACTAATAAAAATTTAAATGCAATGTAGGTGTTTCATTGAAAAAAAATAATTTAAAATAAAATGCATTTATCTTATAATTAATCATTTACAACGAACAAAAAGCGCATTAGAATCGTCGCAGGTTTTAACTTTTTAGGCAAACAAAAAAGGCTGAGCAATGCTCAGCCTTTTTGATAAAATATTAGGATTCTTATTGTTTAGCAGAAAATACGACCCGTCTACTTTTAGCACGAGACATCGCTACATTTTTATCTGTAATTGGTCTTGATTCGCCAAATATTGCAAATTCTATACTGTTCAAATAGATGTGATTATTATATTTCTTAATTTGGTATTAGAATTGCGCAATGCAAAAATCTCTTGCCATCTAAATAAGGATAATGATAAAAAATGCTCTCAAAAAGAACATAGATTTTAAAAAAGAAATCACCCGCCTAAAAAGGGAAAAAAATGCGGTTATACTAGCCCATTATTATCAAGAAGAAGCAATTCAAGATATTGCAGATTATTTAGGAGACAGTCTTTATTTAGCCAAAATGGCCAAAGAAGCCAAAGCAGATATCATCGTTTTTGCAGGGGTACATTTTATGGCAGAAACTGCAAAAATCATCAACCCCGAAAAGAAAGTACTCCTCCCAGATTTAAAAGCAGGCTGCTCTCTTGCAGATTCCTGTCCTCCTTTAGACTTTGCTGCATTTAAAAAACAATATCCAGACGCTGTTGTGGTGACCTATATCAACTGTTCTGCAGAGATAAAAGCCCTTAGTGACATCGTTTGCACTTCAACTAATGCCGTTGATGTGATCAATAGCATCCCTAAAGAGAAGCAAATTATTTTTGCCCCAGATAAAAACTTAGGGCGATATTTAATCAAACAAACTGGACGAGATATGATTTTGTGGGACGGTGCCTGCATTGTACATGAAGCTTTTTCTTTTGATAAAATTGTCGTACTCGCTAAAGAAAACCCAAAAGCCAAGTTTATCGCTCACCCAGAGAGTGAAAGTCAAGTGCTAGACATTGCGCATTATGTAGGAAGTACTTCTGGCCTCTTAAATTTTGTTCAAAAAGACAGCTGTGACACCTTTATCGTTGCCACAGAAGCAGGGATCTTACACGAAATGCAGAAAAGGTGCCCTTCAAAACAATTTATCCCGGCCCCAGTAGAAGATGACACTTGTGCCTGTAGCGAATGTGCCTTTATGAAACTCAACACTATAGAAAAGTTGTATCGTTGTTTGGAAAACGAAACTCCAGAGATCAAACTCGATCAACAGCTCATGGAGGATGCTCGATTACCCATTGAACGCATGCTAACCATTCAATAAATGCATACTGACATTCTTGTTATCGGGACTGGCATCTCTGGTTTGACTTATGCTATCAAACTAGCTGAAGAATCTCCCTCTACTAAAATCACCTTGATTTGTAAGCAGCAACTAGACGAGGGAAACACACGCTATGCTCAAGGGGGAATTGCAGTTGTGTCAAATTTTAAAAAAGACACCTTTGACAAACATATACAGGACACTTTTATTGCAGGAGACTATCAAGGAGACAATGATGTCATCGATTTTGTTATTCGCGAAGGCAATGATCGCCTAAAAGAATTAATCAATTGGGGAACACAATTTGATAAAAAAGAAAACAACCGTTTAGATCTAACCAAAGAAGGAGGGCACTCAGAAAAGCGAATAGTTCACTTTAAAGATCACTCTGGCGCAGAAATACAACGCGCTTTAATTCAAAAGGTGAAAGAATTTGAGAACATTCAATATTTTGAGAATCACATCCTGGTTGACTTAATTACAGATCACCACACTAAAACCAATCATCAAGCTTGTTATGGTGCCTATATCATCTCTACCCTTGACGAGGAAATCATAAAGATCACAGCGCAAATCACAGTTTTATCAACTGGCGGACTCGGGCAATTATACGACTTTACAACAAATCCAGCAGGAGCCACTGCAGATGGTTTAGGGGCAGCCTACAGAGCTAAAGCTCTTTTAGAAAAACTCCCTTTTGTACAGTTTCACCCTACCGCACTTTATCCAAAGGTCAATGGAGAAACTTTTTTAATCACAGAAGCCTTAAGAGGGGAAGGAGCTATCCTAAAAAATCATTTAGGAGAAGCTTTTATGGAGAAATACCATCCTAGTAAGGATTTAGCTCCTAGAGATATAGTTGCACGATCTATAATTCAAGAAATTAAAGCGCAAAAAAGCAAGCATGTATACTTAGATGCTACCAATATTAAAGCCAAAGTATTGCTCAATCATTTCCCCAATATTGTTGAAAACTGTCAATCTGTAGGTATTAACCCGCTAGAGGATCTTATCCCTGTTATCCCGGCAGCACATTACAGTTGTGGCGGTATCAAGGTGGATCAAAATTCAAGCACTACATTAAAGGGACTTTATGCCATAGGAGAATGCTCACATACAGGTTTACACGGCGCAAATCGCTTAGCTTCTAATTCCTTATTAGAATCTATTGTTTTCTCCCACCGCGCTGCAATCAAGACTTGTGTTGATTTAGAAAATAATCCCTTAGAGAAAGACTTTTATTTAAAAGTACCCGACTGGAAAGGACAGCGTTATACCAGCACTAATCCTGCAAAACAAACGCAAGATCTTCGCAAACAATTATGTAAAATCATGAGTGAAGAAGTCGGTATTTTTAAAACGACAAAAGGATTAATAAATGCACAAAAACAAGTCAAGCAGCTCTATTTTGACATAGTGCAATTATATAACAACAATAAACTTTCTCCTCAAATTTGCGAATTGAGAAATATGGTTAGTGTCG
>JBELLO010000089.1:0-5483 GCA_042096495.1 Candidatus Arcticimaribacter sp.
GCTATTTAAGGGAATAAATAGGAGGTAAAAATCAAAATACAAATTGTAGATTTATAACATATATCTCTACATTTGTTAAAAAATAACGATGAAAATAGGTACCCCTAAAGAAATCAAAAACAATGAATCTCGTGTGGGATTAAACACCGCTAGCGTTAGTGCGCTATGCCAACAAGGACACGAAATATTTATCGAAAAAGGTGCTGGTTTGGGCAGTGGCTACTCAGACGAAGCCTATAAGGCAGCAGGAGCTACTATTCTAAACAGTGCAAAAGAAGTTTATAAAACTGCCGAGATGATTGTAAAAGTAAAGGAACCCCTAGCGGCAGAATACGATCTTATCCAAGAAGGGCAAATTCTCTTTACTTATTTTCATTTTGCTTCTTCCCTATCCCTGACAAAAGCAATGATGGCAAAAAAGGCTGTCTGTATCGCCTATGAAACTGTTGAAGATGATCAAAAACGACTCCCCTTACTAACGCCTATGTCTGAGGTTGCCGGAAGGATGTCCATACAACAAGGTGCCAAATTTTTAGAGAAACCCAAAGGCGGAAAAGGCATCCTACTGGGCGGAGTTCCTGGCGTACATCCAGCGAATGTTATGATTATTGGCGCTGGTGTAGTGGGCACTGAAGCCGCTAAAATGGCTGCTGGACTAGGGGCAAACGTCTCCTTATTAGACATCAATCTTAATCGATTGCGGTATCTAAGCGAAGTGCTTCCGGCGAATGTTACTCCTTTATACTCTAGTCAAGAAACCATTATCAATCTGCTCAAAAAGGTTGACTTAGTCATCGGAGCAGTATTAATTCCAGGAGCTAAAGCTCCAAAGATCATCAAGAAGGATATGCTAAGTATAATGAGTCCAGGAACCGTCTTAGTCGATGTTGCAGTAGATCAAGGAGGTTGCTTTGAAACTTGCCAGCCCACTACCCATGAATCCCCTACCTATACCGTAGAGGGAATTGTACATTATTGTGTAGCGAATATCCCGGGTGCGGTTCCTATGACTGCGACAAATGCGTTAAATAATGTCACCCTTCAATTCACAGAAATGATTGCGAATAAAGGATGGAAAAAAGCCTGCCATGATAATAAAATGCTCTCCAAAGGACTCAATATGGTCGATGGAAAAATTGTTTATAAAGCCATCTCAGATACTTTTGCCCTACCCTTTTATGAGAATGCCATTTGATTCCGTAATTTTAAGCGATTGAAATCGCTTATGATTGTATCACTAGAAAAGATTGTCGGTCAAAACAATGTTTTGGCCCACGGAAAAGAAACCTCCAGGTTTACGCATATCTGGAAAACAGACTTACCCTTGCAGGCCCTTGCCGTAGTTTTTCCAAAAAGCACCAAGGAACTATCTGCGATCATGAAACTCTGTAATCAAGAAAAGCAAGAAGTCGTCGTACACGGTGGCTTGACTAATCTTGTGGGGGCTACACAAACCGAGAAAAAACAACTTGTCATTTCTTTAGATAAGATGAATCAAATTGAAGAGATTGATGAAAAAAGCAGAACCATCACTGTACAAGCGGGCGTTATTCTCGAAAATGCTATTGATGCAGCTGCAGAAAAAAATCTATTTCTCCCATTGAGTTTTGGCGCAAAAGGTTCTGCACAAGTAGGTGGAGTGGTTTCTACTAATGCTGGTGGATTAAGGGTTTTTCGTTATGGCATGACCCGCCAGATGGTCTTAGGACTCGAAGCCGTTCTTCCAGATGGAACAATTATCTCTTCTTTAAAAAAAATCATCAAAGACAATTCTGGATATGATTTAAAACAGCTTTTTATTGGTGCAGAAGGCACCTTAGGCATCGTTACTAAAGTCGTCTTTAGACTCCAAGAAAAACCGCAAAGTCGCTCTTCTGCCATCGTTGGGATAAATGACTATGAACAAGTCATTCAAATGCTCAAGTTCATGGAAAAAGGACTTGCTGGGACCCTAACAGGGTTTGAATTAATGTGGCGACGCACTTATCAAGCGATGACCCAACCCCCTTCTGCCTATTCACCGCCTCTTCCAGATCAATACACCTATTATGTCTTTATTGAATGCCTGGGCAGTAACGCAGAAAATGATTTTAATCGTCTGGAAACCTTAATCGGAGAAGCCCTAGAAAATGGAATCGTTGAAGATGGTGTTTTAGCCCAAAGTGAGCGCGAATTACAAAGTATCTGGAAAATAAGAGAAGATGTTTCTGTCTTAGCCGATCAAGCGCAATATGACCAGCACTTTGACATTAGTCTACCCATTCCAGTGATAGGCGAAGAGGTTGATCGTGCTATTGAAAAATTAGAAAAATTAGACTTCGTCGAAAAAATCTTCCCATTTGGCCATGTGGCCGATGGAAATATTCATTTTATCATTGGGAAGAAAGACAACTCTCCAGAAATTATTGAAGCGATCAATGCCATTATTTATGCTGAATTGTCAAAACACAAAGGCTCTGTCTCTGCAGAACATGGAATCGGTTTAGATAAAAAAGCTTATTTGTCTACTTCTAGAACAGCCAGTGAAATCGCATTGATGGGTTTACTCAAAAAAACCTTAGACCCAAAGGGGATTTTAAACCCAGGAAGAATTATTAGTCTCTAATTAACCTCTTTGATCTTAATCGTCAGGTTCCTTATATTTAAGTTATAAGGGTAGCGCACGTGCTGTATCACATATTTAGGGATGCTATTACGGTCTAATGGGTCAGAATTAGCTGAAGTTTCTGTGGCATCGAGATAACCATCCCCATCGTCGTCATTATCTGTATTGTTGCCATAACCATCTCCATCGGTGTCAAATTGTTCACTGGCGTCAAAAGGGAATACATCCACTAAATTAGTCACCCCATCCCCATCAGTATCATCAGATGGTGTTGCGGTACTCGTATCTGCTACCGGTGTGCTGGTATTTGTTGCCGCTGGGTCTGGATCAAAGGGAACTAACTTGGTAATCATCGCCTGTGGCTCTTTCACCATACGAATGGTGAAGTCTGACTGTGATGGAAGCTCTAAAGTTACATGCTCAAAAAACTCTTCATTAATTCTCGACGCAATCCAAATCGGAATACTGTCATACTCTATCGAGAAACGCTTTGCCCCAGGATAAACTGTGGGAGAATCAATCCGCATATCATCTGCAGTTGCATCTTGAGAAGAAACATAGGTGACAGCAGTAGGCGAAGCCAAAGAGGTTCCAGTTATACTAGCATCATCAATATAAATAACCGATTGACGCTCTAACTTATAGTCAAATTCTAAAATAAGATTGTTGCGTGGAAAATCTTCAAAGGATTTACGGGCAGCAACTTTATGTGCAGAACTAAAGGGGATAATCGCCCAATTGTTATAGGGGTTTCCGTCAGCATCAGTCGGTTGAGTAAAATCTGCTAAGACAGTATCTGTTCCTGTTCTTGACCAAACAACAGGATCATTTTCCCCAAAAACCAAATCATCCTTATAATACATCTCAATGAAGTTCTCATAATAACGACTATCGCTGTCTTCTGTATTATACACCTTTAAACCTACATCATAGCGGCCAAAGGCATTGTACTCTACTGACTCTGTTATTTCACTAATACTATCATTTGTTATTGCCCCAGGAAAAGCCCATTCAAGGCTATCAATATTACTTGCCGATGCAATAAAGCTAACGTTAAAACTAGGCGAACCCGTATTTGTACCTACGCCAATGGTTCTGGAGGTAGAAATAAAAGAGGCAGAAATATTACCCGTATTTTCCCAATTAGGGTTGAGGGTGTTTTGCTGTGCTTCTGGCGGTTCATACATAGGAGGAACACATCCCACCCACAGGGCAAAAGAAATAATTAAGAAGGATCCAAGTCGTTTCAACTCCATGGATCAAAAATAAGTTTTATTTATGATATAAATAATGAATAAATTAATTCAATAAAAAAAGGCCCAAATAATGGGCCTTTTTAAAGTATAAACAGCGTTTACTTAGGCTGCGTTTTCTTTCTTGATTAAGTTCAAGGCAGACCCTTCTTTAAACCACTCAATCTGTTGTGCGTTATAAGTATGGTTTGCCATAATAGTATCTTTTGATCCATCGGCGTGAACCACTTCAACAGTGATTTGCTTTCCAGGAGCAAAATCTTTTAAATCAACAAAGTTGAAGGTATCGTCTTCTTGAATAAGATCATAATCTGCCTCATTCGCAAAGGTAATTCCTAACATTCCTTGTTTCTTTAAGTTGGTTTCGTGGATACGTGCAAACGATTTTACAATCACCACTTTAACACCTAGGAAACGGGGCTCCATTGCCGCGTGTTCACGAGAAGAACCTTCTCCATAGTTGTGGTCTCCCACAACGACTGTTTCAATTCCAGCGGCTTTGTATTCACGTTGTACATCTGGTACTCCACCATACTCGCCTGTCAGTTGATTTTTAACAAAGTTTGTTTTTTGGTTGAATGCGTTAACCGCACCAATTAAACAGTTGTTAGAGATATTATCTAAATGCCCACGGAAACGCAACCATGGACCAGCCATAGAGATGTGATCTGTAGTACATTTTCCATGTGCTTTGATTAATAATTTTGCCCCAGTTAGGTTGTCTCCATCCCATGGTTTGAAGGGAGTTAAAAGCTGTAAACGCTCTGAGGTTTCACTTACCACCACATTTACTCCTGAACCGTCTTCTACAGGAGCGAGATAACCATTATCCTCTACGTCAAAACCTTTAGGTGGTAACTCCATTCCAGTAGGTGGATCTAAGCTTACTTCTTCTCCGTTTTGATTGATCAACTTGTCCGTTAAAGGATTGAAATCTAGGCGACCTGATATAGCGACTGCAGCAACCATTTCTGGAGATGCTACAAAGGCATGGGTATTAGGATTACCATCTGCACGTTTTGAGAAGTTTCTATTAAAGGAGTGAATAATCGAGTTTTTCTCTTGCTTATCTGCTCCTTCACGTGCCCATTGACCGATACATGGTCCACAGGCATTGGTAAAGATTTTAGCGTTTAAATCTTCAAAAACACTTAATAAGCCATCTCTTTCTGCCGTATAACGCACCTGCTCTGAACCAGGATTAATTCCAAATTCTGCTTTAGTAACTAAACCTTTATCAACAGCTTGTTTTGCAATCGAAGCCGCACGGGATAAATCTTCATAGGAAGAATTGGTACAAGAACCGATTAATCCCCATTCAACTTGTAATGGCCAGTCATTTTGTTTAGCAACCTGAGACATCTCTGCAATAGGTGTTGCTAAATCTGGTGTAAATGGTCCATTCAAATGAGGACTTAAAGTACTTAAGTCAATCTCGATTACTTGGTCGAAATATTGCTCAGGGTTCGCATATACCTCTGCATCAGCAGTTAAGTGTTCTTTTACAGCATTGGCAGCATCAGCGACATCATCACGACCTGTAGAACGCAAATAACGTTCCATTGACTCGTCATATCCAAAGGTAGAAGTGGTTGCTCCAACTTCTGCTCCCATATTACAGATGG
>JBELLO010000090.1:0-1281 GCA_042096495.1 Candidatus Arcticimaribacter sp.
GAACATAAAACTTAAATCAAAGAACATTGGAATTTCTTTACTTTTTTCAACAAACAATTAAGCTTTTCATCAATAGATTAGCAGTAGCGATTTTCATGGTTTTATCAGCAAGTGTGTATGCACAAACCGATGGAATAAGTTATCAAGCGGTAATCCTAAGCAGTGATGCAATTGAGTTACCTGGGTATGATTCTCAAAACGATCTCCTAGTTAATGCAAGAGTATCTTTTGAATTTACAATCACTGGAGTAAACAACGCTACGATTTATCAAGAAACTCAAGTAACAAATACAGATGAAAATGGTTTGGTTAACCTTATAATTGGTCAAGGCGTACCCAGAATAGGTAACTTCAACGAAATTGAATGGAATGGAAATATACGGAGATTATCGGTTAAAATAGATTTAACAGGAGGGAGTAGTTTTGCTCCATTAGCCACGCAAGATTTATTGTATCTTCCATTAGCTGCGCATAGAAATATTACTGCTTCTGGTGATTTAAATATTTCTGGTGCTTCGAGTTTTGAGCAACAAGTAGATGTGCAAGGAAGCTTGTTGGTACGTGGAGATGCCATTCTTTCAGAAAACATTTCGATTGATGGAGACACAGATATTTCTGGCCTACTAACGGTAGACGGAGGAACGATTTTAAATTTAAATTCAGCTTCAAATAAAAATGATTTATCAGATGCATTAACGGTTAATGGCGCAACTGCATTAGAGGGGGCTCTGTCTGTTCAGGGAGTAACTGAATTAAATAGTAATTTGAATATTCTAAATGCTAGTGAGGTGTTTATGTCTGGGAATCTTACCACAGATGGTGTTGCACAATTAAACAATGAATTAATTGTTGAAGGCGATACCTCACTTGAAAATTCATTAACTGTTTCTGATACATCAACGTTTAATTCTCTTGTAGAAATTAACGCTCCTACAGATTTAAATGACAACCTTTTTGTTCGCGGAAATTCGAGATTTATGAGTTCCATAACTGTGAATGGTTATTCAAATTTTCAATCAGGAATGAACGTAATGGGGGATGTAGATTTTAATTCAGAAATGAATGTTAGAGGAGATGCCGAAATTGAAAGTGATTTAGAAGTAGTAGGGACCACAACGTTATCCAGTACACTTAGAGTAAGTAATGGAAGTCCAACTTATTTAACAGGAATATTAAATGTTGATGGAGCGACAGATTTTAACAATACTGTAAATATAGATGGTATTTCAACTTTAAATAATTCATTAACGGTAACAGGAAACAGTCCGGTCGATTTTACGG
>JBELLO010000090.1:1381-5452 GCA_042096495.1 Candidatus Arcticimaribacter sp.
GGTAACAGGAAATAGTCCAGTCGATTTCACGGGTTCACTTAATGTTGATGGGGTTACAGATCTCAACAGCAACTTAGTATTAGACGGTACAGCAACGATGAATAATTCACTTCAACTCACAGGAAGTGCTTTATTAAATAATACACTAACTGTAGCAGGAGCTACCCAACTAAACAGTACACTAAACGTAAGTAATAACACTGCACTTTCAGGTACTCTTGCAGTAGCAAATACAGCAGACTTTAGTAATCGTGTAACTATAAGTGCTGGATTGGGCAGTGGAAGTTCAAACTATGATAATTATCCCTTGAGAGTGCAAGGATCTGCAAATGGAATTGCTGTGAAAACAACTGCTGGAACCCCCAATAATGATCATAATTTCATGACCTTTTTTAATTCTTCAGGAACGGTTGTTGGAAGAATAGAAGGAGAGACCTGGGAAAATAAACAGCAGAGTAGAGATTACATATATGACACTACAATTTTTGCTGCAGAAATTGCTTTAGCAGGAGTAAATGTTGGTACAGCTGCGATTCCAATTGTCGTTGCTGGTTTTGGAGCCTCTGCAGGACCATGTGGGGGCTGTATAGCACAAGCTGCCGCAGAATTGGCAATGGCGACTGCAAATTTGATAACCTATAATACTTATGCAGCGGAAGATATTGGTGTAACCTATCAATCGGGATCAGGAGATTATGCTGAATGGTTAGAAAGATTAAATTCAAATGAAACTATTTCCGAAGGTGATCTAGTCGGTGTATATAATGGAAAGATCTCTAAATATATTTCAGAGGATGTTCAGCGAATATTAGTGATTTCAACTAGTCCAGCAGTTTTAGGAAACATGCCACTAGAAGAAAATAAAGAATTCTATGAAAGAGTAGCTTTTTTGGGTCAAGTGCCAGTAAAAGTTAAAGGAGATGTATTCGCGGGAGACTATATTCTTCCTTCGGGAGAAAATAACGGTGTAGGAATTGGTGTAGCTAAGTCTGATCTTAAAGCTAAGGATTACAAAAAAATAGTCGGTGTGGCTTGGACAAGTTCACTTGAAAACAACTATGGATATGTAAAAATGGCGATTGGATTGAATGCAAATGATATGGCAGATCTCGTGGATTTACAACAAAAAAAAATACAATCGATTGAAAAAAGATTGGCAACCTTAGAAGCTATTCTACTTCAAGAAAAAAATGGAGTACCTAAAAAGGATATTACAACTATTTCACCAGCGGTTAAATTTAAAAACAGTAGCCAAAATAAGGCTGATATATTCAATAGTATTCCTCCTTTCTTTACAGATGAAATGATATTAGAGACAGATAAAGTACTTCAAAACATATATAATACCTCTACAGCGAAGAATGTTGGTTTAGAAAAATTAATGAATGATAAGGTTTTTAAAGAAAAGGTTTTTGAGAGGGTTAAAAAAGTTTATCGAGAACAATATTTAAAACTTAAGTCCACTTATTAGTCAGGTCATTTGAACGGTTAACTACTTTAAAAAAGAGGAGGATCAATTCAAGAGCTTTTTGATGTGAAATAACTAAAGTTGAAGATTTTTATTCAATTAATCCCTAAATGAGAGCAAGGTAAAACTGCAGATCAATTAGCCCAAAAATTATTAACTTATCTCCATTACAAAGCATATAAAGAACTCGATTATAACGAATGGTTTTTCAAGCCGTGAACGAAAGCGAAGTTTAACAATGACCCTTTTTTGGTAGTTGCTCCCTATAAATTATTTGACAAAGGTGTGGAAAGCCGGCTTGTTAAGCAAAACAACAAATTAGACGCACTGTTTATCACCTATTTAAGTGGGGGGGGAACAACCCCTGGAGATTCATATTTATGGTTATTAAATGAAGACGATCAGCCCAAAGCTTTTCAAATGTGGGTAAGTATAATTCCTATTGGGGGAATAGAAGCTTCGTGGGAGCAATGGAAAGAAACACCTAATGGTGCTTTTTTGCCCCAACTACATCAATTACTATTTTTAGATCTTGAAATCACAGGGATAAAAGTTAAAGCGTGATAAAAATCAATTTACTTTAAGGGCAAAGTTGAAAAGAAGAAATTATATTAGGGCATTAAAACATGTATAATGAAAATCATAACGCTCTTAAAAAAATCCACTTTGACTTTATTTATTCTAACTTCGGTCGTGTTAACGACGCAATCTTGTGGTACTAAAAAGTCAGCTAACACTTCTACGGTTAGTTATCAAGACTATTATAAAAGCGACTTTTATCATACAGTGCAAATGGCTCACTTATATCCAGACAGCAAAACTTTTTCAGACGCTACGCCTCATTTACCCTTAAATAAATTATTGGCCACTTATGCGATTGAAAAAGACAAAGCAGATTTTGATTTAAAAGACTTTATTGAAACAAACTTTGATATTCCACAACCCTTTCAAGCAGATTTTAAGAGCGACCGATCAAAAACAGTTCAAGAACATATTGTTGCTTTATGGGACGAATTGACCCGATCCCCAGATAATATAAAAGCCAATAGTTCGCTTATTCCCTTACCGGGAGATTATATCGTTCCAGGAGGCAGATTTAGAGAAATTTATTATTGGGACAGTTTTTTCACCATCAAGGGATTAAAACAGAGTCATCCAGTACTCGCAGAAAAAATGGTAGATAATTTTGCCTATTTAATTGATACTATTGGTTTTATTCCTAACGGAAATAGACAGTATTATATGAGTCGTTCTCAACCGCCATTTTTTGCTTTAATGGTTAATGAAATAAGTCTAGATGCACCTCAAAAAGCTTTAAAATTCCTCCCTGCTTTAGAAAAAGAGTACGCTTACTGGATGCAAGACAATAAAACTGTTCAAATTGATGGGATGACCCTCAATCGATATTTTGACACTGGGTCTACTCCTCGCCCAGAAAGTCATAGAGAAGACTTTGAACTTGCACAAGACCTTTCAACCGAAAAAGAAAAGGAAGCGCTGTACAGCAATCTTAGGACAGGAGCAATGAGTGGGTGGGATTATAGTAGCCGTTGGTTTGCAGATAATCAAAATCTCGCCAGCATTGAAGTAGTTGATATTTTACCGGTTGATTTAAACTCCCTGCTTTACAGCTTAGAAAAAACCCTTTCTGCCACTCATTATTTGAATGGCGATACCGCCAAAGGGGAACAGTACAAACAAAAGGCACAAGCCCGTAGAAAAGCCATTCAGGCAATCTTCTGGAATTCTGAAAGTCAATTTTTTGAAGATTACCATTATAAAAAGCAGTCCCATACAAATAGAAAAAGCTTAGCAGGTGGTTTTCCACTATTCTTATCTATTGCCACAGTAGAACAAGCAGAAGGCGTTAAAGAAAACCTTGAACGAGATTTTTTAAAGCCAGGAGGCTTTGTTACCAGTTTGCAAAATACTGGACAACAATGGGATGCTCCTAACGGCTGGGCACCATTACAATGGACTACCATTGTTGGGTTAAACAATTATGGTTATACAACATTAGCAAGACAAGCGAGTGATAACTGGCTAGCCATTAGTGAGAAGGTGTATCAAAACACAGGAAAAATGATGGAAAAGTATAATGTGATGGATCTAAGTCTCGCAGCTGGAGGAGGAGAATATCCTAATCAAGACGGTTTTGGATGGACAAATGGTGTGGTACTTGCCTTAAATCAATTCTTCCTTGAAGAAATAAAATAGTCTTTTATCTTTCTTGTTTGTCTTAGGATGAGAAGGATAAGAATCTTAATAGTAAATAACTTTTAACATCGCGCATCACCTATGCGTTAAAAATTATGTTGAACCATATTTTTTTTTATCTTTAAACCCTTAAATAATTAGAACACAAAATTCATCAAAATGAGAAAATTATTCGTTACCCTTGTAATGAGCATGTTCATGGTAAGTTTTACCGCTAATGCCAATACAATCAACCTAGACAATCTAACTGTTTCTACGATTGTACAAGAAGAAGAGCAAGCTGATGCATCTGCAGAGCCTGCTTCTTTTACCCAAGAATTAAAAAAGCGTTTCATCGAAGGTGGACCAGGATTCATGGGAATCGTATTAATTTGTTTGATTTTAGG
>JBELLO010000091.1:0-5433 GCA_042096495.1 Candidatus Arcticimaribacter sp.
ATGCAAGCAGAATAAGGATAAATGACGTAATTTTAAAACAAAAATTCATGACAGAAATCAAGTGGACCCCAATCAAAGAGTATTCAGATATTTTATTTGAAATCTATAATGGTGTAGCTAAAATCACCATCAACCGCCCAGAAGTATACAACGCTTTTCGTCCAGAGACGAATAATCAAATGCTCGAAGCAATGGATATTTGCCGTGAGCGCAATGACATCGACGTCGTGGTATTTACTGGAGCTGGAGAAAAAGCTTTTTGTAGTGGGGGAGACCAGAATGTTAAAGGAGTAGGTGGATATGTAGGCGAAGACGGTGTTCCTCGCTTAAATGTCCTTGATTTGCATAAAAAAATTAGAGAAATCCCTAAGCCTGTGATTGCCATGGTTAATGGTTATGCCATTGGGGGAGGACATGTGCTCCACGTGGTATGTGATTTAACCATTGCTAGTGAGAATGCCATCTTTGGACAAACTGGTCCTAAAGTGGGAAGTTTTGACGGAGGCTTTGGTTCCTCTTATTTAGCGCGCCATGTAGGCCAAAAGAAAGCCCGTGAGATCTGGTTCTTATGTAACCAATACTCTGCACACGAAGCAGAAGAAATGGGAATGGTCAATAAAGTAGTGCCGTTAGCAGATTTAGAAACTACTGTTTTAGAATGGTGTTCTATTATGCAGAAAAGAAGTCCGCTTGCTTTGCGTATGGTCAAGCGTTGCTTGAATGCAGAACTCGACGGGCAACACGGTTTGATGCAATTAGCGGGAGATGCAACCTTAATGTATTATTTAATGGACGAAGCCCAAGAAGGAAAACACGCCTTTTTAGACAAGCGTGATCCTGACTTTAAGCAGTATCCTAAATTCCCATAAAACAATCGTATGCCCTTTATAGACGAAGATAAATTAGCCGCCCTCTACAAAGAAGTAGATCAAGAAAAGAAAGCCGCTACTTTCTTTCAAAATCTGCATCAAGAGAATAAGGCGAAGTTACTTCGTTATACGCTCTACCGCCTAGGGTTCTTTATTGCACTGGCAATATTGGTCATAGGCGGTATTTATTTGATTGGGTTTAGTGATGCAGAAGATGATGCCGAAAGTCTTAGCCGTATTGAGCAACTAGAATTAGAGAATAAAATTTTAGGGGGTAGTACAAAAGAGATACAAGAAAGCCTTAAAACAGTAACGGTCTACACGGTACAGTTTATGGCTTCTGGAAATAGTGACATCCTCTTGTTCTCAGATAATTTTGTCAACTTTAGGGCTTATCCACTACAAGACTACAATGCTTATTCCTTGGGTAATTTTGCCACAGTAGAAGAAGCAGAAGCTTTTCGACAAGAATTAATAAAATTAGGTTTAACAGACGTATGGGTTACTTCTTATAAGTCTGGGGAAAGAATATTACTCAATAAATAATGCAGAAAATCTCTGTTTGGTTCGCCGCCGCCCGTTTACGCACCCTTCCCCTGTCTATTTCAGGAATTATTGTTGGCAATGGTTTAGCCTGGATTGAAGGAACTTTTTCTGTGATGATTTTCATACTCGCCCTTCTAACCACTACAGCATTTCAAATTTTATCCAATTTTGCGAATGACTATGGTGATGGGGTTAAAGGGACCGACAACGATCAACGTCTAGGTCCAAAAAGAGTTTTACAGCAAGGTTTATTGACTAGAGTTGCCCTTAAAAAGGGGATCCAAGTTACAGCGGGAATCAGTCTTTTATTGGCTTTGTGTCTAATCTTCCTCGCATTCGGGAGTGCAGACTGGGGCAAAGCCCTCTTTTTTATTGCCTTAGGACTAGCGAGTATAATCGCAGCCATTAAATATACCGTAGGCGATTCTGCCTATGGCTATTATGCTTTAGGGGATCTATTTGTCTTCCTCTTTTTTGGCGGAGTGAGTGTCTTAGGGTCCTATTACTTACAAACACAATTGTTACCGCTTAGCTTAATATTACCCGCTGCCAGTATTGGATTGTTTAGTACGGCAGTATTGAATTTGAATAATTTACGGGACATGGACAATGATCGCGCTTCAAATAAACTCACTGTACCTTTGCTTTTGGGCTATGATAAAGGAAGAATATACCACAGTTTTCTTATCATTACTGCTTTTGTGTTAAGCAGTTTTTATGCTTTTTTAAACGCTGAAAGTGTTTATTCTTATCTGTTCTTGCTCCTTTTTCTACCACTGGGAAATCATTTGATCCGCGTGTCAAAATCGAAAGGCGGAAAAAGTCTTGATCCAGAGTTAAAAGTGGTCGCTTTGAGCACCTTCTTCTTTTCAGTATTATTTGTTTTGGGTTTTTATCTTACTATCCTATGATTGCTCATTATAAAAAACACATCCTTCATTTTAAACGCCCTAGTGGGACATCTCGAGGTATACTGGTCGAAAAAGAGACTTGGTTTATTATTTTAACAGAAGGGGAAAAACAAGGGATAGGAGAATGTGGCCTGCTAAGAGGTTTAAGCATAGACGATCGCCCAGATTATGAGGCAAAACTCGGCTGGGTTTGTGATAATATTCATTTAGGAAAAGATGCTCTCTATGCCGCCTTGACAGAATTCCCTTCCATACAGATGGGCGTAGAAATGGCCTTTTTGTCCTTACAGCAAGCAGATCCTTTTTCCTTATTTCCATCCGCTTTTTCTACTGGAGCGGCAAAGATTCCCATCAATGGCTTGATCTGGATGGGAGATCAACAGTTTATGCTTAATCAAGTAGAAGAAAAACTCTCCCAAGGCTTTTCTTGCATTAAAATGAAAGTTGGAGCGATCGCCTTTTCCGACGAAGTCGAAATTTTAAAAGCCATTCGGAAGCGTTATAGTGCAGATCAAATGGTTTTAAGGGTGGATGCCAATGGCGCCTTTGGGCAGGATGCCCTAGAAAAATTACATGTTCTAGCAGACCTAGAGTTGCATTCCATAGAGCAACCTATCCCGCAAGGAAACTGGGAAGAGATGAAGGCCCTATGCCAAAAAACACCCCTCCCGATTGCGCTAGATGAAGAATTGATTGGCGTTTTTAGTACCGCTGATAAAATCGCTATGCTCGAAACCATCCAGCCGCAGTACATTATTTTAAAACCCAGCTTTATAGGTGGCTTTCAAGGCGCAGAAGAGTGGACAAGTCTCGCAACTGCAAGGGGAATAGACAGCTGGGTGACCAGTGCATTAGAAAGTAATATTGGCTTAAATGCAATTGCCCAATGGGCGTATCAACAAGGTTATAAAGGGCATCAAGGTCTAGGGACTGGGAGTTTATATACCAACAATATTCCTGCTCCTTTAGAAATAAAAAATGGTTATATTAACATCGATAATACCCAACAATGGCAGCCGATCAACCAACTTCTTTCTTAACAGATTTTTCTGCAGACAAACGTCCTTTTGGTTTTTACCTTATCGGTTCAGTTATTGTTATTTTGTTTAGTTTCTTTGGGCAAATTCCCATGTTTTTCTTTATGCCAGAAGACCCTATTGTGGTAAGCAATCAACTGGATTATTTTGCACATCTCGACACTAATTTGACCTTATTGCTTTTATTGATCCCTTCTGTAATTGCCTTTTTTGGTTTTTTATTTGTGATCAAATACATCCACCGTCAAAGTTTAACCGCCGTTACCACCATTAGAGACTTTATAGATGTTAAGAGAATTCTCTTTGGGTTTACTTTTTGGGGAGGAATAAGTGTGCTTGTTTTTGCAATAAGTTTATGGCTCTCGCCAAATGATTATCAGTGGAATTTTGAATTACAACCTTTCCTGACCATGTTTGTAATTGCCTGCTTGCTCATTCCTTTTCAATCAGCCCTAGAAGAATGGCTGTTTCGCGGCTATTTAATGCAAGGCTTCGCCACCTTGACCAAAAGTAGATTATTGTCACTTTTACTGACTTCAGTCATTTTTGGAAGTCTGCATATCCTCAATCCAGAAATCGATAAATTGGGCTATGGTTTATTAGCTTACTACATTGGAACTGGCTTGTTTTTTGGCATCATGAGTTTGATGGACGAAGGAATTGAACTCGCCATAGGATTTCATGTAGCGAATAACCTAATCACTGCTATACTTGTTACTGCAGACTGGACCGCCTTTCAAACCGCTTCTTTATACAAAGATGTTTCTACCCCTAATTTGACCATAGAATTATTCCTCTTTTTAGTTGTTATTTATCCATTGAGTTTGCTCTTTTTAGCAAAAAAATACCAATGGAAAAACTGGTACCATAAACTAATCAGTACTATAGATGGAGCATAAACCGACTTACAAGAACATCCACAATCGCTTTTTACTCAACGGGAATCACTATCGTTTTGAGGACCTTTTTGAAATTGCCTATTCCTTTATCAAAGAAGGGGAAGCCCACGAAAAAGCCATTGGGGATTTTTTAATGGACTGGATTCGCCCGAATGAAATTATCACTTTAAAGACCTCTGGATCTACAGGCAAGCCAAAATTAATTCTTTACAATAAACAAGCGATGGTGAATTCTGCCCTTGCGACAGGTGACCATTTTGACGTAAAAATAGGAGATAAGGCCCTGCATTGTCTCAATGCAGACTATATAGCAGGGAAGATGATGCTGGTTCGCGCCATGATTCTAGGCCTTGAGATCGATTTAGTTCCACCACAAGGAAATGTTTTGGCCAATACCGATAAAATCTATGATTTTGCGGCCATGGTACCCTTGCAGGTAGAAAACGCTTTTGAGGATTTGAATAAGGTCAAAACCCTTTTGATAGGGGGAGCGCCTTCTTCCATTCAGCTAAAAGAAAAGCTAAAGCAGAAAAGTACCCACTGTTATGAAACCTATGGGATGACAGAAACAGTGACCCATATCGCTTCGCGAAAGATCAATGGAGACATGATGTTGTTTACTCCTCTTCCCGCTGTAAAACTGTCAACTGATGAACGCGATTGCCTGGTTATAGATGTACCTTATTTAACGCAAGAGAAAATCATTACAAATGATTTGGTCAGTCTTGAAAGTGATCATCGTTTTCTGTTAAAAGGACGGGTGGATAATGTAATCAATACTGGGGGCATAAAAGTTATACCAGAGGAAATAGAAGCAAAAATGGCTGAACACATTTCGCAAGCTTTTTTTGTAGGAGCAGTTAATAACCAGGCCCTAGGGCAAAAAGTGATACTGTTAGTAGAGGGAGATCATGCTCCAGACATCCTCGATCAACTTTCAAGTATTGAGGGATTATCAAAATATGAATTGCCAAAAGAAGTCCATGCTATCGCACTCTTTGAACGCACCCCAAACGGGAAGATCATGCGCCAGCAAACTATCTCGAGTTTAAACCTGTAAGACTCCCATATTGAAACGTTCTGTGATAGGAGCGTGGCTAGCGGCTTCTATCCCCATACTGATCCATTGTCTGGTCTCTGTTGGATTGATGATAGCATCGGTCCATAAACG
>JBELLO010000092.1:0-5424 GCA_042096495.1 Candidatus Arcticimaribacter sp.
TAACCGATATGGAATTAGCGAAAAATCTAGGCGCTAAAGGCCTTTTTATCGCAAACGATGAAGCCTTAGGGGCAGAAGAGGCAACAAAAGATTTAGATGCAGCTATTGCGCTTAAAACAACCCATTGGCAAGAAATCTACAGCTTTTTAAAGCTCGATCAACGCATCGTAGCCCAAAAACGCACCACCCACGAGACAGATATCACCCTTAGCCTAAACTTAGATGGCAGCGGGAAAAGTTCTATCGATACAGGTATCGCCTTTTTTGATCATATGTTAGATCAAATTGCCCGTCATGGAAATATGGACCTTGACCTAGTGGTAAAAGGAGATTTAGAAGTGGACGAACACCATACCATTGAAGATACCGCTATTGTCTTAGGCGAAGCCTTTGCAACCGCCTTAGGCAATAAGTTGGGGATTGAGCGCTATGGATTCTGCTTGCCGATGGATGACTGCTTAGCGCAGGTTGCCATTGACTTTGGTGGGAGAAATTGGCTGGTTTGGGAAACCGAATTTAAGCGTGAAATGATCGGTCAGATGCCTACTGAAATGTTTATGCATTTCTTTAAATCCTTTACAGATGGCGCCAAAGCAAATCTCAATATCAAGGCAGAAGGGACCAATGAACACCACAAGATCGAAGCGATTTTTAAGGCATTCGCCAAAGCGATTAAAGTTGCCGTCAAACGCGATCCAGATAAAATGATTCTTCCCTCCACTAAAGGCAGTTTATAGATGGTCGCAATTATAGATTATGACGCGGGGAATGTCCGCTCTTTACAATTTGCCTTAGAAAGACTAGGGGTCGAAAGTACTTTAACAGCTGATCCTGAAATTATTAAAGCAGCAGACAAGGTGATTTTTCCTGGACAAGGCGCAGCAGCCAGTGCAATGGAAAAGCTTAAGCACAATGGATTAGACCAACTAATCCCCACCTTAAAACAACCTGTTTTAGGGATTTGTCTAGGGATGCAATTATTGTGTGATGCGACAGAAGAAGGAGATGTAAATGGCCTTGGGATTATCCCGGGGAAGGTGATCCGTTTCTCTAATCAAGTCAAGGTTCCGCAAATGGGATGGAATACTATTTTACATTTACAAAGCCCTCTATTTAAGAATATTAACGAAGGTGACTTCATGTACTTAGTGCACTCTTTTTATGTGCCTTTAATAAAGGAAACCATTGCTCAAAGCGACTATGATGGCGCCTATAGCGTTGCCTTGCAGAAGGATAATTTCTATGGGGTACAGTTTCATCCAGAGAAAAGCAGTAAAGCGGGGAGTCAACTCCTACAAAACTTTTTAGCCCTATGAGAATTATCCCAGCCATAGACATTATTGACGGGAAATGCGTGCGTTTGTCCAAAGGTGACTATAGCACCCAGAAGACCTATAACGAGCACCCTTTAGAAGTCGCCAAAGCGTATGAAGCTCACGGGATTGAATACTTGCATCTTGTAGACCTAGATGGCGCAAAATCAAAACATATCGTCAACCATAAAGTGCTTGAAACCATTGCGACTCAAACCAATTTAAAAATTGACTTTGGGGGTGGCTTAAAAACCGACGAAGACTTGAAGATCGCCTTTGAAAGTGGTGCACAGCAAGTTACTGGCGGGAGTATTGCCGTCAAGCAGCCAGAAGTTTTTAGCCAGTGGATTAGCTCTTATGGGGCAGAAAAAATCATTCTAGGGGCAGATGTAAAAGGAGAATACATCGCAACAGATGGGTGGTTAGAAACCTCTGATCAATCGCTCTTTGACTTTCTAGCCCATTATCAAGCCAAAGGCATTCAATACACCATCTGTACAGACATTAGTAAAGACGGTATGTTACAAGGCCCTTCCTTTGAGTTATACCAAAAGATTTTGTCAGAAACCCAAGTTAAACTCATCGCTTCTGGTGGGATTTCACAGTTTGATGAACTCCCTCGCTTAGCAGAAATGGGTTGTGAAGGCACCATCATTGGGAAAGCGATTTATGAAAACCGCATCTCGCTAAAACAGTTGGAACAATTTATTCTTTCAAACAATTAATATGTTAACCAAACGCATTATCCCTTGTTTAGATATCAAAGACGGTCGCACGGTAAAAGGAGTGAACTTTGTCAACTTACGCGACGCGGGTGACCCGGTAGAACTAGCCGCTCAATACGCCCGTGAAAATGCCGATGAGTTAGTCTTTCTTGACATCTCGGCTACAGAGCAGCAGCGCAAAACCTTAGCAGAACTCGTCTTAAAGGTTGCAGCAACCATTGATATCCCTTTTACTGTAGGGGGTGGAATTCGTTCGGTAGAGGATGTTTCAATCTTATTGAAAAATGGTGCAGACAAAGTTTCTATTAACTCAGCAGCGGTAAAACGCCCAGAATTGATTAACGAGGTCGCTACCCATTTTGGGAGTCAATGCCTAGTCGTCGCCATTGACGCAAAGCAGATTGATGGACAATGGAAAGTACATTTAGTAGGAGGGAAGGTGCCCACAGAAATCGATTTATTTGACTGGGCAAAAGAAGTGGAAGAACGCGGTGCCGGAGAAATCCTTTTTACCTCTATGGATCACGATGGGACTAAGAATGGCTTCGCCAATGAAGCCCTCGCTAGACTCTCGACCGAAGTTAACATCCCTATCATTGCTTCTGGTGGAGCTGGAAACACCTCGCATTTTATTGATACCTTTACGGCCGGAAAAGCAGATGCTGCTTTAGCGGCCAGTGTCTTTCACTTTGGGGAAATTAGTGTCCCAGATTTAAAACAACAACTCAAACAACAGCAGATCGCTGTAAGATTATAAGCCTATGGAACTCAACTTTTCAAAATCCCCCGACGGACTTTTACCCGCTATTATCCAGGATGCCACGACAAAAACAGTTCTAATGCTGGGCTATATGAATGCAGCGGCCCTCGAAAAGACCCAAACTACAGGACAGGTAACCTTTTACAGCCGTTCTAAGCAGCGTTTATGGACCAAAGGAGAGGAGAGTGGAAACTTTCTTCAGCTTGTTGATATCAAGCTAGATTGCGATCAAGACACCCTCTTGATTCAAGCAGCGCCAAAAGGACCTATTTGTCATAAAGGAACCGATACTTGCTGGGGAGAAGAGAACCAAAGTCACTTTGGCTTTTTCTCTGAATTGGAAAGCACCATCGCCCAGCGCAAAGCCGCAGATGATGATAAGAGCTATGTCGCTTCTCTCTTCCGTGAGGGTATCAATAAAATCGCACAAAAAGTAGGCGAGGAGGCCGTTGAAACAGTCATTGAAGCTAAAGACGATAATGAAGAACTCTTCTTAAACGAAAGTGCCGACTTACTCTTTCACTACCTTATTTTATTGCAAGCAAAAGGCTATAGCTTAAAAGATATAGAAGCTACTCTTGTGGCAAGAAAGAAGTAATTAGCCCCCTACACGTTTTACTTGATGTCCCATCTCTTGCAGGAGGGTCATTAGTTTATCGCGGTAATTCCCTTGAATAATGATTTCTCCGTTTTTGATGGTACCACCCACGCCCACAGCGTTTTTAAGGGTTTTGGCTAAGGCCTTTAAATCCTCTGCTTCTCCTTCAAAACCTTTGATCAGGGTAACGGTTTTCCCGGCGCGCCCCTTATTGCTAAAATGCGCTTCTAATTGCTGGGGAACAAATTGATCTTCTGGCGCGATATAGCCCTCTGGATCAGGGGCTAGATTTTCAAATTGTATCTTAGCTAAATCTTCTAGGCTGCTTAATTTCTTTGACATATGTAGCAAATAAAAGTCTAAAATAGTAATTTAGTGAGATCAAAAATCATTTTTAACAATGCGAAGCCTAATTTTACTCTACCTACTTTCAACCACTTGTATTATGGCCCAGAACAACCTTCCAATGAATGAAATCCCCACGGCTCCAGAGACCGCTACTTCTGGTAATATTATCGCTCGCATGGTGCAAGGTTTAGGGTATAGATACTTTTGGGCATCAAAAGATTTACGAATAAAAGATTTAGGCTATCGCCCCAGCGAAGAAGCTTCTTCTACCTTTGAAACCCTAGAGCATATTTATGGATTAGCGCAGGTTATTAGAAACTCTGCTACGTCAAGTCCTTCTATTCGCCCTGTTAAGAGTCCCCCAAAGGATTATATTGTTTTACGCGAAAAAACCTTGGAATACCTCGAACAAGCGAATGCCCTGTTTCTAGATAAAACCGAAGAAGAAGTCGCCCAGATGCAAGTGATTTTTCAACGTGGGAATGAATTGTACTCTTACCCCATTTGGAACCTGCTCAACGGTCCACTTGCCGATGCCATTTATCATACTGGCCAAGTGGTAAGCTTTAGGAGAACCTCTGGAAACCCCATACAAAAAGGGGTGAATGTCTTTATCGGAAAAACAAAAGAATAGTGGCCATATCTACCCCCCACCAAAAGCGCTATAACAAGACCTTAACCTTTATGGAAAATCACCTAGAGCAGGGGAGTTGCCTCCTCGATTTAGGCATAGAAAATCCTTTTACCCCCCAGTTAAAAGCGGCGGGATACCAAGTTGAAAATACCCAAGGAGAGAATTTGGATGATGACTATTTAGGTTACGCCAAAAAAGACGTAGACTGTGTCACTGCCTTTGAGATCTTTGAGCATATGCTGGCGCCTTATAACATCCTTAAAAACATCAAAAGCAAACGTTTAATCGCTTCCGTCCCATTAAAATTGTGGTTTGCAGCAGCATACTGGAACGAAGCCGACGATTGGGACAAACACTATCATGAGTTTGAAGTAAAACAATTCCAGTTTCTCCTTGAAAAAGCAGGTTGGACCATTAAAGCGCAGGAATTGTGGACTTCTCCAGATCCTAAAAAAATGGGGATACGACCGTTGTTACGCTACTTTACCCCTCGTTATTGCATTGTTTATTGCGAACGAAGCTAATTGTCCCTTTTTTCAAAGGTTTCCTTTTCCTTGTCGTTAATTCGTTTAGCGATCAAGAAAATTAAAATAATAAGGGTGATACCACCTATAATCAAACCGCTCATTTTATCGTAACTGCGGTCCCATAAGCGAGAATCTCAGAACAGCCTTGCATCACCATCGAAGTAGTAATACGCACATTCACAATGGCGTTAGCTCCCATACGCTGGGCATCTTCTTGCATGCGCTCTAGGGCTTGTTCGCGAGAATCGGCTTGCAATTTAGTGTATTCAGAAATTTCTCCACCCACAATATTCTTAAGGCCGGCGAAGATATCACTTCCTACATTTCGCGCACGAACGGTGCTGCCACGGGCAATACCGTGTATTTCTGTGATCGCTTTATTGGGGACGGTAGGGGTGTTGACGAGTAGCATAATTTAAGGGAATAATGTTTTATCTATGGTGGGTAAAATCCGCAAAGCGTTCTTATAATACAATTTTTGCAAGACATCATCAGGCAAGCCTAAACCGTACATCTTCC
>JBELLO010000093.1:0-5304 GCA_042096495.1 Candidatus Arcticimaribacter sp.
TAGTGACATCAATTGCTTTCGCGCAAGTTGGTGGTACAATTAGTGACACAGACAACAATCCACTTCCTGGAGCAACCGTAGTTGTAAAAGGAACTACTACTGGAGCGACCACTGACTTTGACGGAGCATTTAATATTGATGCTAACCAAGGAGATGTTCTCGTTATCTCTTTTGTAGGATTCGAAACACAAGAAGTCACTTATGACGGAAGCGTATTAAGCGTTGTTATGCAAGAAGGAGTTTCTTTAGACGAAGTATTGGTAACGGGTAACCGTAACAAGCCAAGAACAGCTATCGATTCTGCTGTACCAATTGACAACATTCGTACTTCAGACATCCAAAATGTAGGAGAAGCTTCTATTCAAAGAGCGCTTACATTTGCTATTCCATCTTTTAACGCACAAGATCAAGCAATCTCTGATGCGACAGCTGGATTTTCTCCTGCTGATATCCGTGGTTTAGGTCCTTCACGTACTCTAGTTTTAATCAATGGAAAACGTGTTAACCAACAAGCACAAGCATATTTAAACAGAACTCCAGGTAAAGGTGAAGTAGGGGTAAACCTTGCTGCTATCCCAATGGCTGCAATCGAGCGTGTTGAGGTACTTCGCGATGGAGCATCTTCTCAATATGGTTCTGATGCCATGGCTGGGGTAATGAACTTTATCTTAAGAAAAGATTCTGCTTTCTCAACCATTAACGCTGGTACAGGAGTAACTTCTGATGGAGATGGTTTTCAATTTAACCTTGACTACAACACTACCTTACCTTTTGGAGACGGTGGTCGTATCAACCTTACTTTAGGGTATTTAGATCAAGCCTTAACCAACCGTGCTGGTTCTCCTGGTTTAGCTTCTGGCGATACTAGTGCAAGTTCACCTCAGCACGTAATTGACTGGGCAACAAATAATCCTACCTTAGGAATGATCGTTGGTCGTCCTGACTTAAAACAAAAGAATGTTTTAGTAAATATTTCTCACCCTGTAGGGGAAAATTCTGAGTTTTATACGACCCACAGTTTTTCTGACCGTTGGAACCGTTCTTTTGCATACTATCGTCACCCAGCATGGAGAGGTGATGTTGACAATTCAGAATTCTTAGCTCCTGCTGGAGAATTTGAGGGATACCACCCAACATTTGAAGGATCAATCCAGGATCACTTTAATGTAATCGGTTTAGATTTAGAC
Organism: Candidatus Arcticimaribacter sp.; assembly: GCA_042096495.1. Classification (GTDB taxonomy): domain Bacteria; phylum Bacteroidota; class Bacteroidia; order Flavobacteriales; family Flavobacteriaceae; genus Arcticimaribacter. The sequence continues at coordinate 1,188 of JBELLO010000093.1, forward strand.
CTTGGAAATGACTGGCGTGTTGACCTATCGGTTACGCATGGTAGCAATAGTATCGATTATACCGTTAATCGTTCTGTTAACAGAAATTATTTAGCTGCAAACGGATGGAGTCCTAGAACTTTCAAGCCTGGGGGATACACTTTTTCTAATGTGATCCAAAATGCAGACTTTACAAAAAGCTTTAGTGATAAAGTTTCTTTCTCTGCTGGTTTAGAGTTAAAAGAAGAGACATTTGCTGCAATAAAAGGAGACCCATTTTCTCGTTGGGGATCTGGATCTGACTCTTTTGCAGGGATTTCTTCAGAACAAGAGGGAGAATGGTCACGTAACAACGTGGGCGTTTACGCTGGTGTAGATGTTGACTTTACAGAGAAATTATTGGTTTCTGCTGCGACTCGTTATGAAGATTATTCTGATGCTGGAGACAATGTAAGCTGGAAAGTGGCTTCACGTTATAAATTAAATCAAACAACAGCCTTACGTGCTAGTGTTTCAACTGGATTTAGAGCACCAACCTTGCATCAACAGAAAATCTCAAATACGCAGTACATCATTGTACCAGGTTCTTCAGAGCCGGTACTACAAGGGACAATCCAAAATGGATCAGAGGCTGCACGTGCATTAGGTATCCAAGATTTGACGAATGAAACATCGCAAAACCTTTCTGCTGGAATTACTTTCGGTAACGGAAATGGTTTCTCAGGTAGTTTAGATTTCTATAACATTAAGGTAAATGACCGTGTATTATTTACATCTCAAATTCAAGGTGAGCCTGGGTCAGCTTTAGCACAAAGTTTATTAGATGCTGGGGTATTTGCAGTTCAAGCATGGATCAACGCTGGTAATACAAACACAACTGGTCTTGACTTTGTCCTTAACTGGAAAAAAGACAACTTAAACGTTGGATTTAGCGGGAACTTTAATAAAACAACAATCGATAGTATCGATACACCTAGTGAACTTGGTTCTGTTGAAATTTTCTCTCATAGAGAACGTAGTTTGATTATCAATTCTCGTCCTAGATCTAAAATGTCTTTAACGTTAGATTATACTGCTGACAAGTTTAGCTTTGGATTCTACAACACTAACTTCGGTTCTGTAACAGTAGCTCACGCAGGTGAAAATCCAGAGTTTGATCAAGAATTATCGGCTAAGTTAATCTCTGACTTACGGGTGACGTATAATTTCACACCTAATTTAAGTCTTACTGGAATCATCAATAATGCATTTGATGTTTATCCAGATGTTACAGATGAACAAACTGGTGGAACAGCTGGAGGACGTTTCTTATACTCTAGTGAAGTTTCTCAGCACGGTCAATTAGGTCGTAACTATAACTTATCATTAAAATACAGATTCTAAGAAATTTGATTTTTATTGGATCAAAAAGCCACCCATTCGGGTGGCTTTTTTTATTGCTCTATTTAACGTTAGTATTCAAGCTTTTTTATACTTTCAACCCCTGAATTATAACCGAACAATAATTCATGCCTTTATGAAGTATCTAAAAATTGCCCTTAAAAGTCTCCTTGTCTTACTCCTTTTTTTGGGTTTATCCCTTGTAAGTATATATCATTATTATGACCACGAACTCCCCCAAGGAGAACAAGGCATTGAAGCAGATCGTTTAGCAAAGAAAATGCTAGCTGCTATGAATTATGAAGCCTATAAAGAACTCGATTATATTGAGTGGACTTTCTCGAGTCGTGGAAGAAAACGAAGTTATGAGTGGCAAAAAACACAAGGTCGTTGTACTGTGGTATGGGATAGTATCTCTGTTGATTTGAATATAAAGGCCGTAAAAAAGTCCTCGGTTCAAGTCAATGATTTAGCTTATAGCGGCAAAATGAAAGATGATTTTATTCGAGCTGCCGAAGCTAAGTTCAACAATGACTCCTTCTGGTTAGTTGGACCTTATAAATTATTTGACAAAGGCGTGGAACGCCGACTCGTTAAACAACACAATGGTTCAGAGGCTTTATTAGTGACCTATACCAGCGGCGGGAATACCCCGGGGGATTCTTATCTGTGGTTCTTAGATGAAGATTATAAGCCAAAAGCTTTTCAAATGTGGGTAAGCATTCTCCCCATTGGAGGATTAGAGGTTACATGGGAACAATGGAAAAAAACAACCAATGGAGCTTGTTTCCCAAGATTACACAAACTATTGTTTTTAGATCTTAAAATTACAAGACTCAATTCCACGACAAAAAACCCATAGTGAGGATTACGAACTAGCCAAAAACATTTAATCGAAGAAGATGAAAAGGAAGCTATATACAGCATCCTCAGAACAGGAGTAATGAGTCGATCGGATTATAGCTTTAAGCTTTTTGTTTTTAATCGAAATCCAGTAAGCGTTAAGGTGGTGGATCACCCCACCCCTTCGATTATCTTAAAAGCTAATTAAACAGTTTAGAGAAAAGTTTTTCTGCTAATCATTATTTATATGATGATAACGCCAAAGTGGGAACAGTTTAAACAGTAGACTTAAAAGCGGTATTAATAATAATCATCCAAGCGGTGTTCTAAAATCAAGCCGCTCTTTTTTTTGAAGATTATCAAGCTATCAACCTAAATTAGACTAAAAAAGAAGACTTACAGGAGAATTTTTATTAACCCGTCTATTGCCTCTACAGAAAAAGATTAAGGGAATAACAAAAGTTAAAAGATCTTTAGAAAGGGAGAATACTCTAATCAAGATAGTTTTGGCTGGATAATTAGTTTTAGATTGAATCTAAATGAACTTTTTGCCTTAACAAAAGAACAAATGTTGAATCATAAATTTCTACTGATAATTTTTTAAAAAAAAATATATTGTTGGTTTACATTTTAGTTGTAATTTCATAGAACCATAAACCAATAATAAAATGTGTAGAAGAAAAACATTCTTCTTATCAATATTCCTTTGTTTTAATTTGTCTGGTATTTATGCCCAGTACGAACTAAAATCAACTATTGCCATGCAAGGTGGTGCTGTATCTAACAATCAATTCTATGTCTCACACACAATAGGACAAGCAGTTACTGCAGGAGCTAGTATAATTAATCAAACAAAAATCATTCAAGGTTTTGAGTTTGTGATTTCAAAAAGATCTAGAGAAATTTTTCCGACTGAAATTAATAAAGAGCCACTTCAATTTTTAATTTCTCCTAATCCATTTGTCAATTTTATTAGAGTAGAAGTTCAAACGGGACAATTCCCTGTTGAAGTTCACGTTTTTGATGTTTTAGGAAGGTTAATCATCGAAAAGACAATTAGTAAGAGAGACGACAATAACATCGACGTAAGGCATTTGAGCCAATCAAAATATTTTATTCAATTACAAACTAATAGTCAAAAGTTCAGTACTGTTTTAATCAAACAAAATCCATGAAAAATTCACTTTTAATACTGTTGTGTTTTTATTCGATATTTGGCTTTGCTAATATTGATAGTAGATTTAAAGTACTCATTCACAATAAAACACACACTCCCATAAACACCATTGTTCTCGACACAGTAGATAATGCAAATCAACGTGAAGACATCCTTATAGGAGATCAATTTATTGACCTTGAAATTGGAAATTCAATGACCACATTTCACTATGTTAACTCAAGGGGGTATTCTCCCTTTGACTTTATAAGTGGACAGGCGAGCTTTATTGATTTTAATTACAGTATTAAATTATTTAAAAACTTCTATTTGCGCTCTGGTCTTAATCTAATGGGATTTAATACTACTGCAGAAGATAAACAAAATGGCAATTTTTACAGCTGGAAAACTACTTATACAGGTATAGGGACAGGTTTTAATTGGAAGTTTTTTTCCTTAGGAAAGTTACAACTTCATTTGAACACTAAAGTTGGTTATTCAACATTACTCGCGGGAGAGCAACAAAATAATAGTCAAACGTTTGATTTAACCAGTCAAGACGATTTTAGTGGAGATCATTGGTTTTATAAACATGGATTTACATTTTATTTTCAATTATCAGAAAAGATTATGTTAGGGGTTAATGGATCCCTACTAACTAATGCGAAAAATGCATTCGGGCCCTATCCAGAAGAGGGTATTGAGAACATAAAACTTAAATCAAAGAACATTGGAATTTCTTTACTTTTTTCAACAAAC
>JBELLO010000094.1:0-5289 GCA_042096495.1 Candidatus Arcticimaribacter sp.
GACCCTCAACAGTTTTCAAGACTGCCGCATTCGACCACTCTGCCATTTCTCCTATGCGGTGGCAAATATACATCCCTTATTTGATTTAAGAAAAGTTTTTTTAAAAATGATATGCCTATTTTTATCTTTTAATTCTTTTATGGAAATCATTACCCAATACGCCCTTCTTTTTTTAGTAGGAATTTGCACAGGAATCATCAATACCCTAGCAGGAGGGGGGTCGTTATTAACTCTCCCAGTATTGATTTTTATGGGGCTGCCCTCTCATGTGGCTAATGGTACCAATCGTATTGCCATTGTCTTGCAATCTTTTGTGGGAACAGCAGGCTATCGTTCAAAAGGAGTCTCTACTTATCCGTTCAATGTATATTTAGGGATTGCGGCTTTCTTTGGTTCCTTGATAGGGGCACAAATTGCGGTAGACATTGAAGGGGCGGTTTTTAATCGCATTCTTTCGATTATCATGCTAATCGTTGTGGCTATTATTGTTTTTAAGCCAAAGGTCAAAGAAATTAAACTCCCAGAAAGATTGACCGGGCGTTATCTCGTCTATGCCCTCATCGGGTTTTTCTTTATAGGGATTTATGGTGGCTTTATCAATGCAGGGATTGGCTTTATTATTATCCTCTTTTTAAATAACGTTAACCGTCTTTCTTTGATTAAGACAAATGCGACTAAAGTCGCCTTAGTTTTTATTTATTCTTTAGGGGCACTCGCCTTATTCGCTTGGAACGATGCGGTAGATTGGACTTTAGGGATCGTTTTAGCTTTAGGAAGTGCGATAGGAGCCTGGTGGTCTAGCCGCTGGTCGGTAGATCAAGGAGAAGGGGTAATCAAAATTGCCATGATAATCATGGTAACAGCGATGTCGATAAAGTTGTGGTTCTTTTAGTAGTTGACGTATTCAACGATCTCTAGGCCATAACCCGTAATCCCTACGCGGGGTCCTTGAGATGAATTTGTTATTACACGTAGCTTACTGATATGCAACTCATGTAAAATTTGAGCACCTATCCCAAAATCTTTTAAATCCATTTTTAATGGCGGTGCTTTAGCCACTGTATTCTTCTCTTTATCGCTATCTTTTAACTCTTTAATGCGCGCCAAAAGATTTTCGGATTGTTGTTGTTGGTTGATAAAGATAATGGCGCCTTTTTCTTCGGTATTGATCAATTTAAAGATCTCTTCTAAGCCTTTGTCATTTGAACCTGTTAGCATTCCTAAAAGATCATTGCTGATTTGCGAAGAGTTAATTCGAGTAAGAACAGCTTCGTCTTGCTCCCAAGACCCTTTTGTCAAGGCGATATGAACTTGGTTATTGGTAGTTTGTTGAAAGGCTCTTAGGCGAAATTCGCCAAATCTTGTCATGATTTCTGTATCCTCTCTTTTTAGGACTAAGCTATCGTGTTGCATTCTATAGGCGACGAGATCTTCAATAGAAACTAATTTGAGATCAAACTTTTCGGCTACTTTCATCAATTGAGGTAAGCGTGCCATGGTTCCATCTTCATTCATGATTTCTACAATCACTCCTGCAGCTTGTTTTCCAGCTAAGCGGGCAAAATCTATGGCGGCCTCTGTGTGTCCAGTTCTTCTTAAAACACCTCCTTCTTTCGCGATCAGCGGAAAGATATGCCCTGGACGAGAGAGGTCCTGCGGGCGAGTATTAGGATCAACTAAGGCTTGAACAGTCAAGGCTCGATCACTGGCAGAAATCCCTGTAGTAACTCCTTTTCCTTTTAAATCTACAGATACGGTAAAGGCGGTTTCCATAGGATCTGTATTATTGCTCACCATGCGGTCTAGTTGCAACTCTTGACAGCGTTTTTCTGTCAAAGGAGCACAGATTAGTCCACGACCCTCTTTGGCCATGAAATTGATAATTTCTGGACTTATATTTTCTGCAGCCGTTAAGAAGTCGCCTTCGTTTTCACGGTTATCATCGTCAACAACGATAATTACCTCGCCGTTTTTTACTGCAGCTATTGCGTCTTCTATTGGGTCTAATGTCTTCTTTTCCATAGTGATTTACTCCAAGCAAAAATAGTGTTCTTAATTGAGCTAAATAGGTTTTCTAACGAAACTATCAAAAAATCATAATCAATCAATCCTTTGTCTGCAGAGGCTCTTCTGGTGAGATATATCGCAAAGGGAGCAATGATAAATAGCGATAACCAACTCCCAACAAAAGGCGATATGCTACTGTCTTCTGCAGCATTTTTACCAAAAAGACCAATGTAATGATAGGTCAAAAAGATTAAAATAGCCAATACCATAGGAAGCCCTAAACCTCCTTTTCTAATTATAGCACCTAAAGATGCACCGACTAAAAACAAAAAGAACACACTAAAACCTAAAGTGTACTTTTCGTGCAAGCTGTTTTTGTGTAGGTTTATCCTTTTCTGATTGATAAAAAATACCTTTTTCTTTGCGCTAAGATTTCTTTGTAAGCTTTTGATGGAGTTTTTTGCTGCCCTTACCACTTGAGAATGTCGATTGTAAATAGAATCTCCCATTATTTTTAAAGGGTTACTATACGATAAAAAAAGAGAATCTGTAGTCGCTTCAATTTCTTGTGTTTCTCTGTAGTTGATGTCGTTTGCAATACTTGTGGTCACAAAATTTTCTGCATATGTTTCTTGATCTCCTTTAAATTTAGTTTCGAGCGAATCAATACTTTGTGTGAGTTCATCGACCTTTTGCATTCTAAAGGTACTGGTGTATTTTTCTTCGCCTAGATCAACATTATTGAATTGAGATAGATCGATATTTAACACATACTCTTTAAAGGCAACTTTTGCATGTTGAATTCTTTTTCGCTCTTGCACTTTTTCTGAATAGACCTCTTCATAGCGGTTCCCATCAAAGAGCACAAGTTGGAGTTCTTGATCGATACTCGCACTTTTTAATTCGCCTCTTTTGGCTTTAATCACAATTCGATTTTGATTGTCTGGAGATTTTTCGTGAATGATAACATCTTCCAAAAAGCGATTGTCCTCTCCATACTTTCGGGTTACCTTGATATTCATTTCCCCTATTTCATTAAAGATACCTTCTGTTATGGCAAGTGCGGGTTTTAATTTTGCTAAATTCCTACGCAGATTAAAGTATTTAAACTCTCCATAAGGAATCACATTATTAGAGAAATAATAACTGCCTATTCCTAGAAAAAAGTGAAAAATAGTGAGGCCTAATAATGCTCGTTGAAGCGAGATACCTGTTGATTTCATTGCAGCAAATTCATAATTTTCTGCAAAGGCGCCATAGGTCATGATCGAGGCTAGTAATACCGACAAAGGCATAACTAGGGGATAGAGTTTTGGGGTGTAATAAGTTAAAAATTTGAGTATGATCTCTGCATCTAACCCTTTCCCAGCAAATTCATCAATAAATAACCAAAAGGTTTGAATGATGAAAATAAACATCAAAATAAAGAAGACACTTGCTAGTCTAGTTAGGTAAGTTGTTAAAATGTAGCGATCAATTATTTTCACTATTCGTTGATGTAATAGTTAGGGTATTCTGCTGCATTAAACTCAAAGTAATCCCCAGGTAAACTCAGGTTGAATTCTTGACTTTTAAGGGTAAGTGTTGTCATTGTTCCATTATTCCCTATTTCGATCAATCGGTAGACTTGTAAACGATCTACATCAATCCCTAGCAATAAATACTTTACCTCCTCTGATGTCTCTGTGGGTAGCAATTTGATAAATTGGATATTTCTTCCCATGACGCGTTGTTGTATGTCCCATTCATAACCATACCCTTCTTGATAAAAGGTGAGTAGTTTTGAAGGGTTAACGCTCACGTCTTCTTCATCTTCTGGAAAGCTAATCGTTACCTCTTCATTTTCTGGTACAATGGTGTAGATCTTTTTTCCATCAAAAAGTTGAATGGCCTCGAGAAAGGATAATTTGTATTGATCCCCGGCTAGGGTAACGTTGCCCTCCATCTCTTGACGAATTTGTTCTTTTTTATTTTCTAGAACATAAGAGAAATCAAAACGTATGTTGTTTTTGCTTTTAATTTCTTTAGAGACTTGATCTAATAAATTTTTTGCTTGTTCATATCCCTGCGCAAAAGTCAAGGAAGAGAAGAGTAAAATAAAGGAAAAGAATATTTTTTTCATCGTGATATTAACTAAGCTTCATTATTCAATAATTGTTCCAAAGTGGTTAAGTCTGGAACCAATACTTGTCGTGCTTTACTTCCTTCAAAAGGGCCTACAATTCCGGCGGCTTCCATTTGGTCGATAATTCGACCTGCACGATTATAGCCTAATTTTAGTTTGCGTTGCAATAAAGAGGCTGATCCTTGTTGTGCTGAAACGATTACTTCTGCCGCTTCGCGGAAGAGGGCATCGCGATCACTTGCATCGATATCTAGTGCTGTACTTTCTTCGCCTACAAATTCTGGCAACAAGTGGGCTTCTGGATAGGCTTTTTGACTTCCAATAAATTCCGCAATTTTCTCCACCTCTGGGGTGTCGACAAAAGCACATTGAATACGGGTTAAATCATTCCCTTGGGTATACAGCATATCTCCACGTCCAATCAACTGATCTGCACCACCACTGTCTAAAATGGTTCGCGAATCGATTTTTGAGGTTACCCTAAAGGCAATTCTGGCAGGGAAGTTCGCTTTAATAATCCCCGTAATCACATTGACAGATGGTCGCTGAGTGGCAATGATTAAATGGATCCCAATGGCACGTGCTAACTGGGCTAGTCGTGCAATAGGAGTTTCTACTTCTTTCCCGGCCGTCATGATTAGATCGGCAAATTCATCTACTACAAGAACGATATAGGGTAAAAATGCGTGTCCATCATCTGGATTTAGTTTACGGGCTTTAAACTTGGCATTGTATTCTTTGATGTTACGACACATGGCATTTTTGAGCAACTCATAACGGTTGTCCATTTCAATACAAAGCGAATTGAGGGTGTGAATTACCTTAGTATTATCAGTGATAATGGCATCTTCGGCATCGGGAAGTTTCGCCAGATAGTGGCGTTCAATTTTATTGTAGATGTTTAATTCTACTTTTTTGGGATCGACTAAAACAAACTTGACTTCAGCAGGATGTTTTTTGTACAACAAGGAAGTTAAAACGGCGTTAAGTCCTACAGACTTTCCTTGTCCAGTTGCCCCTGCCATTAACATATGGGGCATTTTAGCTAAGTCAACGACAAAGGTTTCATTGCTAATGGTTTTTCCTATAGCGATGGGTAATTCCATTTCGGCTTTTTGGAAGCGCTGCGAAGCAATAACAGAGCGCATAGAAACAAT
>JBELLO010000095.1:0-5227 GCA_042096495.1 Candidatus Arcticimaribacter sp.
TGATTTAGAAAAACGCATAACTCTTTATTTTTTACCCGTAAGCGGCCTAAATTAATTAGTTTTGCTCCACAAACGTATTTTTAACTAAGATAGTCAAAATCTGTGCCAAAATCATGTCAAAGAAATTAACAAAACGTGAAGTAGATTACTCAAAATGGTATAATGAATTAGTGGTAAAAGCTGATTTAGCCGAAAACTCAGCCGTTCGTGGGTGTATGATCATTAAGCCCTATGGCTTTGCGATATGGGAGAAAATGAAAGAAGAGCTGGATAAAAAGTTCAAAGCGACCGGTCATCAAAACGCCTATTTCCCGCTATTTGTTCCCAAGAGTTTATTTGAAGCAGAAGAAAAAAATGCAGAAGGCTTCGCCAAAGAATGCGCAGTAGTTACCCACTATAGACTAAAGAACAATCCAGACGAAGCAGGGAAACTAATGGTCGATCCCGAGGCTAAGTTAGAAGAAGAGCTTGTTGTTCGTCCTACCAGTGAGGCCATTATTTGGAACACCTATAAAAATTGGATACAATCCTACCGTGATTTACCTATTTTAATTAACCAATGGGCAAATGTAGTCCGCTGGGAAATGAGAACACGTTTGTTTTTAAGAACAGCAGAATTCTTATGGCAAGAAGGGCATACTGCCCACGCTACTAAACAAGAAGCCCTTGACGAAACTTTATTGATCAATAACCTCTATGCAGATTTTGTGGAGAATTTTATGGCAATACCAGTGATTAAGGGGGTGAAATCTGCCAGTGAACGATTTGCTGGAGCAGTCGACACCCATTGTATCGAAGCATTGATGCAAGACGGAAAAGCCTTGCAAGCAGGTACTTCTCACTTTTTAGGGCAAAACTTTGCCAAAGCATTTGATGTTAAATACGCTACCACCGAAGGGGGGTTAGAACACGTTTGGGCAACCTCATGGGGAGTATCTACCCGTTTGATGGGCGCATTGATTATGACTCATAGTGATGATAATGGTTTGGTCTTACCGCCTAATTTAGCGCCTATACAAGTAGTGATCGTGCCCATTTATAAAGGTGCAGAACAGCTTGAGCAAATCTCTGAGGTAGCCACTAAGATTAAAGCAGATTTAGAAGCAGCAGGCGTATCCGTCAAGTTTGACAACCGCGATAATATCAAGCCAGGATTTAAGTTTAACGATTATGAACTAAAAGGGGTGCCTTTGCGTATTGCTATTGGGCCTAAAGATTTAGAGAAAGGCCAAGTAGAGTTAGCGCGAAGAGATACTTTAGAGAAAAGCTTTGTGCCTCAATCGGACTTAGTGGAGATGATTCCAGCGCTTTTAGAAAAGATTCAAAACAGTTTATACGATAAGGCGTTTTCTTTTAGAGACGAACATATCACAGAAGTGAATAGCTATGAAGAGTTCAAAACTGTTCTAGAAGAAAAAGGTGGATTTATTTCTGCGCATTGGGATGGAACAGAAGCCAGTGAAGAGGCCATTAAGAAGGAAACTAAGGCAACCATTCGCTGTATTCCTTATGATGCGAAAGAAGAAGCAGGAAAGTGTATCTATACGGGAGCTCCATCTAGTCAGCGCGTCTTATTTGCAAAGGCTTATTAAACTGCAGAAGTGCATTAAATATAGTAGAATAAAAAAAAATAATTTTTATTTGAAAATGCGTTGTGTAATCGATGAATAAGTTTTAGATTTGCAACCATAAAATTTTGGCCCGTTCGTCTATCGGTTAGGACGCCAGGTTTTCATCCTGGAAAGAGGGGTTCGATTCCCCTACGGGCTACTAAAAATAATTTAGATGGCAAATCATAAATCGGCACTTAAGAGAATTCGTTCTAATGACAAAAAGCGTTTACGCAACCGTTTTCAACACAAAACGACCCGTAATGCTGTACGTCGTTTACGCGAATTAACAGATAAGAAAGAAGCGACTACATTGCTTCCATCAGTTATTTCAATGTTAGATAAACTAGCAAAGAAAAACATCATTCACGCAAACAAAGCGGCTAACATCAAATCAAAGTTGACCAAAAGAGTTTCAGCTTTATAGTATTAGCATTTAGACCAATAAAAAAGCGCTCATTTGAGCGCTTTTTTTATGCCTTAATTTCGACGAATCCCTAAGAATTCATCGAGATTAAAAACTCTTCGTTATTAACGGTCTTTTTAAAGCGATCGTTAATGAATTCCATGGCTTCTACCGGGTTCATATCTGCGAGATACTTTCTCATGATCCACATGCGTTGAACCGTGTTTTCATCTAATAAAATATCGTCTCTACGTGTACTAGAAGAAATAAGATCAATCGCAGGGAAAATTCTGCGGTTAGAAATCTTGCGATCTAATTGCAGTTCCATATTACCGGTTCCTTTAAATTCTTCAAAGATCACTTCGTCCATTTTAGATCCTGTTTCTGTTAAAGCTGTAGCAATAATAGAGAGAGACCCGCCATTTTCAATATTTCTTGCAGCACCAAAGAAGCGCTTTGGTTTGTGCAAAGCATTTGCATCAACCCCACCACTTAAAATCTTACCACTGGCTGGCTGTACCGTATTATAGGCACGGGCAAGACGGGTAATCGAGTCTAATAAGATAACAACATCATGTCCACACTCGACTAAGCGTTTTGCTTTCTCTAAAACGATATTAGCGACTTTAACGTGACGGTCTGCTGGTTCATCAAAAGTGGAAGCGACCACTTCGCCTTTAACATTGCGTTGCATGTCTGTCACCTCTTCTGGTCTTTCATCGATCAATAGAATGATTTGATAGACTTCTGGGTGGTTTGCTGCGATAGCATTAGCAACATCTTTTAAAAGCATTGTTTTTCCCGTTTTTGGTTGGGATACAATCATTCCGCGTTGTCCTTTTCCGATAGGGGAGAACAAGTCGATAATTCTTGTAGAGATGGTGCTTTGCTTTTCGGCCAACTTAAATTTTTCTTGCGGGAAGAGGGGAGTAAGGTGTTCAAAAGAAACACGATCTCTTACCACTTTAGGATCTTGTCCGTTAATGCGGTTTACTTTAATAAGGGGGAAATACTTCTCTCCTTCTTTAGGGGGACGTACCGTCCCTAAAACGGTGTCTCCTGTTTTTAGTCCGAATAAGCGAATTTGAGATTGAGACACATACACATCGTCAGGTGAAGAGAGGTAGTGATAGTCAGAAGAACGTAAAAAACCATACCCTTCTTGCATGATTTCCAGCACCCCTTCAGAATCAATAATGCCATCAAACTCATAATCTGGTTCGCGGTAGCGGTTGCGATTATCCTTGTTGTGGTTCACCTCTTGCTTTTTATGGCGTGGGTGTTTATTGTTGTTCTGTTGATTGTTTTGGTGATTGTTTTTGTTCTTGTGTTGAGGTCTATTGTTAGAACGCTCTTTATTCTCTCCTTCAACCTTCTTTTCCTCTTTCTTTTCTTGAGCGGCTTTAGGTTGCTCTTGTTCCTTTTTAGGCTGTTCTTTTCGTTGAGGTCTGCTCTCTTTCTTTGGTGCAGTGGGTTTTACCGCCGCTTTTTTATCCTCACTTTTTACAGGAGTTTCTTTCTTTTCTGGTGGGTTAGCAGAGACATGATCAATAATCTGATAGATCAAATCCAGCTTCTTTAAAGCAGATGTTTTTTTTAACCCTAGGTTTTTTGCGATTTCTTGTAAATCAGCTAATTTCTTTTCTTTTAGCGTAGCAATTTCGTACATGTGTTGGATGGTCTCAAAAAGAGGTTGAGTAAATAATTATGATTGTTGGTATGCCGCACGTTTTGAAGTGTTGTGCACTACAATATTACAAAAAAAACCAGTGTAAACGCAGAAAACCGTTAATTTTGACAAAAAAACATGATCCAAAGAATACAAACCCTTTTTATGTTGCTCTTTGTCTTAGCAGGGGGAATCAACTTTTTTCTTTTTCCATCAGAAATAATTGTTTTTGAACCCCTTATGGGTAATAAGGCAGATTCAAGTCCTTATATTTCGATCTTACTCGCCTTAATGATCTTAATCAATATCGGCTTGTATAAAAAGAGACCGCTACAAATACGTGTCAATCAAATGGTTTGGGTACTTTATACGCTGTTTTGGGGAAGCTTTGTTTATATGATCATCCAGCATCAAGCAGCTAACTTTAAGCAGTATTTACCAGATTTATCAATTGCTTTTCTGGGAGAAGTTGCACTATTACTAGCCAATCGTTTTATTAAAAAAGACGAGGCTTTAATTCGCTCTCTCGACAGACTGCGCTAGACTTTTTCCGCGAAGTCCCAATTCAATCACTTCCATGTTTTGCAATTTGCCTTGCGCTATTTCAAAACGCAGCATGGTTCTTATTTGATGAAAACCGTGTATTCCTGCTGCGCCGGGATTGAGGTGCATCATGTTTCGACCTTTAATGTGCATCACTTTTAGGATATGAGAATGTCCACAGATAAAGACATCGGGTTGTTCTTGGGCGAGTAGTTCACGTACTCTAGGAGTGTATTTTCCCGCCGGTCCGCCTATATGTGTCATCAAGAATTTCACGCCTTCTAGGGTGAAGGTGTTATTTTCTGGGAAGCTTACTCTTGCTTTAGTACCATCGATATTTCCATAAACGCCCCTTAGTGGCTTATGTTGGGCGAGTGTGTCAGTTACCTTTAAATCTCCGATGTCTCCTGCATGCCAGACCTCGTCGGCTTCTTGCGCATATTTCAAGATGCGATCGTCTATATGCCCGTGTGTATCAGAGAGTAAAAGGATTTTTTTCATTATCTTGAAGGTGCCCAAAATTTTTATCATGCAATATACTGCAAAAAAGCCCTTTAATTCTGTTCTTATTATTCAGCCTTCAGGCCTGCGTTACCGTCTTCAAGAAGATCATGTTTTTAAAGAAATTCGTTATACGCAAGTGCGAGGAGTTCAAATAAAGCGGGACTTCTATCTGCTCTTTTTCGCTTATGTGGTTGCCCCATTGCAATTGCTTTTCATTGCTTATTTAAGCTTTTATGAAGGATTAATCTGGCCGTATGGAATTGAATTGATTTTCTGGGGAGGATATTTAATTGCTCACTTTTTTATTCCACATAATTTTACAGTGGTCATCAATAAAGGAAGTTTACTTAGCGAGGTTTTTAAAACCGCTAAACTAAGGCAGGCTAAGGAGATCAAAAAAGAAATTGAATCTCATTTATAAGCACTAGTAAAGCTGTTAAGATTCTAATATCTTTGCAGGGTGCGGTACTTTCTCACCTTAGCGTATAATGGAAC
>JBELLO010000096.1:0-5212 GCA_042096495.1 Candidatus Arcticimaribacter sp.
ACCTTGACCCAAATATCAGACATACATTCGGGTAGTTTTGACAATGCAGCAAAGGTGAATTACGGGATTGATTTAATCAACGAGCAAAAATCTGATGTGATTTTATTCACCGGAGATATTGTCAATAATAAGGCCGATGAGTTACTGCCGTGGAAAGACGCTTTTGGCCGTTTATCGGCCAAAGAAGGAGTGTATTCTGTATTAGGGAATCACGATTATGGCGATTATGTCAACTGGGAAACCAAAGCAGAAAAAGAGGCAAACTTACAGCAGCTTTTTGCTACTCAAGCCGAGATGGGCTTCACCCTTTTGCGCAACGAAACCCACTTTCTTGAAAAGGACGGACAGCGACTTGCTCTAGTAGGCGTAGAAAACTGGGGAAAAGGAGGCTTTAAAAAGAAAGGAGACCTTGACAAAGCGATTGCAAATGTTGCTGCAGAAGATTTTAAAATTTTGCTTTCACACGATCCTTCGCATTGGGAGGCAAAAGTATTACCGCACCCCTATAATTTCAATTTAACTTTAAGCGGGCACACCCATGGGATGCAGTTTGGGATCGAAATCCCGGGTTGGTTTAAATGGAGTCCAGTCAAGTGGCGTTACAAGCAATGGGCGGGCTTGTATCAAGAGAAGAAAGAATGGATTAATGTCAACAGAGGCTTTGGGTTTTTAGGCTATCCCGGTCGTGTGGGGATTTGGCCAGAGATTACCGTAATTACCTTAAAACGCTCTAGCAAAGAAGTTTAAAGAAAATACGCTAACTTCGTACTGTAATCAATAACCTAAAACACAATTAGCATGTCTAAATTTGGTGAATTAGTAGACGGGAAAGCTCCACTTCTTTTGGTGTTTTTTCAAGAATTAGAAGAACTCAAAGAAGAGTTCAATTTTACCTTACGCGATGTAGCTGCAGCCATGGGAGATCAAGGAAAAGTGATCAAAATCAATATCGCTAAAAACCCTAAATTAGTTGATGCGCTGCGCGTAAAAGTGATCCCAACCCTTATGATTTATAAACTAGGAGAAATGGTATGGCGTCAAAGTGGGGAACAAGATGCCAATACTTTGATTGCTTTAATGAACGAATACGTTAATTAATTTCCTTCTATCATATCGTCAAAGATGACTAAGTCTTTGATCCTATTGTAGATTTTGTTTTCTAGACTATCTCTTTGTGCTTCGTTATCATAAAGATTGACATAGAGCAATATTCTTCTATATCCATTGATTTCATCCATGATTCTACTGCGCAATTCGAGTTGGCGTTCTGGTTCAAACCCTTGAATGATTTTTAGTCTATTGTCATATACCCCACTTATTTTACTGGCCAGTGCTCTTGCGTCTTCAATTTCTCCAGCCAGGTAAAGGCCTTCAACAAATTCTTCCATGGCAGTATAGTAGTCATACTCTCCATAGAGAAAGGCAAACGCACGGCTATAGCTTCTAAAGTTTTGAATATAGACTCCTGCTTTTTCGTTGTCTTTGTTATCTAAAACGGCTTCTAGTAATGCGCGATAGCGTTCAACTTCGGTTAAGATTTCTTCGCCTAGTTCATAGCGTAAATCCAGCGATAAACTATTGAAGTAGTCGAGCTGACTTTGGTGTTTTTTGGCGACAGCCTCAAATATATTTCGCGCTTTTTCTTTCTTCTCTATGCGGTAATACGCATCCACAAAAGGCGTGAGTAAACTGTAATACCCAAAGTAGTCTATGGGCATTTTCTCAAGCGCTAAATCCATGATTTCTTCCGCTTTTTGATCTTTTCCTTCATCAATTAAAACTTCGGCAAGGCGCACCATATTAGAGCGATAAGAAATACTGTTTTTGCGGGTTTCTGGATCGTGATAGATGTCTGGGCTATTGGCATTACCCCATTCCCATTGTTTGACAATCTCATACATTAAATCTGCGTCAACACGTCCCATTACATAGGGGTTTACTGGATTTAATGGGGTTTTAATGGGCACTAATTTGTAGACTAAGCCCTCGAGTTGAAGATATTCTTTCATCCACAGATACTCGCTCTCGGCATAACTCCCACCAGTAAAGTAGATAGGTCGTTTCCAGTCATTATTCGCTAAAATATCTAGCATCATCAACTGGTTTTTATACAAGCCGTTTTTAGGAAGATCGATATCGATATAAGGAACAATTTGATCGCGGTCTTTCTCATTTACTAGCCCACTGTTGATCACATTTTCGACATTTACGGGAACACGAATCTTATTTGTGGGATAAAATATCATCTCTTGAGTACCCATGGGGTATGCGCTAGGATCTCCTCCAGATTGCGTGATCAGACTTTTGTACTTAGTTCTAGGATCGTCACTAGCCACCCAATTGACAAAGTCTTTAATATCCCATCGCAACGAATCTGCTAGCGGCTCATATTTAATATAATCTCTAATCCCATAGGCGTATTTGTCATGGGTTAGTTGAGAGGGAATAGGTTCGCTCTCATAGGTTTTGCGTTTCATTTGATCGATATACCAATCTGTTGCCAATAAACTGGTGTTGATAGGGCGAACATCGGTACGATAACCTTCAATGTCCTGTGCATACCACAGGGCAAAAGTGTCATTGTCCCCAATGGTAAAAATCATAGCACCCTTGTCTTCTTGAATAGAAGTTAGATAGGATTTTGCCACAGATTGAGCAGTATAGCGTCCAGAACGATCGTGATCATCCCAGTTTTGATAGGCCATTAAAAATGGAACAGCAAGCAGACATAGAGCGACTGCAATAGGCCTTGCCCATGCGTTGTTCCAAACTCTTCTTAATTCATTCCCTAAGTAAAAGGCACCCATCCCAATCCATATGGCAAAGACATAGAAAGAACCCACTAGAGCATAGTCGCGTTCTCTGGGTTCAAAAGGGCGCTCGTTGAGGTATACCTTTAAGGCTAATCCCGTGAAAAGGAAAAACAGCAACAATACCCAGAAGCGTTTTTTGTCCTGTTGATATAAAAAGAGGACACCCATTAAGCCCAGGATAAAAGGTAAAAAGAAATAGGCGTTTCTCGCTTTATTGTTTTTTGCATCCTCGCTAATCGCACTTTGATTGCCTAAACGGATTTCGTCGATAAAGGGAATTCCGCTTAACCAGTTTCCATGTTGAATGGTGTATTTTCCTTGAATGTCATCTTGCCTTCCGGCAAAATTCCAAAGGAAATAACGCAGGTACATATAATCAACTTGATAGGTAAAAAAGTAGTAAAGGTTCGCAAAAAAGGTGGGCTTTTCGATATCGATATAGCGGGACATCGTTTTGTAGAAATTGTGGTACTCTTCTCCACTTAAAACCCCCTCTGCAGCATCTTGTCTAAATTGTGCAACGCGTTGGTATAGTTCTTCACTTCCCCTATATTCTGGGCGAATAGAAAATTCTAATGGTCCAGTAAAATTGATATAATTCTCGGCATGCTCTGCACTCCACAAACGGGGGAGAAATCCTTTGTGTTTACTGTTGGCATTAATCCTAGCTTTTTCCCAGTGGTTGACAATCACATAACGCCCTGTTTTCTCGTCCCGTTCATATTTAGGCTTATCGTCGATATAAGGCTCAAAATCGTCTTGCCCGGCATACATATCAGAGAACATAGGGCCATAAAACAATTTTGTTTCGGGGTATTGTTCTAGGTTATAGTAGGCCAATAATTGTCGCGCATCAGAAGGGGAGTTTTCATTGATAACCGTATTGGCATTTGCTCGAATAGGTAACATGATCCAAGAGGAAAAGCCAAGTAACACAAACAATACACATAAAATCCCTGTATTGAGGTTGACATAGTTTTTTGCTCTGGTAAAGCGCAAACTGTAATAAAAGAAGACAATAAATAAAATCCCCGTAATAATGGTACCACTATTAAAAGGAAGATTGACTTGATTGACAAAAAACACTTCCATTTTACTAAACAAGGCTAGGGTAGAAGGAAGTAACATTTTAAAGATAAAAAGCAGGATCGCGACAGAAACAATATTGGCGGTGATAAAGTTTTTAAAGGTGACTTTTTTAGTGTTCTTAAAAAAGTAAAGCATCCCAATCGCTGGAATGGTCAACAATCCCATAAAGTGCACCCCAAAGGAAAGTCCAATGACAAAGGCAATAAGCAGTAACCAGCGATCACCACGGGGAGTGTTCATTTCTCTTTCCCAGCGCAAAGCCATCCAGAATAAGGCAGACAGTATACAAGTGGCCATGGCATACACCTCGGCTTCTACTGCGTTAAACCAAAAACTATCTGAAAAACAAAATGCTAGTGCACCTACTGCAGCACTCCCAAAATAGCCCATGGCTTCTCTCTTATCTGTAATCTCTTTAAAAGAAGGGAGTTTTCGCAATAAAAGCGTGAGAGATAAGTAGAGAAAAAGGACGGTAAAGGCACTAGAAAAAACCGACATCAAATTCACCATCAAGGCAATTTTTTCTGGCCCGGTGGCAAAAAGGGCAAAGAAGGCACCCATCATTTGAAAAAATGGCGCTCCTGGGGGGTGACCCACTTGTAGCTTTGCCGAAGTGGCAATGTATTCTCCAGCATCCCAAAAACTCGCTGTGGGTTCAACGGTTAATCCAAAGGTGAGTAAGGCAATTATAAATACTTCGGTCGCGACAATGCGATTCCAAAAGGTAAGTTGTTTAGCTGTCATAGGTGGCCCTTAATGCTTACGAAAATACGTATTCTAAAATTAATTCTCTCGGGATTTAACAATTCCGTTTTTGTTTCATTACAGCTTTTCAAAAAGACCTAAATCTTTGTTTTTTTGGACTTCGTCCCACAAAAAATATTGCCCTTGCATGGTGATGTAAACATTGGGGGAAAGGGTTTGTGAAAAGGAAAGGGCACAGCCCAAATTAAAAAATCCATCAGAAGAGCTCCCAAATGCATAAGGGATCATCGCACCCGTTAA
The DNA here is from genome assembly GCA_042096495.1 of Candidatus Arcticimaribacter sp. Lineage (GTDB taxonomy): Bacteria > Bacteroidota > Bacteroidia > Flavobacteriales > Flavobacteriaceae > Arcticimaribacter. The sequence continues at coordinate 4,908 of JBELLO010000096.1, forward strand.
AACAATGGTCTTGTCCAGTGCAAGTTGAGCTAAACGTTTAGCGGTATTCACCATGGTGTCGGTACCATGGGTGATAACAATTGATTTAGCACTGGTGGTGGTGCAGGCTTTTTCAATGCGCTGTAAATCCTCTTCAGTAAAAGCTAAACTATCTTTTAATAATAATGGGGTGACATGGACTGGGAGTTTACACCGACTGCGCTCTAACATCTTGGGGATATGGGTGTGTTCAAAATACAATTCCCCTTTGATGTGGTCATAGGTTTTGTCAAAAGTACCTCCGGTAACGATGAGTTGTATCATTC
>JBELLO010000097.1:0-5182 GCA_042096495.1 Candidatus Arcticimaribacter sp.
ATCGGCGTGTTTTGTATGGCCTAATAGAAAGTCATCCAGCTTGACTACTGCTTTATTCGCAATAGTTTTGGGACTGTCTTGACGCATTTTACGCATCAACTGAGCAATTTCTTCTGCGCCTTGTTTCCCCTTTTTTGTGATCGACTGTAAGCTTTCTTGATAACAACCAAAACGTTGATAGGTGTCTAAAAGGTAGGCGTAAACAGAACTACCTTTTCCTTTTAAATGGGATTGTAAATCACAAGCTAGCAAGGCCGCACTAATCGCGTCTTTATCTCTTACTTTATCTCCTACTAGGAAGCCATAACTTTCTTCACCACCACATAAAAAGTTTTTATTGGGGGTGTCTTGAATCATTTTCCCAATCCACTTAAAGCCCGTTAAGCCTAATTTACACTCCAATCCATAGGCTTGAGCCATTTTTTCCATCAAGGGGGTAGAAACCACCGTTGAAGCAATAAAGCTGTTCTCCATTGAAGTTTGTTGCTCTAGTACAAAACGTGTCAGCACTACCATAAGCTGATTCCCGTTGAGCAATGTCCATTTACCGTTGAGGTCTTTTACACCAATCCCTATTCTATCTGCATCTGGATCTGTTCCCAGAATAATATCTGCATCGATAGATTCGGCTTGTTTAAGCGCAAGGGTAAAAGCTTCTGGTTCTTCTGGATTAGGAGATACCACCGTGGGGAAATCTCCGTTCGGATCTTTTTGTTCTTCAATGATATGTACCTTTCTATATCCAGCTTCTTCTAAAGCAGGAGGGAGACTAACAATAGAAGTACCGTGCAAGGGTGTAAAAATAACTGCTGTTTCTTTTCGCTCTGCGGCAGTAAGATAGCTATCGTTAACAATAGTAGTGGTATAGGCTTGGTCGATTTCTTTGTCGATCAATTGAATCAATTCTTCTTTTTGCTCCCATTTGATGTCGATATAATTGACTGCTTGGATCAATTCCATTATAGCAGTGTCTTCAGGAGGAACAATTTGGCCACCATATTTATTGTATACTTTATAACCGTTGTATTCTGGTGGATTGTGAGAGGCGGTTAAAACAATGCCTGCGTCTGCTTTTAGATAGCGTACCGCAAAAGATAATAGCGGAGTAGGACGAAGGCTACTAAAGACAAAAGCCTGGATATTGTTAGCAGAAAAAACCTGCGCGACTGCTTTGGCAAAAGTTTCACTGTTATGACGACAGTCATAGGCAATAACAACCTTTGGAGTGCTGTCTTCTTTTTTACTGTTGAGGTAATCGGCTAGACCCTGGCTCGCTTTTCCTAAGGTGTATTGGTTAATTCTATTTGTACCTGCACCCATGATGCCACGCATCCCTCCAGTACCAAATTCGATTTCTTTGTAAAAGGCGTCTTCTAAGGCAGCGGGATTTTGTTTTAAAGTCTCAACTTCTGCGATGGTTGCCTGGTCAAAAGGTGCTTTTGTCCATTGACTGATGCTTTGCTCAATTGTCATGTTTCTCTTCTGTGTGTTCAACAATGGTATAACGTTTGGTATTTGCTTGTTGGCCGACTAGGATTTCTCCTAAAAATCCAGCAACAAAAAATTGACTCCCTAAAATCATGGTAGTTAATGCGATATAAAATGCTGGGCGCTCTGCAATTAAGCGACCATCAGTATTTAAGTATAATTTATCGATCCCTAAATAGCCTGCAAAAACAAATCCTATCAAGAACATGATAGTTCCCCATAGTCCAAAGAAATGCATGGGCCGTTTCCCAAATTTATGCAAGAAGCTTAAAGTGATTAAATCTAGAAATCCATTGATAAAACGGCTTAAACCAAATTTTGTCTCCCCGTATTTTCTAGCTTGGTGTTGAACGACCTGTTCTTTGATGGCTGTAAAACCTTCATGCGCTGCGATTACAGGAATGTAGCGATGCATTTCTCCATAGACTTCTATGTTCTTGACGACTTCTTTTCGATAGGCTTTTAAGCCGCAATTAAAGTCGTGGAGATAAATCCCTGAACTTTTTCTAGCGGCCCAATTAAAAAGTTTTGAAGGGATATTTTTAAAAAGAATCGAGTCATATCGCTTCTTTTTCCATCCAGAGAGAATGTCTAAATTTTCCTCTTTTAGGCGATGGTACATGGCTGGGAGTTCGTCTGGAGAATCTTGTAGATCTGCATCCATGGTAAAAACTACCTCTCCTTTTGCGGCAGCAAAACCAGCATGTAAGGCTTGTGACTTCCCAAAGTTTCGCGAAAAGCGAATGCCTTTTGTAGCAGTACTTGTTTGGCAAAGCGTACTAATTACTTGCCATGAATCATCTGTACTCCCATCATCGATAAAAAGGATCTCATAGGATAGGTTTTCAGTAGTGAATACTTTCTGTATCCAGTGATGGAGTTCGGGCAGGGATTCTGCCTCGTTTAATAAAGGGATGATGATTGTTAAGTCCATAGTCGCAATGCGCTTACAAACTTACAAAATTACCCCCTATTCTGGGCGATTGCGTTTAAGGATTAATCCGCTAATCATTGAAATAACAAATCCAATCAACAATCCACCGATTAGGCCAAAAGCGACCATCATTTGAGGCGAAATGAATTTCTTTTGCATCTCTAAAATGCCATCTAATTGTTCCTGAGTCATCTCTGGATTAGCGTCATAAAGTTGGTTTTTCGCTATTTCAATCATTTTTGGAATTGTATCTGGATCAATAACTGTTACCAATAGCACCTGGTAAGTGACTCCTATAATGCTGCTAATGAGCGCAATACCAACCCCTAATTTTAAGGATTCTCCAAAAGATAGAAAGCCTTCATTTTCTTTTCTAAAGTTATATTGTCCTAAAATAATTACCGCTGCTGTTATAGCGATACTGATAATTCCAACAGCCGATTCTTGGGAATAATGCATATCTAAAAAGAAGAGCATTAGGGCAAAAACGACTGAAATTCCTCCCAATAATAAACCGTATTGAAGGATGTGTGACTTTAATGTAGATGAGTTGTTTTCCATAATCTGTAAAAATTCAAGTATTTAATTGGTTTCAATTTTATAAATTTAGAAAATTCCTTTACATTTGCACACGTTTTTAAAACAATATAGATATGAAAGCAGATATTCATCCAGATAATTACAGACTAGTAGCCTTTAAAGATATGTCAAACGAAGATGTGTTTTTAACTAAGTCAACCGTTAATGCAAAAGAGACCATCGAAATCGACGGTAGTGAGTATCCTTTAGTGAAATTAGAGATCTCTCGAACTTCACACCCTTTCTATACTGGGAAATCGAAATTGGTCGATACCGCAGGTAGAATTGATAAATTCAAGAACAAATACGCCAAGTTCAAAAAATAAATTGAACTTAACCATAATTCAAAAAACTGTCCTTTTAGGGCAGTTTTTTTTTGTCCTTGTTTTGCTTCGAGAATTTATGCCTAATTTTAGGGATAGATTTTATGTAATTGATTATCCATGAACATTCTTCTTTTTGATGGTCCAGAACGCGACCAGTTATTACCTTTTACTTTTATTCGTCCAGTCGCACAATTGCGTATAGGGATTGATCGATTGCAAGATAAGTGGGAAGCCTTTTTAGGAGTAAAATGTGGCTGCTTTACCCAGGACTATTTACAACCAAAGTTTCCCATAGAAGCGGCTAAAGAAAATCTCTTTATCAATCCTGCTTATATTCCTACTCAAGCGCTAGCAGATAAAGTGAAAACCTTGACCTTGAACGATGCTTTAACGGTCGATGGAAATATTCTCGCCTGTTTGACAGAAAGTCCACTTCCGCCAGAAGTGAGTAGTTCAATCAATTGTATTGAAGTTGAATCTTCCTTGATACATATCAAATCAGCAACAGATTTATTTTTAAACAATGCAGCGGTTTTAGCATTAGACTTTGAGCGCCTTACCAAAGGAAGAAAAAGTGCTCCCATCTCTTCTACAAATCAATTGATTGCTCCAGAAAATATTTTCTTAGAAGAAGGAGCGAAAGTAGAATGCGCCATCTTAAATGCTACTGAAGGTCCTATCTATATTGGGAAAAATGCTGAGGTGATGGAAGGGAGTATGCTGCGAGGCAGTATCGCATTATGCGAGCAGGCCGTGGTAAAAATGGGCGCTAAAATTTATGACGGAACGACCTTAGGCCCTTATGCAAAAGCCGGTGGTGAGCTTAATAATGTTCTTATCCTTGGCTATTCAAACAAAGGGCACGATGGCTTTTTAGGGAACGCTGTTATCGGAGAGTGGTGTAATATTGGCGCCGCATCAGATGCCTCGAACCTAAAAAATAACTACGGTAAACTGCGGGTTTGGAACTACCAAACAGAAAATTTCGCGAAAACAGATCTTCAGTTTTGTGGACTACTCATGGGAGACTATTCTCGTTGTAGCATTCACTCGACTTTTAATACCGCAACAGTGGTTGGGGTGTGTGCCAATATATTTGGAACAGGCTTTCCACGTACTTTCTTGCCCAGTTTTAGTTATGGGGGAGCACAAGGATTAAAAACCTATGCCTTTGACAAAGCCATGGAAAGTAATGCAGCCATGATGCAACGCAGGAAGATTGCTTTAACGCAAATTGACCGTGATATCTTAGAAAATATTTATGGCCTTACGGCCAAATGGCGCAAAGACTAAGGAGCAGTTTTATAGACCCTTTTTAGGTAAAGTAAGTTTAAAGGGTTCATCTCAAGACCTTGAACATTTTTTTGAACAAATCGAACCGCTTGATCATAATACAAGGGTACAACGGGATAGTGCTGCATAATCATCTCATCCATCTCTCTGTACAAGGCAATGCGTTCATCTAAAGAAGATTGCAATAAAGCTTTTTTGTAAAGTGCGTCAAACTCTGCTTGTTTAAAATGAGTGTAATTTGGCCCGCCTGGAGAAAAATTCGCCGAATAAAATAAAGAAAGATAATTCTCAGCATCTGGATAGTCAGCGATCCAACTTGCTCTAAAAGCCTCTAGTTTTCCAGAAGATTTGGCTTGCCTTAGAGTAGCAGTTGGCATTAAATCAATCACGATTTTAATCCCTATTTTTTGTAATTCTCGCTGCAGATATTCACAAATATCCAAGTAGTTAATGTCTGTTGCTAGTCGAATTGTGGGGGCGGTTTTGTTCTCTTCGGTGAACTTTTTCACTAATGCCCTTGCTTGTTGAGGTTGATATTGGTTAAATGTTTGTGTTGTTTTTC
>JBELLO010000098.1:0-5156 GCA_042096495.1 Candidatus Arcticimaribacter sp.
TTTTTAGCCGCACAAAATTGAACAATGGTTTGTGCCAAAGGAATTGAGGGGTACAATTGCTCCACATTGGTCTCGTTCATTTTAATCATAGCGCCACAAAAATACAAAACGTCTGTGCTTCGCCTTCATTTTAAAGCAAAAATCACAAAGCCGATAAAAAAGTAGTGGCTTTACGGCAAATCTCCTCCCACTCTTTGTCGGGGACACTGCCCTGGGTAATCCCAGCACCGGTATAAATGCGTATGCTATTCTGGCTTAACTTTCCACAGCGCAGGTTGACAAAAAACTTAGCACTCACCCCTTTAGAAAAAGGCCCTAAAAAGCCGGTATAATAGCTGCGGTCATACTCTTCGCGAGCGGTGATATAGGCTACTGCAGCTGCCTTTGGCAAGCCTCCTACTGCGGGAGTGGGGTGCAAATACTGCACTAAGGGCAATAAACTTCCCGCATAAATTTCTGCGGCAATGGGAGTTTGTAAATGAAAGAGTTTCCCGGCTTGCACAGTAGACCGTTCCCCTATTTGGATATTATGAGCGGCGCCACTTTGGCGTAAGCCTTCAACGATGGCATCAACCACAATTTGTTGTTCGTGTTTTTCTTTTTGAGTCCAGTCAGTTTCGCTTCCGCCGATAGGCAAAGTCCCTGCTAAAGCTACCGTTGAAAAATGACCTTTCTCTAAGGCGACTAAGCGCTCTGGTGATGCCCCTAGCCATTGCCCGGTTTGGGGGTGGAACCAATAGTAAACAAAGGCGTTGTTATACTTAAGGACTAAACGATGGAAGACCGTAATTCCCTCGCCATCATAGGGCAAGTCAAAGGCATTGGACAAGACCACTTTTTCAAGATCGGTATCGGTGATTTTTTGTACCGCAGCAGCAACTTTAGCTTCAAAATTCGCCTGTGCATCCTTCGGTAATACAGGGTTTGCACTTGAAGTATTTGACGCACTAAGCGCAAAACTTTTTTGCTGGTTCGCTGGAATCATCAGCTGTTTTTGTTGTCGAACAAAAGGAGCAAATACAAAGCCCTCTTCCTCAAAATTATGGGTCCAATGCGTCGAACTATCTGATTGATAATAGCAGTGTACTTTTGCTTCTTGCGGAAAGCGAAAGAGCACAAAAGGGTATTGTTTTTCTACTAAGTCTGCTAGAAAGTCTTGCATCTATTTTTGTGGAAGCGTCATGGTGGTTAACTTAATTAAAGAGACCAGCTGATCTTGATCATCGGTTACTTTAATCTGCCAGATCTGAGTGGTACGCCCTTTATGAATGCTTTCTGCGCGGGCATACACATGTCCACTGCTCACAGAACGCAAATGATTCCCGGACATTTCTATCCCGCGAACGATTTGGTTTTCGCCTTTGGCAAAAATATAAGAAGCTACACTTCCCACGGTTTCTGCAAGGGCGAAAGTGGCGCCGCCGTGTAAGACTCTGTCGGGTTGATAGACGCTTTCATTGACCGGCATTTTAGCAACAAGATAATCGTCCCCTAATTCAGTAAAACTGATGTCTAGGGTCTTTAATAAGTAGTTATTCGTCGATTGATTGAGCAAGACAAGCTTGTCTGCATTTTCCATGCTTTTTTTATTCAAATTTAGTGAATAATAAAAGGCCTGCAAGCCAATATTAATCTAATGTTCATTTTGTCTTGATACAGGCCAGAGCGTCAAGAAAACAGCCGGGGGCTGTTTTTAGCGAACGTGCCAGCTTAAAGTGTAAAGGTTTTACAAATAGCTAGTGTTGGAGTTGATAGGAATAAACATAAGTACATCCCTAAAAATAAAAAAGGGCTTAACGGGAGTCGATAAAGCGATAGTGGCTTTAGTAGGTTTCATGACGTTTGGTTAATTGTAAATTTATAAAAAAAATAACAAAAAAAAAACGACCCCAAATGGAGTCGCTTTTTCATCTAAAAAATCAAAGGTTTATTTGACTTCTTCAAAATCAACGTCTTGTACATCGTCACCACCAGCAGCTTCTCCACCTGCATTAGCAGTTGGGTCTGGTCCTGGCTGGCTTTGGGCTTGGCCTTCGGCTTGTGCCTTGTACATTTCTTCAGAAGCTACTTTCCAGGCTTCATTGATCTTTTCTAAAGCTGGATCGATAATGGCCAAGTCTTTGGTTTCATACGCTTTCTTTAATTCTTCTAAAGCTTCTTCGATGGGCTTTTTCTTATCGTCAGAAAGTTTTTCTCCAAATTCTTTCAATTGACTTTCGGTTTGGAAAATCATTTGATCGGCAGCGTTGAGTTTATCCGCCTGCTCTTTGGCTTGCTTATCAGCTTCCGCATTTGCTTCGGCTTCCTGCTTCATTTTCTCGATTTCTTCTTCGGTTAAACCAGAAGAAGCTTCGATACGAATGTCTTGTGTTTTTCCTGTGGCTTTATCTGCTGCAGTTACTTTGATAATTCCGTTCGCATCAATATCAAAGGTTACTTCGATTTGAGGTGTTCCTCTAGGCGCAGGTGGGATTCCATCTAAGTGAAAACGACCAATGGTCTTATTATCTGCCGCCATAGAACGCTCTCCTTGTAAGACGTGAATCTCTACAGAAGGCTGATTATCTGCTGCGGTTGAAAAGACTTGAGATTTCTTTGTTGGAATAGTAGTATTCGACTCGATTAGTTTCGTCATTACACTTCCCATGGTTTCAATTCCTAATGAAAGTGGGGTAACGTCTAAGAGTAAAACATCTTTTACATCTCCGGTCAATACTCCCCCTTGGATCGCTGCACCGATGGCCACTACTTCGTCAGGATTTACTCCTTTTGAAGGCTTTTTACCAAAGAATTTTTCGACCTCTTCTTGGATAATCGGGATACGCGTTGACCCTCCTACTAGGATGATTTCATCTACCTCTGAAGTCGATAAACCAGCGTCTTCTAGGGCTTTCTTTACAGGCGCCATTGAACGACGTACTAATTCGTCAGACAATTGTTCAAATTTAGAACGGGTTAAAGTAGTCACTAAGTGTTTAGGTCCAGAAGCGGTTGCCGTAACATAAGGCAGGTTTATCTCTGTCTGCGTAGAAGAAGATAATTCAATCTTCGCTTTTTCAGCGGCTTCTTTTAAACGTTGTAAGGCCATAGGATCTTTTCTTAAGTCCATGCCTTCAGCTTCGTTAAATTGATTCGCTAACCAGTCGATAAGAACTTGGTCAAAGTCATCTCCCCCCAGGTGAGTATCCCCGTTAGTTGCGAGTACTTCAAAGACTCCGTCTCCTAATTCAAGGATAGAGATATCAAAAGTTCCTCCTCCTAAATCATAAACGGCAATTTTGCGATCTGCTCCACCTTTATCTAAACCATATGCAAGGGCTGCAGCGGTGGGTTCGTTGATGATACGTTGTACTTTAAGACCAGCAATTTCTCCTGCTTCTTTTGTCGCTTGACGCTGTGCGTCGTTAAAGTAAGCTGGGACAGTAATGACTGCTTCGCTTACATCTTGCCCTAAGTAATCTTCTGCCGTTTTCTTCATTTTTTGAAGGGTCATGGCAGATAATTCTTGTGGCGTGTATAAACGACCATCGATATCAACACGTGGTGTATCGTTGTCCCCTTTTACTACTTTATAGGCAACTGTTGAAGCTTCTTTTGAAGATTCAGAATATTTATTTCCCATAAATCGCTTTACAGAAGCGATGGTTTTTGTAGGGTTTGTTACTGCTTGACGTTTTGCAGGATCTCCTACTTTAATTTCTCCTCCTTCAACAAAGGCAATAACCGATGGGGTGGTGCGCTTTCCTTCAGCATTTGGGATAACAACAGGTTCGTTACCTTCCATTACCGAGACACACGAATTGGTCGTTCCTAAATCGATTCCAATTATTTTACTCATGTTAGTGGTTTTAATTTTTTCTGAATAAGTCAAGGAATATGCCATAATGAATTTTATGACAGGCTGTCAGCATCGTCAGACAGTTTGTTCCAATTTTTGCTTTTATCTTCATTTAAAATGGGAAAAGAAGTACATTTGGTAAAAATATTTAGCCGTTATGTCAACTGCCAAAAAGAGCTATCAACGCATTACAACGAATTCTTTAATTCAAATGAAAAAGGATGGGGAGAAAATCGCCATGCTTACTGCTTATGACTATACTTTTGCTGGTCTGGTTGATGCCGCAGGCATTGATGTAATTTTAGTGGGAGATTCTGCCTCAAATGTTATTGCAGGTCACGAAACGACCTTGCCCATTACCTTAGATCAAATGATTTATCACGCCAGTTCTGTGGTTCGCGCAGCAAAAAGAGCGCTAGTGGTGGTCGACCTTCCTTTTGGGACCTATCAAGCCGATTCTAAAGAAGCGCTAAAATCTGCCATCAAGATCATGAAAGAATCTGGTGGACATGCCGTAAAGCTAGAGGGCGGAATCCAAGAAAAACAATCGATTGAACGTATTCTTCAAGCAGGAATTCCTGTCATGGGACATTTAGGCTTAACCCCTCAATCAATCTATAAATTTGGGACCTATACTGTTCGTGCTAAAGAAGAGGAAGAAGCTGCTCAATTACTTTCAGATGCAAAGATGCTAGAGGAATTGGGATGTTTTGGCGTAGTCCTAGAAAAAATCCCTGCTGAGTTAGCAAAGAAAGTGGCAGAGTCTATTAGCATTCCCGTGATCGGGATTGGGGCAGGAAATCATGTTGATGGCCAAGTGCTGGTCTTACACGACATGCTGGGGATGAGCAAAGAGTTTAGTCCGCGATTCTTACGCCGTTATGCCGACTTACACAGCGCCGTTACCGAAGCGGTTTCTGATTATACAACCGATGTTAAATCTGGGGATTTCCCTAACGAAAAAGAGCAGTATTAACACTTTAGATCCTTCTGCCATTTTATATGAAGACAATCATTTGTTGGTTGTCAATAAAGCGCCAGGGCAGTTAGTCCAGGGAGATAAAACTGGGGACGTTCCTTTAGTCGATTTGGCGAAAGCCTACATCAAAACAAAATACAATAAACCCGGTGAAGTGTTCCTGGGGGTCGTACACCGTTTAGACCGCCCCACCAGCGGCGTGTTAGTTTTTGCACGTACCTCAAAAGCCTTAAGCCGTTTAAACGAACAATTTAAATCCAGGGAAGCGAAAAAGATTTATTGGGCCATAGTGGAAGGCACTAAAGTGCCAAAGCAACAAAGCTTAAAGCACTGGTTAGT
>JBELLO010000099.1:0-5136 GCA_042096495.1 Candidatus Arcticimaribacter sp.
CTTCTTTTTTATTTAAAACTTTTTCTCTTTTTCTACGTTCTTTTTTAAGGCTGCTAAAATCTTCTGATAGATGATAAGTGAATACTGCTCCAAACTCAGGGTTTTTTGCGATATAGAAGTCAGCTCCTGTATTTCCTAGATTACTTCGGGGAATAAACCACTTTGCGGCACGAGGTTTAAATAAAGTACCTTTAGCTTGTAAAGCCTCTGGAGTCATTTCGCGCAAGGCGCTATAATCATCTAAGACATAAAACCCACGTCCAAAAGAAGCGGCGACTAAATCATTTTCTCTTTTTTGAATCACCAAATCGCGGAAAGCCATATTAGGAGTTCCCGGTAATTTTTGCCAATTTATACCCCCATCTAAAGACGTGTATACTCCAAACTCTGTCGCTAAAAAGAAAAGGTTTTTATTGACATGATCTTGAACAACTCTCCATAACAATGTTCTTTTAGGGAGATTTTTAGACAAAGAAGTCCAGGTTTGACCACGGTCTGTACTCTTGTATAAATATGGATTAAAGTCTCCTTCTTTATGGTTATCTAAGACAGCATAGACGGTATTTTCGTCATGTAAATCTGCTTTGATGTCATTGACAAAACTACGCGCTGGTAAGCCCATTTTTGTCACGGGAATTTTTGTCCATTGTGCCCCACCATTAGTGGTAACTTGGATAAAACCATCATCTGTTCCAGCATAAATTAGGCCTTTGGCCAAAGGGGATTCGCTTAACGAGCTAATGGTATTATAGTTAGACATGGCTCCTACATCCCAAGGGTTGTCCCAGGATTGCTGGCGTCCCATGATGGGAAGCGATAGGCGCTCCTCATTTCTAGTTAAGTCACCAGAGATAGTAGTCCATTCGTCTCCACGGTTAGTTGATTTCCACACGCGGTAAGAGGCAAAATAAAGTGTTGCGGGATCGTGAGGTGAAACTAAGATGGGAGCATCCCAGTTAAAACGTTCATGAGGTTCTCCTTTTCCTGCTTGCGGTTGAACCATTACTTGCTCCCCTGTGCTTAAATCTACTCGGTGCAATCCACCTTGTTGCGTTTCGGCATAAATAATGTCATTATACTCTGGATCGGTTGCAGATTGGTGTCCATCAGCAAAAAGGGTTTTGTACCAGTGTTTATTGCTAATTCCTTCTCTTTCGTCAGTAGCAGACGGCCCTCCTGAAGAACCATTGTCTTGTGTCCCGCCAAAGATGTGATAAAAAGGTTTTGCATCGTTTACCGCAACCTTATAATATTGTGTTAAAGGCAGGTTTTTATGGTAGCGCCAATTTTCTGCAAGATCAAAGGTTTCATAAATCCCAGCATCTGTTCCTAGCATGATATAATTAGGATCATCTTTTTTAAACACGATAGCATGGTTGTCAGAGTGTTTCTTTTCTTCTTTTAACTGAACAAAGGTTTTCCCGCCGTCTTCAGAAGTTAAGACACGCACATTCATTAAATAGAGTCGGTCAAATTTATGCGGACTAGCATAGAGTTCTTGATAATAATGCGGTCCTGTTGCTCCAGATACTGCATCAGACATTTTTTTCCAAGAGGCGCCTTGATCTGCAGAGCGATAAACCCCACCTTTAGTGCGGTCTAACTCTATGGCGGCATACACCACATCTGGTTGTTGTGGAGAAATGGCTAAGCCTATTTTCCCCATATTTGATTTTGGAAGACCATTCGTAAGTTTTTCCCAAGTTTCTCCTCCATCTGTGGATTTGTGAATTCCAGAGCCTGGACCACCTCCCATTAAGGCAGCGACTGTTCTGTGTCTGTCCCAAGTGGCTGCATAAAGAATTTGAGGATTGCGGGGATCGATCATAATATCTGTCGCTCCTGTCCATTCACTGTCCCCTAAGACCTGTTTCCACGTTTTTCCACCATTGTTCGTTTTATATACTCCACGTTCACCACCTTTGTTCCAAAGGGGTCCTTGTACAGCGACCCAAACTACATCAGAATTGTCTGGGTGTACAATAATTTTTGAGATATGCTCAGATTGCTTTAAGCCCATATTCTCCCAGTTTTTACCCCCGTCTTTTGAACGGTATATTCCGTCGCCGTAGGCGACATGACGCCCTCCTACATTTTCTCCAGAGCCTACCCATACAGTAGCAGGATTTTGCGGGTCAAGGGTAATACAGCCTGTAGAATAAGAAGCTTGCTCATCAAATAATGGCGTCCAGGTTGTCCCCGCATTTTCAGTTTTCCAAACTCCTCCAGAGCCTACAGCTACATACCAAATATTATCATTATCTGGATGGAAGACTATATCGGCGATTCGGCCAGATAAAAAGGCCGGCCCTACATTTCGAAACTCAAACGCCTCCAGTGGAAGTTGTGCTTTTTTTGAGGTTTCCTCTTTTTTCTTTTTACGCTGTGCGGAAGCATCAAAGGGGCTAGATAGTAAGGTGATTCCTAGTAATAATAGTAAAATTCGATTCATACTCTAACTGTTTTCGTTTCCTTAAATGTAAAAAAATAATCACTAACTTCCCTTAAATTGTTAGATATGCAAATAATTGAAAACAGTACCCTTTATGATGTCGTTATCGTAGGATCTGGTGCTGGCGGCGGAATGGCTACAAAGATTTTAGCCGATGCTGGCCTTAAAGTTGCGGTGGTAGAAGCAGGCCCGTTTTTTGACCCTGCCGATCCAGCACAGCAAACCCAACTCAAATGGCCGTATGAATCTCCACGTCGTGGTGCTGGAACAAAACGAGTTTTTGGTGAGTATGATATGGCCTATGGCGGCTGGGAAATAGAAGGAGAGCCTTATAATCGCATTGGAGATACACAATTTGACTGGTTTAGATCTCGCATGTTAGGTGGGAGAACAAATCACTGGGGTCGCATCTCCCTGCGTTTTGGTCCTAGAGACTTTAAAGGGAAAGACCGAGATGGATTAGGCGAAAATTGGCCCATTGGTTACGAAGATGTTAAGCCCTATTATGATAAAGTCGATAAGCTAATTGGTGTCTTTGGCAGTAAAGAAAATCTTCCTAATGAACCCGACGGATTTTTCTTACCACCTCCTAAACCGCGCTTACACGAATTACTGTATATAGAAGGAGCAAAGAAATCAAATGTGACTGTAATCCCCTCTCGTTTATCTATTTTGACAAAGCGAATCAACAATGAAAGAGGCGTTTGTTTTTACTGCAATCAATGTGCTCGTTCATGCGCTGTTTATGCTGATTTCTCCTCGGGATCCTGTCTTATTTTCCCTGCCCAAAAAGGGAAAGGACAAGTTGATTTATATGTCAATTCCATGGTTAAAGAAGTCTTAACAAACGAAGAAGGGAAAGCCACTGGTGTAGCATATATTAATAAAGAAGATCGCCGCGAATATGCCCTCAAAGGTAGAATTGTAATCCTGGCGGCATCTGCCTGTAGTACGGCACGTATATTATTGAATTCAAAAAGTAGTCAACACCCTAATGGTTTAGGCAATAGCAGTAACCTGATCGGAAAATACCTACATGATTCTACAGGAGCAGACCGCATGGCTTTTGTCCCTGCATTAATGAACCGCAAGCGCTATAACGAAGATGGAGTGGGTGGAATGCATGTTTATTCCCCCTGGTGGTTAGATAATAAAAATTTAGACTTCCCTCGAGGTTATCATTTAGAACAATGGGGAGGGATGGGCATGCCCAGTTATGGAACAGGTTTTGACCCCAATGGATTAAATAAATATTTAGGCGAAAAAGTAGGAGGTTATGGTAATGGCCTGCGGGAAGATGTCAAAAAGTTCTATGGTTCTGTCGTGGGAATTTCTGGTAGGGGAGAAGCCATCGCCCGAAAAGATAACTATTGTGAAATTGATCCTACTACGGTAGATGAATTTGGGATTCCTGTCTTACGCTTTCACTATAAATGGTCTGACTTTGAAAAAAAACAAGCCAAACATATGCATGAAACTTTTGAAGAGATTTTAACCAATATGGGAGGAGTATTATTAGGGGAGAAACCCGGGGTAGATCGCAACTATGGTTTGCATGCTCCTGGACGAATTATTCACGAAGTAGGGACGACAAGAATGGGGAGTGATCCAACAAAATCTGTGGTCAACGAGTTTGAGCAATTACACGATGTGGACAATGTTTTTGTGGTCGATGCTGGACCGTTTGTTTCCCAGGCAGACAAGAACCCCACTTGGACGATCATGGCTTTAGCCTGGAGAACGTCAGACTTTATTATTCAAGAATTAAAAAAGCAAAATATCTAAATCATGGATAGAAGAGAAAGTATAAAATCCCTTTTATTAGGCTCTGTTGCAGGAGGATTGTTGTTAAACAGTTGCGATGAACCTGCAGAAAAAGTCACTGAAAAGATATGGGAATACCAATACGGAAGAAATAAAAAAGAGGCGGCCATTGATAAGGTTTTGTTAGAGACCACTTTTTTTACCCCAGCTGAAGAAGAGCTAGTAACTTGTCTAGCAAACCTAATTTTACCGCCAAATGAACAGGGATCTACAGAAGAAGCAGGAGTAGTGCCATTTATCGCTTTTATGATGGTGGATTATCCCGATTTTCAATTGCCCATGCGCGGTGGTTTGATGGCGTTAAACACCAAAGCGAATCGAAGTTTTGGGTTGGATTTTACCCGCTTAGAAGAAGGGCAACAAAAAAGTATTTTGGATCAAATGGCTTTCCCTTTAGAAGGGGTAGAAGAGCAGCCCCAAGAGGTGCAGTTCTTTGCTCTGTTACGCAACTTAGTGTTAACCGGTTATTTTACTTCTGCCGTAGGCATAAAAGAATTGGATTACCGTGGGAATTCCCCCCATGTTTGGGATGGTGTACCCCAAGAGGTACTAGATGACATGGGATTAACCTATGATCCTGCGTGGATCGCTAAATGTGTCGATCAAGAAATGCGCAACGAAATTGCGGTTTGGGATGAAGAAGGGAATTTATTGACGTAACTTTTTTATCTTCACCAACTTTAAATCACATGCTATGAGTAAACCCACTATTTTTAGAAAACCTCAAGGACCTATTGTGGTGAGAGGTGAAATCAATTTAACAGATCCAGAAGGTAACCCCATTGAACACGGCCCGCGATTTTCCCTTTGTGGTTGTGGTCTGTCAAAAGAAATGCCTTTTTGCGATGGAGCGCATAAAG
>JBELLO010000100.1:0-5048 GCA_042096495.1 Candidatus Arcticimaribacter sp.
CCCCGATCACTTTATCGCCCTTATTGGCGTCTTTGATCAATTGGATGGATTTATCACGTCCCACCGTGATGGGAATTACAACTCCTGGGAATAAGACCGTATTCTTTAACGGGAGGATGGGTACTAATTCTGGCAGCTCTTCTAACTCAAGGGCTTCTTCATCTTCGGTGGTCATTAAGGGGATTAAATCTGCTTCGGCTTCAATATCCTGAAGTGACAAATTGTCTAAGGAGCTAAAAATGGGTTTTGACATAAGGCTATATATACGTCAGTTTGTCATATCATGGACAAACCAAAAGGTTTTTATTATTTCCCCTTAATAAAGTCAAGAGTTATGCCAAAGGATTTTTTTGAGTAAAAGTGTAACTTTTTCTTTCTTTTGGCTCTTATAAGGTAGAAGTCATAACCAGATGATACAAAATATGAGCATTGATCAACTCCTTCCTCTTTGTAAAGAGAAAGATCAGCGCGCGCAGCTCGAAGTTTATCAACGCTATCATCTGGCCATGTATCACAGTGCGTTGCGCATTGTTCGAAATCCTGTCGATGCAGAAGATATCATGCACGAGGGCTTTTTAACCGCCTTCGAAAAATTAGCCCAGTACAAGGGAGACAATAAATTTGGCGGTTGGCTAAAACAAATCGTCATAAGAAAGGCCTTAAGTTTTGTGCAAACAAAAGAAAAAGCGGTCCACTATTCACTTAACGAGGCTATTCTTCCAGATAAAACAACAATAGAAGAGAACAACAATGAACAACTCAAGCAATTACAACAGGGGCTTAACCAACTCAAACCGCGTTATCGCAACGTTTTAATCTTGATGTATTTTGAGGGCTATGACTATGAAGAAATCAGCGGTATACTTGACATTAGCTATGGCAATTGCCGCACCCTAGTCTCCCGCGCTAAAGACCAGTTGAAACAAAAAATTACAACAGATGAAATCACTTGAACAACAATTTATGGCTTTAAAAAGCCAAATGGACCAGCGTCCTCCCCTAGAAGGGCATCAGTTGCGTTTTCAGCGAAAGTTGGAAAAGCAAAATCGCCCTGCCATCAAGTTGATGACTTGGATCAGTATTGCAGCTAGTTTTACCCTCTTACTCGCATTAAACTCTACTACCCTCCCAGAAACCCCAAAGACTAGCGCCCCACTAACTTCTATTTATGAAGCACAGATACAAACACAACTACACTACCTAGAAATCAACTATCAAGAAGACTTTGCCATCCCACTTCAAGACATAAAATCTCAACTCAAAGCCCTAGACGAGGCTTATACCGGCTTAGAAAGTCAATTCAATGAGCAAAATGAACACCCCCTCTTACTTAAAGCGATGATCGACAACTTACAACAACGCCTGGACATCTTAAACGAATTAGAACAAGTGCTTAAAGCGCGTAATGAAAATGACTATGAAAACAGTATTCTATAAACACTACCCACGATTGACCCTCTGTCTTTTTCTGTGCATTCAACTTATGAGTGCGCAAACATTAGAGCGAAAAATCACCAAAAACTTTCCTTTATCACCTAATGGAAAACTCGCCATTGACAACAGTTATGGCACGGTAAAACTCAACAGTTGGGATAAAGATGAAGTCACCATAGAGGTGAGTATCAAAGTAAATGCGAGTAGCGAAGAACGCGCAGAAGATGCTTTAGACAATATCGAGATAGACTTTGACGCTACTGCTAATCTAGTTCGAGCCACTACCCTGTTGGAGAAGAACAAAACTTCCTGGTGGAGTGGCTGGAGTTTCTTTGGCGCAAAGCGCCTTGATTACAGCATTAACTATTTAGTATATATGCCTAAAACAGCCGCCCTAGACATAGAGAATGATTACGGAAACATCTCTCTTGACGAAACAGATGGCGCCACCCGTCTGTCCTGTGCTTATGGGCGACTTGAAGTAGGGAAATTAAACCATACGCGTAATGAAATCGAAATTGCCTATGCCCCTAATTCTGAGATAGAATTTGTTAATGAAGCGGTTATTGAGGCAGATTATTCTGGATTAAAAATTGATCAAGCCAATAAAATCGAATACGATGCTGATTACAGCAAAAGTAGCTTTGGCCTGGTGGCCATCTTAGACTTTGAGGCCGATTATGGCAGCCTGAGCCTCGATGAAGGAAACACCCTGATCGGAGAAGCAGATTATCTCACCATTAAAATAGGGAGACTCACCACAAAACTTGACTTAAGCATGGATTATGGCAGTCTTAGCGTGGAAGAAATAGCGGCCACTACAAAAGAAGTAGATGTGCAGGCAGATTACACAGGAATTAGATTAGGGGCAGATCCTGATTGGGATTTTGCCTTTACCATAGAAACAGAATACGCTGGCTTTAAAACAGATTTCCCCCTAGACTACAGAAAGAAAATCATCGAATCAACCGACCGATATTATCAAGGTCAGCACCGCAACGGTATCAATCAATTAAACTTAAGCGCCGATTATGGCAGTATTAAATTAACCCAAAACTAACTTAAAATGAAACACTTAACTTACACCCTTAGCGCATTAATCCTTTTTATTAGCCTAAGTGCCTGTGCGCAAAACAAACGAAAAGGCAATGGAAAACTCGTTACAAAAGAACGCAGCATCGACAATTTTGACGCCTTAAAGGTCGCTGGCTCCTTTAATGTGGAATTGACTTCAAGCATGGAGAACCAACTCAGCATTTATACTGACGAAAACTTGATCGAAGACATCATTACTGAAGTCAAAGACAGAACATTAATCATTCGTACCAAAAAGAACAGCTACTTTAAAACCTCGAACCGAAAAAGCATTAAGATCAAAGTTCCACTGGTGGCTTTAAAAAGTGCAAAACTCTCAGGCTCTGGAAAGATTTACAGCGAAGAACGCATTAAAAGCAATCGTTTTAACGCCAACTTATCTGGCAGTGGAAAAATCGTCTTATCGCTAGCGACTGCGGAAGTGAAAACGCAACTCTCTGGAAGTGGAAAAATTCACCTGAAAGGAGAGGCCTCAAATGTGAAGGCAAAACTCTCTGGCTCTGGCAGCATTCGCCTCCAAGAGCTTCAAGCTAAAGATGCCGAGGCGAGTTTAGCGGGCTCTGGCAGTATTTATATAAACTGTACAGACAATCTAAACGCTACCGTGGCAGGTTCTGGTCGCATTCGCTACTTTGGGGAACCCACTGGTAAAATCTATACTAAGGTCGCCGGCTCTGGCTCTATTCGATTGGCGACAGAATAGCCGGTTTTTTATTGACCCGTGTCAGCATAATCGCCCCTAGCACAAAGAAAAGGGTGAAAAAGATGATGGAGTAGCGCATACTCCCTGTGATTTGGTCAATTGCACCAAAGAGGAACATCCCGATGATGATACCGATCTTTTCGGCTACATCATAAAAACTAAAGTAAGAGGTGGTGTCTTCTGTCTCGGGTAAATATTTGGAATAGGCGGCGCGTGCCGTCGCCTGTATTCCTCCCATCACTAAGCCCACAAAACCCGCAACAGCATAGAACTGCTCAGGGGTTTCAATAAAATAAGCATAGGTACAGATGATTACCCAAATTATATTGATGGCAATTAATGTTGGGATGTTGCCAAAACGCTGAGAAGAGCGCGCGGCGAGAATCGCCCCAAAGATGGCAATCACTTGGATCAAAAGAATACTTACAATCAAGCCCATGGTCTTTTCACTGTCAGACCCCCAGGCGATTTCTTCTTCGCCAAAGTAAGCCGCGACTAACATCACCGTTTGTACAGCGAGAGAAAAGATAAAGAAAGCCGTGAGGTAGCGCTTAAGCGGGAAGTTCCCCGCCATTTGATGATATACATTGCGCAATTCTCTAAAGCCATTCCAGAAAATATAACGGGTGACCTTTTCGTCGTTCTTATTTCCTTTGGGTAAAAAGTAAAAGGAGACTTGGCTAAAGCCAAACCACCAGATCCCTACAGAAACAAAAGAATAGCGCATGGCCTGCATAGCGGCTTCTGCTGCGGTTCCTTGAATCCCATAGACGTCTGGCATCATCACCATAGAAAGGTTAAAGAGCAATAACAAGACACTGCCGATATAGCCCATGGAAAACCCCCGGGCACTCGCACGATCTTGCTGCTCTGGAAAAGCCACATCCGGGAGATAAGAATTATAGAATACTAAACTGGCCCAAATCCCAATCATCGCTAAAAAGTAAAACAGCAATCCTAGGTATAAATTATCCAGATCAAACCAGTATAATCCAATACAGGAGATGGAGCCTAAGTAGACAAAAAACTGCATGAAATTTTTCTTGTTCCCCACAAAATCTGCAATCCCAGAAAGTAGGGGTGAAATGAAAGCGACAACCAAAAAAGCGGCTCCAGTAACAAAGCTGATCATGGCCGTATTTTTTACCTCATAACCAAAGAAATCAATGATGTTATTATCTGAAAATAAGGCGGCATAATAGATGGGAAAAATGGCCGAGGAAATTACCAGGGAATAAACTGAGTTTGCCCAGTCATAAAAAGCCCATGCATTGATCAATTTCTTACTTCCTTTGGGGAGGACGTTCTTGCTTTCTAACATTTTGAATATATATAGTCAATAGTGGGAAATATACAATCTTTTTATGGGGCAGCAAGAAATCTACCCTAGAATTCTTTCCAATACTCCTGAACATTTCACAATATAAGTAAATCTTATTGTAAATATTAAATATATTATAATCAACAATTTATACACATAAATTAAACTTATGATTTGATATTTTATTACATTGAATAAATATTTAGTTAAAGTGTTACTTTAAGTTTTATGAGACCAAGCTAAGGCGAATGCCAAAGCCAAAAAGATGTTTTGGCACGGTCGTTGACTTTTAAAGATTCTACCGTAACTTACACAAAAAACTAATGCTGTTTTAATCATGAAAAAGATTCTACTCACCCTCCTATTGCTCCCCTTTTTAGGCAGTTGCCAAAGCAACAAAAAAGCCCCTGAAAAGGCAAAAGAAAAAGCCACCTATCAAATCGTGAAAACCGATGCTGAATGGCAAGAAATTTTGACGCCACTCTCCTACCGCGT
>JBELLO010000101.1:0-4999 GCA_042096495.1 Candidatus Arcticimaribacter sp.
GGCAAACTCAAATTGATCGGGATCGAAAAACGCATGGCAGGAAGAAATGGATTGCGCTCAAGAGCATCTTTACTGCATCCGATTAAAATGAATAGCAATACACCATAAAGACACTTCTTTTTAAAGCTAATCGATAGATTCTTTCGCATTTTTATATATTTGTAGGACAACCCTTCGTTAATTGAAGGGTTTTTTATTCTATTTAAACGAAAAGATTATGAGTAAAGTATCTTATTATACCGAAGAAGGTCTAAAAAAGTTGCGCGAGGAACTCAATCAGTTAAAAGACATAGAACGCCCCAAAGCTTCTCAAGCCATTGCCGAAGCCCGCGACAAAGGAGATTTAAGTGAAAACGCCGAATACGACGCCGCAAAAGAAGCACAAGGAATGCTAGAAATGCGCATCGCTAAAATGGAAGAGACCTTGTCTAATGCCCGTATTATCAACGAGGCAGAGCTCGACACCTCTAAAGTATTGGTTTTGTCTACCGTTGAGGTAAAAAACAAATCCAATGGCATGCAAATGACCTACACCCTGGTTGCACAAAGCGAAGCCGATTTAGCCTCTGGAAAAATCTCGGTTGATTCTCCTATTGGAAAAGGATTATTGGGGAAAAAAGTCGGAGAAGCTGCTGCGATCCAAGTTCCTAACGGCACCATCGAATTTGAAATCTTATCCATTAGTCGTTCCTAATGAGCATTTTCGCTAAAATTATTGCAGGGGAATTACCCGCATATAAAGTAGCCGAAGACGAGCAACATCTCGCCTTTTTAGACATTAACCCTAATGCAAAAGGACATACCCTTTGTATCCCTAAAAAAGAGACAGATAAACTTTTTGATTTATCGCAAGAGGAGTATACCGCTTTAATGGACTTTTCTCGCAAGGTCGCTTTGGGTCTTGAAAAAGCCGTTCCCTGTAAACGCATCGGGATGACTGTGATCGGTCTAGAGGTCCCACATGCGCATGTTCATTTGATTCCATTGCAATCCATGTCAGATGCTACTTTTGGTAAAAAAGAGCGTTTTTCGTCTGAAGAAATGCAAAGTTTGGCCACATTCATTGCGGCTAAAATAGGGCAATAAGTCAATGGTTTTCCTTTAGCTTTTGGGCAGCATAATTTCAAAGGTTGTCCCCCCGCCTAGTTTCGTTTCTTTAACGTGGATAAATCCCTGGTGATAATCGTCGACAATCCGTTTTGCCAGTGAAAGCCCTAAGCCCCAGCCACGGCTCTTGGTGGTGAAACCAGGGCGAAATATTTTTTTTAGCGCCTGCGGCGTAATCCCGCTCCCGCCATCGCGGACTAAAATACGCACTTCAGTTTTTTTATCGATAATACGCACGCTAAGCGGTCCAATTCCCTTCATGGCATCTAAGCCGTTTTTAACTAGGTTTTCTAAGGTCCAACTCAGTAGGGATGCATTGAGTGGCAGGATAATTTCTTTGTCGGGGAAGTCTAAGGTCCATTCTACTTGTTTCCCGGTTCGCTTTTGTAAATAGGCGACGGTCTCTTTGCTCACGCTAACGATATCTGCTGGGATCAACTCTGGCAGGGAGCCTACTTTTGAAAAACGCTCTGTAATCACTTCTAGACGTTCGATATCTTTTTGCATTTCTTCTAGCGAGGCAGGAGCAATATTTTGTTCTTTAAGCAAAGCGATCCAGCCCATTAGGGAACTTAAAGGAGTGCCAATTTGGTGGGCGGTTTCTTTGGCCATGCCTGCCCATAAGCGATTTTGTTCTGAAGCTTTATTGGTTTGGAAGAAAAAGTACAGCAAGCCACCAAAAAGGAATAGGATTAAAAGTAAGGCCAGTGGGTAGTACTGCAGCTTTACCAATAAGGGCGCATTCCCATAATATAAATTCTGATTGATCAAGTCTTTGTAGACGATCGGGATAGGGGCATTCTCTGATTTTAGATGGGCTAGCGTCTTGTAAAGTTCAATAGAATCGGGATCGGTAGTTTTGCTCCATTCAATGTTTTTAAAGTCGACAATTTTCCCTTGTTCGTCTACTTGGATCATAGGGGTAACCCCTATTTTCTGTAAAACGTCAAAGGCGAGGTTCCCATAGCTGATGCTCAAGTCAGAACTTTCTGCAATCTCTTGTTGTGCCATGGCCCACAGTTCCATTTTGACACGTTCCTCTTTTTTGACAATTTGAAAAAGCACATTAGTATTCCACATGATTAACACCACTATGGCAAATGCGCCATAGAGTCCCCAACTTTTCCATAAATGTTTAAACGATTGGAACACCACGAAATTCTTAACGCTCTAAATTACCGATTATTATCGAAACCCCGGGGCTAAGTCAAAGTCCTAGCTATTTTTCGTTTAGGGAAAAGGGATAGTTCCCATGGGAATACTTATTTTTGCTTTCTAATTAAGTATAAAGATGGAAGTATCTGGTAAAATCAAGTGGTTAGATGAAACCAAAACCTATGGAAACAACGGTTTTCGTAAACGCGAAGTTGTTGTAACAACAGAAGAGCAATACCCACAACACATATTAGTGGAATTTGTACAGGATAAATGTGACTTACTCAACAATTTCCAATTGGGGCAAAATGTCAAAATAGGAATCAATTTGCGCGGTCGCGAATGGGTTAATCCACAAGGAGAGACAAAATATTTTAACTCGGTACAAGGTTGGAGAATTGAAGCTGCTGGCGCTGCTGCTCCTGCACAAGAAATGCCTCCTATGCCACCAGCCTCTGCTTTTGAAGCAGCACCAGAAAAAGACAATGAAGTAGAAGACGATCTGCCGTTCTAAAGAACAGCAGTAGGAGGGTCTGTTAGATCAGCTCGATTTAATCTGTGTGTTTTGAAGGCTAAATTCTTAATTCATAATTATTTCAGTTGTCAATCAAAAATTAATGTAGTACATTTGCAGCCCCTTAGCAGGGGAACAAATAATAGATAAAACAATTTATTGTGGATACACTAAGTTATAAAACCATTTCGGCTAAC
The DNA here is from genome assembly GCA_042096495.1 of Candidatus Arcticimaribacter sp. Classification (GTDB taxonomy): domain Bacteria; phylum Bacteroidota; class Bacteroidia; order Flavobacteriales; family Flavobacteriaceae; genus Arcticimaribacter. Next base: position 2,974 of record JBELLO010000101.1, read on the forward strand.
GCCAACACCGTTGATAAACAATGGGTTGTAGTTGATGTAGCGGGAATGCCTTTAGGAAGAATGGCCTCAGAAGTGGCAAAATTAATTCGCGGGAAGCACAAACCTAATTATACTCCTCACGTTGATTGTGGCGATAATGTTATCGTGATCAATGCTGAAAAAATTCAGTTAAGCGGTGAGAAGTGGAAGCAAAAAATCTACTTGCGTCACACGGGTTATCCAGGTGGACAACGTGCCTTAAGCGCTGAGCAATTGTATGCAAAAAGCCCTTCGCGTTTAGTAGAAAATGCGGTACGTGGAATGTTACCTAAAAACAAACTAGGTGCCACTTTGTATAGAAATCTAAAAGTATTTAATGGTGCAGAGCATACCCATGCTGGTTTAAACCCAACCGCCATTCAATTAAATAAATTTAACTAATGGATGTAATTCATACTATCGGTCGTCGTAAGACCTCTGTTGCACGTATCTTCTTAAAAGAAGGAAGTGGAAAAATCACCGTCAACAAAAAAGACTACACAGATTATTTCCCAACACCAACCTTACAGTATAAAATCCAACAGCCTTTTGCTTTGACAGAAACAGAAGGAAACTATGATTTAAAAGTAACTGTTGTAGGTGGAGGAACAAATGGACAAGTAGAAGCAGTTCGCCTTGCGATCTCTCGTGCTTTGTGTCAAATCAACGAAGAGCACCGTTTGGTTTTAAAGCCAGAAGGTCTTTTGACACGTGATCCTAGAATGGTAGAACGTAAGAAATTCGGTCAGAAGAAAGCCCGTAAGAAATTCCAGTTCTCTAAGCGTTAATATTTTTTGCTTCTTTTTTCAAAAAAAGGAGTTGTTCATATATTTTTCAACCCGTTGCCCACTCAGCTCGCTGAGATTTAGTTTAGCATCTAAATAGGAGAGGCCTATATTATAGCCACTTTCTTATTGCTAACTACGGAACGTAAACTAACCAAAAATGGCAAACACAGACGTTAAAGACCTGCTTGACGCAGGCGTACACTTTGGTCACTTGACCAGAAAATGGAATCCTAACATGGCGCCCTATATCTATATGGAGCGTAATGGAATCCACATCATCAACCTTTACAAAACTGCAGCTAAAGTAGACGAAGCGGCAGAAGCAATGAAGAAAATCGCTGCTTCTGGACGTAAGATCCTTTTTGTTGCGACAAAAAAACAAGCCAAAGACATCGTTGCGACCAAAGCGGCTGCAGCTAAAATGCCTTACATCACAGAGCGTTGGCCTGGTGGAATGTTAACCAACTTTGTTACCATTCGTAAAGCAGTAAAGAAAATGGCTTCTATCGATCGCATGAAGAAAGATGGAACTTTTGAAACTTTATCGAAGAAAGAAAAGTTACAAGTAGACCGTCAACGTGCGAAATTAGAAAAGAACTTAGGGTCAATTACAGATATGACACGTCTTCCAGGTGCATTATTTGTTGTTGATATCAAGCGCGAGCACATTGCTATCAAAGAAGCACAGAAATTAAACATTCCAATCTTTGCAATGGTCGATACTAACTCTGATCCTCGTGATGTAGATTTCGTAATCCCTGCAAATGATGATGCTTCTAAATCGATCGATAAGATTTTAGGTATTGTTACTGAAGCGGTAAGCGAAGGCTTAACTACGCGTCAATCTGAAAAAGATGCGGCGAATAAAGGCCAAGAAGATGCGAAAGAAGCTCCAGCAGTTGAAGCAGTGCCGGAAGCTCCAGCAGTTGAAGCAGCTCCAGAAGCTCCAGAAGCTCCAGCAGCAGAAAGCACAGACGCAGCTAAAGACGCATAAGCATCACTTTAAACATTGAGTAAATTATCCATAGCGAATAAAGCTTTTCTTAGGAATAGCTTTGTCGTTTTAAATTCAAATAAACTATGAAAATTACTGCATCAGAAGTAAATAAATTACGTCAAGCCACAGGGGCTGGAATGATGGATTGTAAAAAAGCTTTAGTTGAAGCCGAAGGAGACTTTGACAAAGCGGTAGAAAACTTACGTAAAAAAGGTCAAAAAGT
>JBELLO010000102.1:0-4985 GCA_042096495.1 Candidatus Arcticimaribacter sp.
GGGTAGAAGAGGACCCCAAACCCCAATCACGAGGAAATTCGAGTACTGTTGTGATCTTTAAACCACCCTTGTGAAAATTAGGCGCAAGCGCCGAAAGGGTCTTTAATAATGCTTGAACAGATGCAATATGTTCATCGCTGGTTTTTTGCGAAGCAAGGCAATTAAAATTTGTGTCAAAAACTAAATCAATCCAGAGTTCATTTTGATCGGTATAACTTTGCCATTGAATGGTGTTTTCCTGGGTATAGACCACTTGAAGCGATTGCCCTTTTTTAGTGGGAAGCGATAGTGCTTTTACCCCTTCAAGTACAGCATATTCTGCTGTTAGTAATACCTTTCCATGACTGTAAAATTCCATTAGTTATTCTTTTCAAGGAAGTTAGCAACCGCACTGTGACTAACAGGATTTGTCTTAAAATAAGTTATTGCAGCTTCTTTTTGTGCGGGATTTGCATTGAGTTGATTTAAGATATTTAGCAAATGCATTTTCATATGCCCTTTCTGTATCCCTGAAGTAACCAACGAACGAATTGCGGCAAAGTTTTGGGCTAGACCTGCCACAGTAATAATCTGCATTAGCGTTGTAGCAGAAGGCTGTCCTAGTAATTCTAGTGACCATTTGACCAGAGGATGTAAATTTGTTAAGCCGCCTACTGTTCCTATGGCTAAGGGTAATTCTAATTCAAAATGCAAGGATTCGTCTGCGATATAAGCGTGGGATAAACTGGCATATTGACCATTGCGTGCTGCATATGCATGCACGCCAGCTTCTACTGCTCTAAAATCATTTCCAGTGGCGATCACCACTGCATCAACCCCATTCATAATACCCTTGTTGTGGGTAACTGCTCTAAAGGGTTCTTTTTGCGCAATCTTAACAGCGCGAACAAATTTTTCTGCAAAGGCCTGTTTGCTTAACCCTTCTTCTTGCTCGAGGGCTTCTATGGGACAAGAAACACTGGCTTTTGCGATACAATTAGGAACATAATTCGAGAGTATGCTCATGACAATTTCAGTTTCTTTCTCTGTTTCTGTAAAAACTTCTGCTACTCGAATATAGTGTTGTAATCTTTTGGCGATAGCCTCTAAACAAGAGTTGATAAAGTTAGCTCCCATAGAGTCTACGGTCAAAAAACATAAATGCAGTTGGAAGTAATCTGCGATAAGATCTGTTTTGTCACGCAGTTCGATGGAACGAATTCCTCCCCCGCGTTTCTCCATGTTTTTAGTTATATCGGCGACGTCTTCTAAGAGTTGTTTTTTAATCTTTGGGATAAACAAGGCTAGTTTTGAAGCATCCCCTTGATACATAAAATGGATCTGTCCAATCTTTTCCTCTCCTAAAATTTCTGTTTTAAATCCGCCTCGATCTCCCCAATATTTAGCTGCTTTTGCCGCCGCCGCAACAACAGAGCTTTCTTCAATCGCCATGGGAATGGTGTATAATTTCCCATTGATATTAAAGTTAGGCGCAACTCCTAGTGGTAAATAGTAGTTGCTAATGGTGTTTTCGATAAAATCATCATGAAGTTGTTGTAGTTGCTCTTCTGGATGCCAGTATTGTTCGATAATGGCTTGAGCTGCTTCGGTATTGTGAAAATGGTTCTTAACGAGCCACGCGATTTTTTCTTTCTTCGAGCGTTTAGAAAATCCACTTACGGGCGTTTGCATAAGGCGCTATTTTTTTTTGTAAATATAAGCTTTTTCATTGCGGTGTAAATTTTTGTTAGGGGTTGATATAAGTCGACTAAAATGATTATTTTGGGGAGAATTAACTTTTATCATTTATAAGAATTTACTTACCTCCTTCTCGATAAGAAAATGATCACATTTAACGCTAATATTCTTTAAGGAGAGCAAACCAAATGAACTTTTATGGCGACTCAAACAAATAACGAAGCGACAATATTAGGACACCCAAAGGGATTGTTTTATTTATTTTTTGCAGAACTCTGGGAACGATTTAGTTTCTATGGGATGCGAGCACTACTGACCCTTTACATGGTAGAGGAAATATTCAAATCTTTATCCAATAGAGATTTTGCTACTGCAGCTGTTTACGCCTCTTATGGGTCTCTTGTTTATGCCTCTACCGTGATTGGTGGTCAAGTTTCTGATAAAATCCTGGGCATGCGTTCCTCTATCTTTTTAGGGGGCATTTTAATGTCGATTGGACACTTTGTTTTGGCGATAGAAAACAATATAGCATTCTTTTTAGCACTTGCTTTTATCATTGTCGGGAATGGTTTTTTTAAACCGAATATTTCCACCTTTGTGGGAGCTTTGTATAAAGACGGGGATGTTAGAAAAGATTCAGGTTTTACGATTTTTTATATGGGGATTAATATTGGTGGCTGGATTGCGCCATTATTGTGCGGGGGATTAGCGATAACCTATGGTTATCACTATGGCTTTGCCTTAGCCGGGTTTGGGATGATGACTGGTCTTTTATTTTTTTGGAGCGGGATCAAGAAGAACGTCTTTGGAGACAAAGGATTACCGCCAAATAATGACGTTTATGAAAAGCCTGTGTTAGGGATTCCACAAAAAACGCTTATCCCAATTCTATCGGTCTTATTTGTACCAGTGATCGCTTATGTACTATCATCATATGAAGCAATCATGGGTGGGGAGTCTATGCTAGGCGATGAAACTATTGTAGGGTTGATTTTCAAGCTAATTGGAATTACAATCGTGGTTTACCTTGGGAATATTATGTTAAAATCGACTGCAGAAGAGCGAAAGAAATTATTCATGGCCGTATTAATTACTTTTTTTATGACCATGTTTTGGGGCTTTCACGAGTTGTCAGGAAGTGTAATTACCTTATTTGCTTCTAGAAATGTTGCGTTAGACGGATTTATGACTGCAGCGCAAACAAACTCATTAAATTCAATGTTTATCATTCTCTTGGCCATTCCTATTTCATTATTATGGGAAGCTTTGTCAAAGAAAAAATTAAACCCTCGTACCCCTTATAAGTTTGGACTTGGCTTGATTTTAGCAGGGGCTAGTTTCTATATATTGGCCTTAAGTAAGGGGAGTGCAGATGAAAACGGGATGGTTCCTTTTGCTTATTTGATCATTATGTATTTTGTTTTATCCATTGGAGAATTGTTTATGTCTCCTGTTGGGTTATCTAAAATTACCAGCTTATCCCCAAAACGTATCGTAGCGTTTATGATGGGAATTTGGTTTTTATCTTCTGCCTATGCATTCCAAATCGTAGGGTTTATAGGAAAGCAATTAGCCGTCGATAGTACCGATGTCAATGTGGGCGGTTTAGATACGATTGATATCTATACAGATGGCTTTATGCTAATCTCACAATATGCTTTGGGTGCAGGATTAATCGTGATTATTTTCTCCCCACTTATGAAAAAACTAATGGGTGAAGTACATTAATAAACTACCGCTATGAAATTTAAAATTCTCTTTTTTTTACTGTTAGGGTCTGTTGTTGTCCAAGCTCAAGAAATCCAATGGATGTCTCTAGCCGAAGCACTTGAGGCGCAAAAAACTGCGCCAAAAAAAATATTTATGGACGTCTATACAAAGTGGTGTGGTCCCTGTAAGTTACTCGACAAAAAAACCTTTGCTAACAGAGATGTTGCCCGTTATATAAGCGAGCACTTTTATGCTGTAAAGTTTAATGCAGAAGGTGACGAAGAAATCGCTTTTTACGATCAAGTATTTCGCAACCCTAATTATGACCCTAATCGCAAAAGCCGAAATGCCACCCATCAATTCACCCAATTTTTAGGAATTCGAGGCTATCCTACTATGGTCTTTTTTAGCGAAGATGGGGATCCTATTATGCCAGTGGTGGGCTATTACAACCCGCAGCAACTAGAACCTTATTTAAAAATGATCAAGCAAGGCGATTATGCTGTTTTCTCTAAACCCGAAGACATTGAGATTTATCTCAAGAATTTTATTCCGCGATTTAGAAAAGATAGTAAGCGCCCGATGTAGCAGTGATGTGATAGGGGATGTTATGTGCTTTTAGGGTCTTAATCCATCGATCTCGATAATAGGGGCTATTGCTGCCATCGATAATGATTTTTTTTGGCTTCGCCTTTTGAAGTAAACGCGCCAGATTTGCTTTAGCATTCTTTTGTAATATCCAGTAGCCTTCTGGAATTTCTTCTAAGTCCAGTACCCATGGTCCATCGATAAGCAAGAGGGAAACTCCATTGATGTGATATGCATTTGCTATGGGCTGAAAATCAATTTTTTGCTGTGGGTAGTATCGTCTATAATCATTTACAAGATTTGCTCCCTGGGATAAACTGTCTGAATAATAAAAAGTAAGTTTTTTATTCGCTGTGTTTACCAGAACAGTTTGATTGTATTGATGTGCTACCCATAGTTGCTGTTTTGGAGTTCTTTTGATGTTGTAATAAAGTGCTACTAAACCTATCATTGCTCCATAAAACCAGTGGATTTTTCTCTTGTGTCCATAAAGGGTGAAACTAATTAGCGTTAAATAAATCAGCAGTAAACTCAAAGGAGAGAAATAAAGGTGGTCTAGTAACCAATTTTCCTTTACTGCTACCCATGATACAAAGTTGAGCATAGTATCGACTAAAGTGTCTTCGATAAAGAGTACCAATTGCGGTAATGGGAAGAAAAAAAGCCAGATCAAGCAAATTAAACTCAAGTAAAGAAAAGCCCCCATAAAGGGGAGGATAACCCAGTTACTCAACAGGAATAAAGTTGGGAATTGATGAAAGTGAAAGATACTTAAGGGTGCAACCGCAATTTGCGCAGCTAAAGAAACGATAGTCAATTGCCAAAACCATCGCATGGCTTTGTTCTTTAAATCGAGTTGAAATAGAGGTGAAAGAAATAGAATGCCAAAGACGGCTAGATAACTCATTTGAAAGCCCAGTTGTTGGATAAAACTGGGACGAATAAATAGCAGTATTCCCATAGAGAGTAAAACCAAATAGGCGGTGGGGAGTTTACGTCCGCTATTTTGT
>JBELLO010000103.1:0-1688 GCA_042096495.1 Candidatus Arcticimaribacter sp.
TATTAGGGTGGGGATATCGGTGCAGTCGTGGGTGACATTGCAGCGTCCCCCGCCAGAGACCTTTACTTTTGAGAGCACCTTAGCTGTTTTTTCATACAGTGTAATTTGTGCATTTGGATGGTGTTCTGCCACCGATAAAGCAGCAAAAAAACCCGCGGCTCCACCGCCAATAACGGCTACTTTTTTGATCTCCTTCATGAAATTCAAAGATAGGTTGTATTTTTAGGCTATGAAACAATTAAGTATCCTTCTCTTTTTTTGTGCCTTCTTGGGTTTTGCGCAAAAGCAATCTCAAGAAAGATCCACGCTTTTCTTATCGCCTAAACAAGTGGTGAAATTAGATTACCCCAACTTTAAGGGTTATGTGGTGAAAATATGGAACAAGAGTAAATTTGATTTGGGTGTATCTGCACGTTTAGAGGAAAATGACTCTTTGCAAAAGGGTTTTGGCTTAGCCAAAGGTGCTAACGCCACCCTAGCGATTGAAGAAGAGATGTATTTGCAGTTTGAAAATAGATTTCTCGCCCCTCTCAAAGTGGAGTACATCGTTTTTAAGGGAAAACCCGGAAAAAAGAAAGTGGGACCCCCCACTCCGCAACGCGGATTTTATTTGGTGAATACCACCGTGCAATCTCTGCCTTTAAGAATTCCAGGGATCATGAATCCCAATCTGAGTCCCTATTCAAAAAGCGGAGTTGATTTACCCATAGGGCAGAAAATCTACCTTAAGACTCCGGGGAAAGACTTGTTAATATTTACGGTAACAGATACCATCCCCAAAGGGGCACGGATTAATGTCGCTGACCTGATCGATCGCGCCTTGAATCCAGAAGATTAACTAATGGCAAAGTGCTTTATAGGTTTCTTTGTATTGAAATATTAGGAATACGGTTAAGACAAAACATATGGCTGCTAGTAGCATGCCTCCTTGATCTAAACTTAGGTGAAAAATAACAGCATTTACTAAGATGGGTAAGACCATAAGTAAAGCCAGCGGCACTGCTTTTTTAAGTAAGAGTAAAATTCCACTTGCAATTTCAATAAGGCCTAATAACGGGAAAATCATTCCAGTGCTTGCGATTGCTTCCATAAAAGCGCCTGCGTCTGGTTCAAGATCTGGATAGGGAAGAAACTGTAGAAAGCCATTAGCGCCTAAAACAAGTAGAAGAATACCTAATAGGTAGCGAGAAATGTTGTTAAGTAATTGCATAATGTTTTGTTTATCAGCAAGTAAATAATAATTGATGAGATTAAGATCACTTTCATTATGCCAATAAATAAATGGTAGGTTTTAGGTAATAAGTGGTAAAAGAAGCAAAAAAAAGCCCCTCTAAATAGAAGGGCTGTTTAATTCAAGGATTGGTTATTCCTCTATACAGCGACTAAGTCTCCTGTAGTATTCTTCTGTGGTAAAGTCGAGTGACCCATCAAATGCTTATCGATTTGATGTGCAGCTTCACGGCCTTCAGAAATCGCCCAAACGATTAACGACTGTCCTCTTCTTACATCCCCAGCAGTAAAGATATTAGGCTTTACTGTTTGATAGTCGTTTTCTCCTTTTACGTTGCCACGGGCATCATAGGTAAGGCCAAATTGTTCTGGTACAGTTAATTCTGGTCCAGTGAATCCAAGGGCTAAAAGTGCTAATTCACACGGCCATTCTTTTTCACTTCCTTCTCTTTCGATTA
>JBELLO010000103.1:1788-4983 GCA_042096495.1 Candidatus Arcticimaribacter sp.
ACTGGAGGCTGTGCTTTGATCCAACCTTCAGAAAAACCGCGTTCAACGATATACTTTTCGATTAATTCAATCGAAACAGGAGGGTTGACAATTCCTAATACACAAGCTTCCTCACAAGGCGCAGGACACAAACGTCCTGTAAATTCTGGGAAGTTGTTCGTAGAATGAAGGATGTTTAATGCCTTCTCCCATTCGTTCTTGTATACCGCATCATTGAAGTCTGGAATTAAATTCCCTAACGGACAACCACTGTGACAAAAAGGAACTCCACAGTCCATGCAGCGTCCTCCTTGTTCTTGTAATTGTTCTGTTTTAGGTGCAATGGTAAATTCCTTGTAATTTTCGATACGTTTTTTTGGGTCAATCGCGTCTTCTTTAATGCGATCATACTCCATAAATCCTCTTAATTTTCCCATGAGATTAAGCGTTTTGTTCTTGTTCTTTTTGTGCAGCAAGCATAGCTAATGCTTTCTTATAATCTGTTGGCATTACCTTGATAAAGTTCTTTGAACTATCTGGCCAGTCTTTTAATATTGAAGCAGCTTTACTACTTGATGTATAATCTTTGTGATTATTTAAAAGTCCGTGGACAGTGTCGCGATCTTGATCAGTCAGGTCTTCTAATTCAACCATTTCAAGGTTGAATTTCTTTTCGTCAAATTTACCGTCTGGGCTGTATAGATAAGCGATACCTCCACTCATACCAGCGGCAAAGTTACGTCCTATTTCTCCTAAAATTACCGCGATACCACCGGTCATGTACTCACAACCGTGATCTCCGATTCCTTCTACTACCGCAGTAGCTCCAGAGTTTCTTACACAGAAGCGTTCTCCAGCAATCCCGTTGATGTAAGCTTCTCCAGTTACCGCACCATAGAGGGCAACATTCCCCACAATGATGTTTTCGTCTGCTTTGAAGGTAGCTGTTTTAGGTACTTCTGCGATTAATTTTCCTCCAGATAAACCTTTTCCAAAGTAATCATTACAAGTTCCTGAGACTTTCATATAAAGTCCTTTAGCGGCAAATGCTCCAAAACTTTGTCCTGCCGTTCCAGTGAATTTCAAACTCAGGGTATCTTCTGGAAGACCATTAGCTCCGTGAATTTTTGAAATTTCATTTGATAGGATGGCACCAACAGTACGGTCTGTATTCTTGATGTTGAATTCTAGGTGTTGCTCCTCTTTGCGATAAATCGCTGGGTGAGCTGCCTTGACAATATCAAAATCAAGTACGTTTTCAAGTCCGTGATCTTGTTTTTGGGTGTTGTGTAATTTCACTTTAGGGCCAACTTCTGGCTTGTAAAGGATCTTAGAAACGTCTATACCTTGCGCTTTAAAGTGATCGACCGCTTTCTTCATATTGATTTTCTGCGATTGACCGACCATTTCTTCAACGGTTCTAAAGCCTAAGCTTGCCATGATCTTACGCAGCTCTTCTGCTACGAAATACATAAAGTTAATGACGTGTTCTGGCTTCCCTTTAAAGTTCTTGCGCAATTCTGGATCTTGAGTTGCGATTCCTACTGGGCAGGTGTTGAGGTGACAAGCACGCATCATAATACATCCTGAAGCAACTAGGGGTGCAGTCGAGAATCCAAATTCTTCTGCTCCTAATAAACAAGCGATGGCAACATCACGTCCCGTTTTCATTTGTCCATCACACTCTAGGACAATACGGTTACGTAAATCGTTCATGACGAGTGTTTGTTGTGCTTCGGCAATTCCTAATTCCCACGGTAATCCTGCGTGCTTCAAAGAAGTAAGCGGAGATGCTCCTGTACCACCGTCAAAACCAGAGATTAAAACAACATCTGCTTTGGCTTTAGCCACACCAGCAGCAATGGTTCCAACGCCTACTTCTGACACTAACTTTACATTTACTCGGGCTTCGCGATTAGCGTTTTTCAAGTCATAAATAAGCTGTGCTAAATCCTCGATAGAATAAATATCGTGGTGAGGTGGGGGAGAAATCAAGCCTACATAAGGAGTTGAATTTCTTACTGAGGCGATATAAGGATTAACCTTTGGTCCAGGAAGTTGTCCTCCCTCTCCAGGTTTGGCACCTTGTGCCATTTTAATTTGTATTTCTTTCGCCGATGAAAGGTAGTGACTCGATACCCCAAAGCGTCCAGAAGCGACCTGCTTGATAGCAGAGTTACGCCAGTTACCATTGTTGTCTGGCTGGAAACGTTGTGGATCTTCTCCTCCTTCTCCAGAGTTACTTTTTCCACCGATACGATTCATGGCGATGGCCAAGTTCTCGTGTGCTTCTGCAGAGATCGAACCTAATGACATGGCTCCCGTTTTAAAACGCTTGACAATTTCTGTCCATGGTTCTACCTCGTCAAGTGGAATAGGATCAAAGCTTGAGAATTCAAATAAACCACGAATGGTCATAAGTTTTTCTGACTGCTCGTTGATCATATTTGAGTAAACCTCATAGCTTTCCCATTTGTTTTGCTTTACGGCTTGTTGCAGTTTAGCAATAGTAGTTGGGTTGAGCATATGCGCTTCTCCATCTCTTCTCCAGCGGTATTCTCCACCGATTTCTAGGTCTAGACCCGCTAAACCTTCTTTTGTAAATGCTTTTTTGTAACGACGTGAGATTTCGCGTTCGATTTCATATAATCCAACTCCTTCAATTCTAGTAGCTGTATCACAGAAGAATTGATCAACTAGCTTTTCACTTAACCCTAGAGCTTCAAAGATTTGCGCCCCGCGGTAAGAATGTAAAGTTGAGATCCCAATTTTGTTCATCACCTTGACAATCCCTTTGGCGATAGCCTTATTGAAATTCTCAATAGCGGTTGGTGCGTCGATACCTTTCAGCTCACCATTCTCGGCTTGCTGCTCGATAATCTCGTTCACCATATATGGGTTGATCGCACTCGCTCCATAACCAAAGAGGCAAGAGAAATGATGCGGTTCACGTGGTTCTGCAGATTCAATAACGATCCCAAAGTTAGAACGTTTCTTTAATCGTTTTAAGGCGTTGTGCGTGTGCGCACAAGCCAAAAGCATAGGGATAGGCGCAAAGAAATTTGACACCCCTCTATCTGATAAGATCACGATGTTCGCCCCGTTGTCCACTTCTTTTTCAATGCTTTTGACCATTTGGTCAAGTGCAGCCTCAAGACCATTCATCCCCTTGTGTACCTCATAAAGGGTAGGGATAGCGATGGCTTTAAAGTCGGG
>JBELLO010000104.1:0-4918 GCA_042096495.1 Candidatus Arcticimaribacter sp.
TTTCCCATCTTACAAATGGCAGAGCGCGTTTATCCTAGTGGGAACTATTTGGGTTACACCGATCAACTTCCCTTAGAAGAACGTCGTATTGAGCGAACCCAACTTGCCCTCCCGCTAATGCGATAAACACCCTCGATAACTTCTCAAAATAATTATCTTTGTGCCTCTAATTATACATTGATGTCAACACAACTATTTGGAAAAGAAGGCTGGCTGCCAGCCAGGATAAAAGATTTAACCCACAAAACTTTTTTGATTACAGGAACCACCAGCGGCACCGGTTTTGAAGCCGCACGTATCCTCTTGTCTAAGGGCGCAAAAGTGGTCATGCTTAACCGCAATGAACAGAAGTCATTAGACGTTATTGCCACCTATAAAAAAGAACTGGGCGACACCATAGACGTGTCTTACATCACGATGGATTTAGCCCAACAAGCTTCTGTTAAAGAGGCCGCACAAAAAGTGCTGGCCAAAGTTGACCGCATTGATGCCTTGATCTGTAACGCGGCTATTGGCCAAGTCCCCTCGCGAAAATTAACCGTTGATGGGTTTGAAAGTCAGCTAGGTGTAAATTATTACGGGCATTTCACCTTACAAGCACTACTCTTTCCGCTAATCGAAAAGTCAGAAGGAAGAATCATAGCATTAGGGAGCGAAGGCTATAAGATGGGCATCAAAACCATCAAATTTGACGATATGAATTGGGACCAAGACTATAGCGGTAATAATGCCTATAGTCAAAGTAAACTCGCTCAAATCATGGGGGTCTATGCCCTACAAGATCGATTGAAAAAAGCGGACAAATCTACCGTAAAAGCCTATGCCTGCCACCCAGGTGCTTCAAGAACTGCCTTGATTAAAACCAGCGGAAGTTTATTAACCCGTTTTATATGGCAAATAATGAAATGGACGCCCCTAGTACAATCGGCAGAAAAAGGAGCTTATCCCGCCTTGATGTGTGCGACTGAAGCAAGCCTAGATCAAGCTGGGTTTTATGGCCCCACGGGAGCCAACTATTTTAAAGGCCCTGTAGGAGAATGCGTGCTTGAACCCCATGCAAAAGATAAAGCAGTAGCAGATCAACTGTGGACTTTATCCGAAAAAGAAACAGGGGTTAAATGGTCAATCTAAATCGGTTAGCCTAATCCCGTTAAGGGATAATAAGCGTATTCATTTATTTTATTCAACTACTAAAAATATAAAATCAATTCTACGATGGAAGTATTAAAATTCGCCACAGAGTGGGCAAAAGCAGAAGTGTTTTCTACCCGCTTTTTTATTTTGTTTGCCCTTTTATTCTTAATCGCCAGTATTGGCTTTTGGCAATTAGGCAAAACGGATTTAGCCAAAGCTTATATCGTTCCTACCTTAGTAGCAGGCATTCTTCTTATGATTATTGGCGTGGGCTTAGTCTATACTAATGTCAATAGAATTACCGAATTTGAAACAGCCTATCAGCAAGACGCAGCTGCTTTTATCGCCTCAGAATTTGAGCGTATTGAAAGTACTTTAAAGGAATACAACACCATTGTCTTTAAAGCGATTCCATTGATTATGATCATCGCTTCTCTACTAATAATCTTTATGGATAAGCCCCTATGGCGTGCCAGTTGTATCACCACCATAGCAATGATGATTGTGATCCTATTGATCGATGGGACAGCCCATTCGAGAATAGTGGATTATAAAGAGCAATTAGAGTCGGTTGTGCGATAGCGATATGCTATCCTACTTTAGATGCTTGACGCTTGCGTTCGTTCTCATCTAAGAACACTTTACGCAGGCGTAAGTGATTTGGTGTAACCTCAACATACTCATCGCCTTGAATGTATTCTAAGGCTTCTTCTAACGAAAACTTGATCGGTGGCGCAAGCTTCACTTTGTCGTCTGAACCAGAGGCACGAACGTTCGATAATTTTTTGGTTTTGGTCACATTGACCACCATATCATCTCCACGAGAGTTTTCTCCGATTACTTGTCCGGTATAAACTTCTTCGTTTGGTGCAACAAAGAATTTTCCGCGCTCCTGTAATTTATCTAGAGAGTAAGGAATCGCATTTCCTTTTTCCATTGAAATTAGAGAGCCGTTGATACGCCCAGGAATTTCTCCTTTGTAGGGAGCGAATTCTTTAAAGCGGTGGTTCATTATCGCTTCTCCTGCCGTGGCGGTAAGCAATTGGTTTCTCAAGCCGATAATCCCTCTAGAAGGCACGATAAATTCACATATCATTCGTTCCCCTTTAGGCGTCATACTTAACATCTCCCCTTTTCTCAAGGTGACCATCTCGATGGCTTTTCCAGAGACATTTTCTGGTAAGTCGATGGTTAATTCCTCGATAGGTTCGTGTTTAACACCGTCAATTTCTTTGATGATTACCTGGGGTTGCCCGATTTGTAATTCATAGCCTTCGCGTCGCATGGTTTCAATTAAAACCGAAAGGTGTAATACCCCACGACCAAAGACAATAAATTTATCTGCAGAGCCGGTTTCTTGTAAGCGCATGGCTAGGTTGCGCTCTAATTCTTTTTCTAAACGATCTTTGATGTGCCTTGAAGTCACAAACTTTCCATCCTTCCCAAAGAAAGGAGAATCGTTAATGGTAAACAACATGCTCATGGTTGGTTCGTCGATGGCAATGGTAGGCAATGCTTCTGGGTTCTCTGCATCGGCAATGGTATCTCCAATTTCAAATTGCTCTAAGCCAATCACAGCACAGATATCTCCTGCATTGACTTCTTCTACTTTTTTACGTCCCAAGCCGTCAAAGAGGTTGAGTTCTTTGATGCGTTGTTTTGAAATGTCTCCATCGCGATTTACTAAAGCTACCGGCATCCCAGGCTTTAATTGTCCGCGTTGTAAACGCCCAATGGCGATACGACCCGTATAAGAAGAAAAGTCTAAAGATGTAATCAACATCTGTGGGGTTCCTTCTTCTACCTTAGGACTAGGGACATGCTCTAGTACCATGTCTAATAATGGCTCCACTGAATCGGTTTGCTCTTTCCAGTCGTGACTCATCCAGTTGTTTTTGGCAGAGCCATAAACAGTAGGGAAATCTAATTGCCACTCTTCTGCGCCTAATTCAAACATTAAGTCAAAGACAGATTCGTGCACCTCTTCTGGGGTACAGTTTTCTTTGTCTACTTTGTTGACTACTACAATCGGCTTTAACTTTAAGTCAATCGCTTTTTGCAGCACAAAACGGGTCTGTGGCATGGGACCTTCAAAGGCATCCACAAGGAGTAAAACCCCGTCTGCCATGTTTAATACACGTTCTACTTCTCCCCCAAAATCGGCGTGACCAGGGGTGTCAATGATATTGATTTTGGTGTCTTTATAGATCACCGAGATGTTTTTAGATAAAATGGTAATCCCGCGTTCGCGTTCTAAATCATTGTTGTCCAAGATCAGATCCCCTTTGTTTTCGTTAGTACGAAACAACTCACAGTGGTGCATTATTTTGTCCACCAAAGTGGTTTTACCGTGGTCAACGTGGGCGATAATGGCAATGTTTTTAATAGTACTCATGCGTGATTTTTTACAGCCGCAAAGATAGCGGTATATTATTGACTTATAACCGAATTGTCTCTTTTTATTCTAGAGTGCTTTTTCCTAGAAAAAAAGGTAGTTTTGTAAAAAAATACTCATGGACTTTTCTGCCTTACCAAAAATAGATACCACTAACCCAAATAATTTCTTCCTTATTGCAGGTCCCTGTGCAATAGAAGGAGAAGAAATGGCCTTTGAAATCGCCGAAAAGATCAATGGGATTGCGCAAAAGCTAGGCATCCCATACATCTTTAAAGGAAGTTTTAAAAAAGCAAACCGCAGTCGTATTGATAGCTTTACAGGGATCGGTAACGAAAAAGCCCTTGAGATTCTAAAAAAAGTAGGAAACACATTTAATATCCCTACCCTAACCGATATTCACGAAGCGAGCGATGCTGCCCTTGCGGCACAATATGTCGATGTCTTGCAAATCCCTGCCTTTTTAGTTAGGCAAACAGATTTAGTCGTGGCTGCCGCCAAAACTGGAAAGGTCGTTAACCTTAAAAAAGGGCAATTTATGAGCCCTGAAAGCATGCAATTTGCCGCGCAAAAAGTAAAGGACAGTGGCAATAATCACGCTTGGGTAACAGATCGCGGAACACAATTTGGGTACACCGACTTAATCGTTGACTTTAGAGGAATGCCTGCCTTACGTGAGATTGCGCCTACCGTATTAGATGTAACCCACTCTTTACAACAACCCAATCAAAGTAGTGGTGTAACCGGGGGGCGACCTGCCTTGATCGAAACCATTGCTCGAGCTGGGATTGTAAATCATGTAGATGGACTCTTTATCGAAACGCATCCTAATCCTGCAGTGGCGAAAAGTGATGGAGCTAATATGCTTCCGCTAGATCAACTAGAAGGGCTATTGACCAGACTCGTTGCAATTAGAAAGCTAGTGAACAGCTTTTAATTGAATTAAACTTTGTAATTTTACATCCTGCCCAAAGGGTAGTTCTTTGACATAATGGGGTCGACTGGTTTTGACAGCGAGATCAATCGAACAGTAAGCACGTCGAGCATTGAGTCACAGCTCGTTAATCATGGATTCAAACCTTAATTGGCGAAAATAACTACGCTCTAGCTGCATAAGCGACTGAATTATAGTAAGTCATTGCCCAGTCTCAACTAGGTTGAGAAGCCGGATGTCTCTTAACAGCCCTTGTTGACGGCGGTTAAACTAGAGGCACCAGAGAAGTCAACATCGAAGTTTAGGAATGCCGACTAAACTTTTCAATAAAGGCAATAAGGTTAAGGTGGGCCGTTTTTAGTCAGCCTTAGCTCGAAAATCAAGTAAAAACTAAACGTGTAGAAGGCTCTTCTATTGCTTGTTTGGACGAGGGTTCGATTCCCTCCGACTCCACT
>JBELLO010000105.1:0-4847 GCA_042096495.1 Candidatus Arcticimaribacter sp.
CCCGCGACCCTCACCTTGGCAAGGTGATGCTCTACCCCTGAGCTACTTTCGCATGGGATGGCAAAGGTAAAATAATTTTTAAATTTTAAAACCTTTTTTTAAGATTTTAAGTAGGAGTTTTTCCGCCCAGGCGACGTTTGATACTGTTGAGTTTCATCAAGGCCTCTACTGGGGTAAGCGTATCAATGTCAAGATCAACGATTTCGTCTTTTAATTCTTCTAAAAGTGGGTCGTCAAGATTGATAAAACTCAGTTGCATTTCACTGCTATCTTTTTTTAAGGCTTCTTTTCGATCGTCTTCTTGATGGCTTTTTTCAAGCACTTTTAACTTGCGTTCGGCAGTAGAAACGACCTGGGTGGGCATTCCAGCCATTTTGGCTACATGTATCCCAAAGCTGTGCGCGCTTCCCCCTTTGGTCAGTTTTCGTAAAAACAGCACACTGTCTTTGAGCTCTTTTACAGCGACATTATAGTTTTTGATACGCTCAAAGCGGCCTTCCATTTCATTGAGTTCGTGGTAGTGGGTAGCGAATAGTGTTTTGGGTTGGCTGGGGTGCTGGTGCAGGTATTCTGCGATAGCCCAGGCAATGGAAATCCCATCATAGGTAGAAGTACCTCGCCCAATTTCGTCTAACAAGACTAAACTACTTGCAGTAATATTATTGAGAATGGCGGCAGACTCGTTCATCTCTACCATAAAAGTCGACTCGCCTAAAGAGATATTGTCACTTGCACCCACCCGGGTAAAGACATGATCTACAATCCCCATTTTAACCACTTTTGCGGGGACAAAACTTCCCATTTGTGCGAGTAAGACAATCAAGGCAGTCTGTCGCAAGAGGGCAGATTTCCCGGACATATTGGGTCCGGTAATCATAATGATCTGTTGTTCCTCGCGATTGAGCACCAGGTCATTTGCAATATATGCCTCTCCGGCAGGTAGTTGTTGCTCGATCACAGGATGGCGCCCCTCTTTAATGTTCAGTTGGGTACCTTCTTCAATTTCTGGGCAGCAGTAATGATTTTTTGTGGCGAGTTGGGCAAAACTTTGCAAACAATCGATTTGAGCTAGGCAGACAGCAGCTTGTTTCAGTTCGCTTAAGTCATTTTGCAATTGCTCGAGTAGGTCTTGGTAAAAGCGCAATTCGAGTTGTTGGATCTTATCTTCAGCCCCTAAGATTTTACTTTCATATTCCTTGAGCTCCTCAGTGATATAACGCTCTGCGTTGACCAGAGTTTGTTTGCGGGTCCATCGCTCCGGAACTTTATCGCGGTGGGTATTACGCACTTCAATATAGTACCCAAAGACATTGTTAAAGGCAATTTTTAAGGAAGGAATTCCGGTTGCCTCGGTTTCGCGTTCCAGCATTGCGTCTAAATGTGCTTTCCCAGAATGTAAGAGGGCGCGCAATTCGTCTAACTCAGCCGAAAACCCATCTGCAATAAAATTCCCTTTTGAAGTGGCCACTGGCGCATCCTCTTTTAGGGTGTTGGCGATGGTTTCGTTGAGTTTTTGACAGGGCGGAAGTTGTGCCGCACGCGCGACCAGTTCTTTTTGTCCGCTTTCTAAAAGGGTTTGCTTAATATGATTGCTTTCAAGAATGGATTGCTGTAGAATATTGAGTTCACGTGGACTAATCTTTTGCGTAGCAATTTTAGCCATTAGGCGTTCAATATCGCCAATCTTCTTTAGGTGGTGGCGCAGTTGAACAGTAGCATCATCTGCTGCGATATAGGCCTTGACAACCGCATGTCTTTCTTGAATTTTCTCAACAGATTTTAACGGAAAACTCACCCAGTTACGCAACAAGCGCCCTCCCATTGCAGTAGCGGTATAATCGATTACATCGATCAAGGCGACTCCGCCAATAGAGGTAGAATATAACAATTCAAGATTGCGCGCAGTAAAGCGGTCAATCCCTACAAAATCATCACTGGCAATTTTTTGCAGGCTAGTAATGTGTTGCAGTTTGTTGTGTTGGGTTTCAGAGAGGTAATGCAAAACCACCCCGGCACTGATAATTCCAGTGCTAAAGTTCTCTAAACCAAAACCTTTTAAGCTCTTAGTCTTAAAATGTTGTTGTAATAGCTCATTCGCAAAAGTATCCTGGAAAACCCAATCTTCTTGAAAAAAGGGATTGAGTTCTGTGCCAAATAAAGCCCCAAAAGTAGATTTAAGGGGTTTAGGCACCAGAATTTCTGCGGGGGAGAACTTTTGAATGAGTTGGTTGAGGTGATTCATATTCCCTTCACTCACTAAAAAATCTCCAGTAGAAATATCTAAAAAAGCAATTCCCCAAACTTTTTTTCCTTGGGTGATCGCCGCCAGATAATTGTTTTTCTTTTGTTCTAAAACATCATCGTTTAGAGCGACCCCTGGCGTGACTAGTTCTGTCACCCCGCGCTTGACGATGGTCTTGGTCATTTTAGGATCTTCTAATTGATCACAAATGGCGACACGACATCCCGCTTTAACTAATTTAGGCAGGTAAGTATTCAAGGAGTGATGTGGAAAACCAGCGAGTTCGGTTTCACTGGTGCTTCCAGCCCCGCGTTTGGTTTGAATAATTCCTAATATTTTTGAGGCTTTGACTGCGTCTGCGCCAAAGGTTTCATAAAAATCACCCACGCGAAACAATAACAAGGCATCAGGGTATTTTGCCTTGATCTGGTTGTATTGTTTCATTAAGGGGGTTTCTTTTGCTTTCTTAGCCAAAGGGAAAATATTTGCTGTTATTGCGAATATAACCCTTATTTCATTTTTAAAAAATGCTACCGAATACTTCCTTATTTTTGCCCTATGCAAAACCGGAAATTAAAAAATAGTGAGTTGAATCGAAAAAGTGTTGAAGAAGCTAAAACAGCGCCTAAAACTCCTTTGATTCTTATTTTAGATAACATTCGCAGTTTAAATAATATCGGTTCGGTTTTTCGTACTGCAGATGCTTTTTTGATTCAAAAAATCTACCTCTGTGGGATCACGGCCACTCCCCCACACAAAGACATTCAAAAAACAGCCTTAGGCGCGACAGATTCTGTCGTGTGGGAATACAAAGAAGATGCCGTTGCAGTTGTTGCAGCATTACAGCAAGAAGGGGTAGAAGTCTGGGCCATTGAGCAAACAGAAAACGCCACCTTTTTAAATGATTACCAACCTAATCTAGAGGGCAAAACAGCTTTTGTGCTGGGCAACGAAGTCAAAGGCGTGCAACAAGCGGTAATCGATCAAGCACAAAAGGTGATTGAAATCCCTCAAGAGGGCGCAAAACACTCTTTAAATATCGCAGTGACGACCGGAGTGGTATGCTGGGATTTTTATCAAAAGTTAGGCGTAAAAAAACGCTAATAGTAAAGGAAAGAATCCATCTGGGGTATCAACAAAGTCGATCCCTTTTGTATTGAGCTCACAAATATTTAGCGTGCTGTTCTCTTTCCATTGAAGATAACCAGTTTCTATTTTTTGCAAGTAGTCATCGCTAATATCTTGTTCAAAATCTCTTCCGCGTTTTTCAATATTTTTTTGCAATTGGGGGATGCTTTGCGCGAGAAAAAGAACCAGTTCTGGTTGTGGAAAGTCTTTACTAGCATCTAGGAATTTCTCCTTATAGCGATTGAAATCTCGATCAGAGAGGTTTTGCTGCGCAAATAGCAAAGATTTTTCCAAACTAAAATCTGCGATGAGTGGAAGTGTATTTTTTTGGCTAAAGAAAGCAGTGAGTTGTTGAATGCGATCTTCCAAAAAAGCCGTTTCTACCTTGAGGGCAAATTTTTCTGGATCTTGATAGAAATCAGCGAGGTAGGGGTTGTCGAAAAAATTCTCGTGTAACAATGTACCACCTATAGCGGCTTGAAGTCGCTGTGTAAAAGAAGTTTTTCCTGCGCCAATATTTCCTTCGATTGCGACAAACTGCTGTTTTTTTGGAAGGATCAATGTCTCTTTAAGTAGAGTAACGCTAGTCTTGTCTTGAGAATTTGCTGCGAGCTGACGAATGTTTTGCTTTAAGACAGGATGCTTAAAGTCTGCCGCAATTTCCGCGAGTGGAGCGAGTACAAAGTTTCTTTTTTCCATTCGTGGATGAGGAATATTGAGCTGCTTAGTATCAATGACTTTGTCTTCATAAAATAAGATATCTAGGTCAATGGTTCTGGCTTGATAGCCATTCGCTTCTTTTCTTTCTCGCCCTAGATAAGACTCAATGGCGAGCAATTCGTCTAAAACATCTTGAGGGTTTAATGCGGTTTCTACTCCGACACAAGCGTTGTAAAATGCGTCGCCCTCAAAACCCCATGCTGGGGTTTCAACCACCCGCGAAAGTTGTTTTATTGTTCCAATCCTATACGTAATTAGCCCTATCGCCAATTGTAAAAACATTTGGCGGTCGCCCATATTGCTCCCTAAAGAAAGATAAACCATACGCATAATTGAGGGCTAAAAGTACGGAATACTCCAGCAGCAATAAAGGCCGAAGAAACTATTTTTTTATCACCCTAGCTAATGAATCTGCATAAGCGATATGTGCCTCTAGGGTTTTGATTCTTCTTTTACTCGATGGGTGAGTGCTTAAAATTTCTGGTGGGGCTTTTCCGCCGCTATCGGCCTGCATTCTTCGCCAGACGTCTGCGGCTTCTTTAGGATCATACCCGGCAATGGTCATGAGCTCTAAGCCTATTTTATCGGCTTCTATTTCGTGTTTCCTGCTAAAGGGAAGAATCGCACCGAGTTGACTCCCATAACCATAAGCAGCAAGAATTTTCTTGCGTTTATCCTCGGGTTGTTTTTCTGTGCTTTTTGCGGCAATAAAGTCTAAGCCTGTTTTGATCGCATTTGCACTCATGCGTTGTGCCCC
>JBELLO010000106.1:0-4804 GCA_042096495.1 Candidatus Arcticimaribacter sp.
AAGTGTAAAGGTGCTTTCTCTTCAGACATAAAAAAACTTTTAGCAAAGATATTAAAAAGGCTGGGGTGCTTGAGATTAATAGATGAATTATATCTTTAACAAAAAAAATAAATGGGCATCATTAGGGTTCACGATATAAAAATCCATACCAATCACGGTTGTATGGAAGAGGAGGCAAAAATCGGAAGCGATTATATTGTCAATGCTGTTGTAAAAACAGACTTAGATCTATCTGCACAAACAGATGATTTAAAGGATACCGTTGATTATGTTGCGGTCTATAGTATCGTCTTTGAAGAGATGAAAGTAAGGGCTAAATTATTAGAAACCGTTGTGCAAAGAATAATCGATCGCGTTTTAAAAGAACACAAAAGCGTAGAAGAAGTAACGATTGAAGTACAAAAATTAAACCCACCTATTGGAGGAAATGTAGGTTATGTTAGTGTAGAAAGAAAAGGTAAAAGAGCTTCTTGATAAAAAAATAAAAAGCGTATTTTTGCAGCATGGCACCGTGGCCGAGTGGCTAGGCAGAGCTCTGCAAAAGCTTGTACAGCGGTTCGAATCCGCTCGGTGCCTCTTTAAAAACCCTTCTAAATGAAGGGTTTTTTATTTTAATTCATTTCTACAATCGTCCCACCAATCACTTTTTTGCGAATCAATTTTGTGGGTTTCCCATGAATACGAACGGTTCCGCCAACACTAACCGTTGCTTCTAATAATTCAGAAGCATGTAAATAAGCTACGCCGCCAGCAGTTACTTTAACCGTTGTTTGTTCGGTTAAAAGTTTTTCACCTTCGCAAATCCCTCCCCCTAGAATTGATACTCTATGTGAAGTAGCTTTCCCAGAAATGTTTAAAAAACCACCCGATTTTACGCGTGAATCTATTTTTTCTGAGGTTATATTTAAGGTTTGTCTCGAACCTTCATGCGCTTTTAAAATAATGCTGGTTGTAGTAATTTCTGCTGTGGATTCTAGGGTGCTACCTTGATAAGTATGAAGCGCATCTAAATCTTTGGTGAAGTGTAATTCAACATAGGTAGTCGAAGGATTTAAAAGTTGACCAATACTATGTCTTATTTTTAGTACATCTTTCTTCAAGGTAAACACAACTGTTTCTATATTATCTCCAAAAATGACCATCTTATTACTGTCTGATGGAATTAGTTTGACATGAATACCAGAATAAACTTTTACTCCTATAAAAGGGGAAATAGAGACCTCTTTAGACTTTTGTGCAAAGGATGTTACCGAGATTAAAAAGAAAAGGAAGAGTAGCTTTTTCATATCGTAAAAAGTTTAGTTTAAATATAATAATTATTGGTCTTCTTGAACCATGGTAAAATCTAAATGTCTTTTAATTAGGTCTGCTTTTGCAACGGTCACTTTGACAAGGTCTCCTAATTGATAGATTTTTTTTGTTCTTTCTCCTACAAGGGCATGATTTCTATCATCAAAGAAAAAATAGTCTCCAGGAACATCTTTTATACGCACCATACCTTCGCATTTATTTTCAACTATTTCAACATAAAGGCCGCGGTCTGTAACCCCAGATATAACGCCTTCAAATTCTTCACCGATGTGGTTTTCCATAAATTTAATTTGCATAAACTTGATGGAATCGCGTTCAGCTTTAGTTGCTAATTGTTCGCGTTGTGATGAATGTGTACTCGCCTCTTCGAGTTGATCAAGAGAGGGCCATTTTTCTTTATTGAGATGCTGGGCTAATAAACGGTGTACCATTACATCTGGATAACGGCGAATAGGAGAGGTAAAATGTGCATAGTAGTCAAAGGCTAATCCATAGTGGCCGATATTTTGTGTCGTGTATTCTGCCTTACTCATACATCGAATGGTTAAGGTATCGATCATATTTTGCTCTTGTTTCCCTTGGGTATTCAAAAGGAGTTTATTGATCGACTGACTAACATTTTTAGTTTTTAAATTCAATTGATAACCAAAACCTGCGACAACTGTTTGTAAGTTGTTGAGCTTCTCTGGATCTGGTTCGTCGTGAATTCTATAAACCATCGGTAAGGGTTTATCTCTTTTTCCAGCAAAGCGAGCGACTTGCTTATTCGCTAAAAGCATAAATTCTTCGATTAGCTTATTGGCGTCTTTTGAGGTTTTAAAGAAGACACTTTCTGGTGTATTATCCTCTTTTAAATTGAAATTAACTTCAACACGATCAAAAGAAAGTGCCCCACTTTTCATGCGATCCTTTCTTAAGTTTTTAGCGATTTTATCTAAAGTGATAACCGCATTAAAAGTCGCATCATCAACGGTATAAGATCCATTGCGTAAAGAGTGCTTTTCTGAAACAATTGGTGTTTGGGATTCAATCATGTCCTGTGCTTCTTCATAAGCAAATCGATGATCAGAATAAATTACTGTTCTCCCAAACCATTCCTTCTTTACTTCTCCTTTTCCATTAATTTGAAAAACTGCAGAGAAGGTGTATTTTTCTTCATGGGGACGTAAAGAACAAACCCCATTAGACAAAACTTCGGGTAACATAGGAACAACTCGATCTACTAGATAAACAGAAGTTGCTCGATCTAGTGCCTCCTGATCAAGGATACTACCCGGTTGAACATAATGGGAAACATCGGCAATATGAATCCCAATCTCGTATAAATCTTCCCCTAATATTTCAAACGATAAAGCATCGTCAAAATCTTTGGCTGTTTTAGGATCTATGGTAAAAGTAAGTACGTCTCTAAAGTCCCTTCTTTTTTTAATTTCTTCTGCTGTGATACGTTGATCTATCGCTGCGGCAGCTTCTTCTACTTCATCAGGAAAGCGCAAGGGCAATCCATAATCCGATAAAATGGCATGCATTTCTGTCGCTGTTTCTCCAGGAGGACCAAAGTTTTCTATCAGGGTACCAAAGGGGGATTCTGCTCTTTTAGGCCATTCATCAAAACGGACTAAAACCTTATCTCCATCATTATAGTCTGGGGTGATTTGTTTTTTATCAATAAAAAAGTCAGTGTACATTCTTGCCCCTCTTGTTAAAACAAAGGCATAATTTTTATCGATTTGTAAAGTCCCTACAAATGTGGTTTTATTTCGTTCTATTATATTGACTATTTCCCCTTCAAGACTTCCATTCTTTTTTCGTTTATAGCAATAGACTTCTACTAAGTCTCCATTAAACGCTTTATTAATTCCATTTTTTGGAATACTGATATCTTGTTCTAATTCTTCACAAATCACAAAACCTCTCCCCGAAGAGGTAACATCTAAAATTCCTTGATGATATTGTTTTTTAGTAACGACTAATGTATACTTCCCTCTGCTGGGACTAGATAATTGCTTACTTGCAACGTTGAGGTTTAAAAATTTTATAAGCTCATTTCGACCTCTAGTATCACGCAGATTTAGTACAGCTGCGATTTGCTTGTAGTTATATTCTTTGCCTGGATTTTCTCGAAAGAAAGAAAGCATCTTTTTTTCAATGTGGCGGTACTTGTTTTTTGCTTTTCCCATCTATTTTACAAAGCTACTCCTTTAAAATAACAACAAGACTGCTTTTATTCACAACTATATTATTATTCATTATTCTTTTTTTAAAATTAAATAAAATAATGATGCTTATTATTGCTTGTGAATAGCGGTATTACTTTTCAAAAGAAGTTTAGGTTAAACTAAATTAATATAGTTTTCAACCTTTTATTTTGAGTTATCAATAGTTTAAATCTTTCTCTTTAGGGGAGTTAGTATATTTATCAACCTTTGTTCACATTCTTAAATGCGCATAAGTTTACGCCTTCAAATTTAATTTAGCCGTTAACAAACTAAGCTCTTTTCGTAAATAAAAAGTGAATGGATAACAACAACTTCTTTTGTTTAATCCAGCTTTTTTCACAAGCAAAAACTCCTATCAATTAAGCCCTCAACCTTATGAGAACTTATTAACATTTTCTTCAATTCAATAGAGCACTTATTCACATACTTATGGGCAATGCTTACCTTTGTTAAAAACACAGTAAATGACATTTTCTATCGGAAACGACCACGCAGGAGTAGCGTATAAAAACGCTATCATTGATTTTCTTCAATCTAAAGGACACAACGTTTTAAATCACGGAACAGATGCACCAGATAGTGTGGATTATCCAGACTTTATTCATCCCGTTGCAGAAGATGTCTCAGAAGAAAAGGTTGATTTAGGGATCATTATTTGTGGAAGTGGAAATGGTGCTGCAATGACCGCGAACAAGCACCAAAAAGTTCGCGCTGCTTTGTGTTGGACAAAAGAGATCGTCGCTTTAGCTAGAGAGCACAATAATGCAAATATATTGAGTTTACCTGCTCGCTTTATTTCTATTCCACAAGCTTTAGCAATGGTAGAAACTTATATAAGCACAGACTTTGAAGGAGGCCGCCATCAAGGTCGTATTGATAAAATGCCCTGTAGCTAATGATTGCTTTTAGCAGCAAAAACTTTCAAGAATTAACAACCCAAGAGTTGTATCAAATTCTGGCGCTTCGCGCCGAGGTATTTGTGGTAGAACAAAACTGTCCTTACCAAGATGTCGACGGTAAAGACCCTAAAAGTATTCACATCTTAGGCTATTTAGACAATCAATTGGTCGCCTATGCTCGCTTGTTGGAGCAAGGCATCTCTTATAAAGACTATGCTTCAATCGGTAGAGTAGTAACTTCACCATCTGTTCGTGGTAAAACACACGGTCATGCCTTAGTTGACTTCTCTATAGATGTCTGTAATAAAAATTTTCCCGACCAAGCCGTCAAAATCTCCGCACAAGCTCATTTAGAAAAGTTTTATAACGAGCATG
>JBELLO010000107.1:0-4795 GCA_042096495.1 Candidatus Arcticimaribacter sp.
TGCCTTTTGAAGGCATCTATGCAGAGGTCGTTCGAAAAGCTGCTCTATTGGAAACATTACAGCGAGATTACAAAATTATCGTAACTGGCCCCACTACCCTTGCGGCCATTCTCAACAGTTTGCAAATGGGCTTCAAGACCCTTGCGATTCAAAAAAGATCCAGCGAAGTGTGGACCGTTTTAGGTGAGGTAAAAAAAGAATTCAACAACTTTGGTGGGATGATGCAAAAAGCACAAAAGAACATACAAACCGGTTTAAATCAACTGGATGACGTGATGGGCGTAAGAACCCGTGCCATTGAAAGAAAATTAAAAGATGTAAGCTCTTTAGACGAAGGAGCTTCAAAACCTAAATTAAACAGTCCTATTAACGATAACCTGCTCGAATTTGATCAAGATTAAAAAACGATGAAACAATTCCTCTCCCTTTTTGTGGCCCTTTGTAGCCTTTCGCTTTTTGCGCAAAAACAAAAACAACTTGATGCACTTGCAGCAGAATTTACCCAGAAAAGCCTTCCCTTGTTTAAAGAAGTGCTCTCAATTCCTAACGATGCTTTTTATCCCGACTGGATTGAACAAAATGTTCAGTGGAGTGAAAAAAACTTTACCCAAAGAGGCTTTAAAACAGAACGAATTTCAACTCAAGCAGCGCCTTTGTTACTTGCTTCGCGTTCTTTTCCTAAGGCAAAAAAAACAGTCTTGGTCTATCTACAAATGGATGGACAGCCCGTTGATCCCTCGCGATGGACACAAGACGATCCTTATCAGCCTGTAGTTAAAAAACAAAACGAAGAAGGTCAATGGGAAATAATCGACTGGACAGCACTGGAAAACTATCAGGATGATTGGCGCATTTTTGCCCGTTCTGCTAGTGATGCTAAAGGCCCGGTAGCCATGTTTCTAGCCGCCATGGATGCGATGGCTAAAATAGGGCAGACCCCCAACTATAACCTCAAAGTAATTTTAGATTTTGAAGAAGAATTAGGCTCGCCTAATTTACCAAAGGCGGTGCTCGACAATCGAGAAATGTTAGCCGCAGACCTATTGGTGATTTTTGATGGTCCCATGCATCGCCTAAACAAACCCACTTTGTCTTTTGGCGCAAGGGGTATCGCCACGATCCAACTAACAACTTATGGCCCTATAGTGCCACAGCACTCAGGGCACTTTGGGAATTATGTGCCTAACCCTGCATTTAAATTAGCTAAACTTTTGGCCTCTATGAAAGATGAGCAAGGAAAGGTTCTTATCCCGGGTTATTATGACGGGATTGTTCTTGACCAGGCCACTAAAGACATTTTAAAAGCAACCCCCCACGACGAAAAACAACTCCAAGACTTAATTCAAGTAGGTCATTTTGACCGTGTAGGGCCTAATTATCAAGAAGCCATTCAATACCCATCGCTTAACGTTAGAGGAATGCAGTCTGGCTGGATCAACGAGAAAGTACGCACCATTATTCCCGCCTGGGCAAGAGCAGAAATTGATGTGCGTTTAGTCAAAGAATCTAACCCAGAACGGCTACTGCGTTTGATCAAAGAACATGTCGAAAATCAAGGCTATCTCGTTTTAGACCGTGAACCCACAAAAGAAGAACGATTAGCTCACCCAAAAGTAGCGACTTTTACCAGCAAAGTTTCCTACCAGTCTTTTAGAACCCCCTTAAACTCAGAGATCGGTTTATGGTTGCGCAAGGCTTTGAAGCGCGGTTTTGGCGAGGAACCTATTCGAGTGCGAATGAGCGGTGGATCAATCCCTATTTCTCCTTTTGTCAACACTTTAGACTTACCTGCGGTGGCGGTTCCCACGGTTAACAGAGACAACAACCAGCACAGCCCTAACGAGAACCTTCGCCTGGGGAACTATAGAGATGGTATTAAGACCATCCTCGCTATTTTAACAGAAAAGTTATGATGCGATCCGGCGTTTTATTTTGTTTGATGATGTCCTCTTTTTTAGGGCTTAACGCCCAAAGTTCTTCCTATCAACACGCCCGCTTTAAACAAGGGGATAAGGTTTTACCTTATCGAATCTTGTTGCCAGAAAATTATGATGTAAACAAAAAATATCCGCTCCTTGTTTTTCTTCACGGCGCAGGAGAAAGGGGCAACGATAATGAGTTGCAACTTACCCATGGCAGCAATCAGTTTTTAACAAAAAACTTTAGAGAAAAACACCCCGCTATTATTGTTTTCCCGCAATGCCCAAAAGAGGGATATTGGGCTACTATCCTCACTCGTGAGACTCCCCTTAAATTTTCTTATCCTAAAAAACCAAAAAACAATCCCATCCTCGATTTAGTCGAAGGAATGCTAAAAAAAGTCCAGTCCACCTATAAAGTGGACAAGAACCGTATCTATGTCGGTGGGCTCTCTATGGGGGGAATGGGAACCTTTGAATTAGTCTATCGCAACCCTAGAAAGTTTGCTGCGGCCTTTGCTATTTGTGGCGGAGCAAACCCAAAGATTGCTCGGAAAATTCGTCGACCCATCTGGCGAATCGATCACGGAGAAGTGGACAGCGTTGTTCCCATTACTCTATCTGAGCAAATGGTCGATGGCTTAAAAAAGAAAAAAGCACAGGTCTCCTTTAATCGCTATCCGGGGGTGAATCACAACAGCTGGGACAATGTTTTTGCAGATCCTACTTTTCTCCCATGGCTGTTTTCACAAAGTAAATAAATGAAGCTCGTTCAAACCAATCAAGCCTCTAAAGATTTCCAGCAACTGGTGGAACAACTCGATGCAGAACTAGCAATTCGCGATGGGGACGATCACGCCTTTTATCACCAATTCAATGGCATTGACGCTTTAGACCATGTGGTTGTCGCCTATGAAAATAATCGGCCCGTGGGCTGTGGTGCTTTTAAAGCCCGCAATAATCAACAAGTGGAAATCAAACGCATGTATGTTTTGCCCGCTGCGCGGAAAAAAGGGTATGCTGCTGCAATTCTAATCGCTTTAGAACGCTGGGCTGTCGAAATAGGTTTTGGCGAAGCCATCTTAGAAACAGGAAAAGCACAAGTAGAAGCGCTTTCTTTTTACCCTAAACAAGGCTATGCTGTGATGCCTAATTTCTCTCCTTACATCGGGGTTGAAAACTCAGTGTGTTTTGAGAAAACACTAAAAAAATAACCCCGCTTCTGCGGGGTTAGGATAACGGTCTTATTGATCCGATGAAAAAACCAAAGTCGCCCTTTGCTCTGGACCCATTTCTCTGGAAGCATTCATGGCTTCAAAAAGTTTTTCAGATTTAAAATCTTGAGGCATTTCAAGTGCTGGAGCGTTGTCTACTGTCGCATTCCACGTTACGTGTGAAAAACCAGTGTAAGCGTCTTCAGATCGATCTATCACTTTACTTAACACCCACCAGCGGTGTTGCATGTTTATGACTCTGTCGGCCACAATAGGCTTCCAGACTTCAGATTCATACTGCTCGTAATCGTCGTTTTTTTGTGTCATTGTGTTGAAATAAATTTCATCCCCGGGTTTAAACTCCCCTCCAATCAAAGGAATTTGATCTACTACCGCTTGGGTATAGATGCGGGTTTGCTTTCTGGGAGCCTTCCAAGTGGTTTGCATCTTTTTTATTTTACTTTTAGACATCTTTCCTTTCCATACTTTTTGAACAATGGACTCATAATCTATTTTTGCATTGCGCTGCTCTTCATTAGCGTAAACATTGAAAATAACATAATGGGGGGCCATCTCAGGGGCATCATCTGGAAGCTCCATTTTCCAAACAGACCAGCCTAACTTTTTCCCTTGAGTCACTAATTCTTGGTTTACTGCTTGGTAAAATTTTTCAATGGCTAAATACTCTTTCTCCGCCCCTTCTTTCAGAACAACAAATTCCGAATTGAATACCTGCGCCTGCATAAAAGTGGCACATAAGAACGCAAATAAAACGCATACATTTTTCATAATAAATTGGTTTAATGGTTATTAATATCTTAAAGTTATAAAAAAATAATTCATTTTTAAATATACTGGCTTGCCTTTTTAAGGCGGTAGCATTCGAGTACACTCACAAAAGAAGGGCAATAAATATTCATTACAAAGGAGTTTTTTTCCCTTATGAATTTAATAAAATAAAAAATGGTCATTATCTTCACTTATTATACAGTGAGATGGAATTTACACCAAAAACAGGCATAAAAGGTTTAATTGAAAATTGGCGGGGAGATGTAATCGCAGCAATCAGTGTTGCGCTTATTGCATTGCCTTTATCATTAGGAATTGCCTTAGCAGCAGGAGCCCCGGCGATGGCCGGAATTTGGTCTGCGGTAGTTGGTGGAGTAGTAACCACCCTCTATAGGGGGGGGCATGTGTCGGTCAATGGCCCCGCAAAAGGAGTGATCGCTGTAATCCTTTACGGTATTACTGTAATGGATGACGGTTCTGGGCAAGCCTTTAATTATGTGTTGGCTGCCATTGTTGTTTCAGGGGCTATACAAGTGCTGCTGGGGGTTTTAAAATTAGGGCGTTTAGCGGATATTTTTCACTCTTCTGTAATTCACGGACTTTTAGCTGCCATTGGAATTATCATTTTTGCGAAGCAAATTCACGTTGCCCTAGGGACGCATTCTGACAGTCCAAATATCATACAAAACCTTATTGATGCTGTTCTTTACTTACCAGAGGCCAATCCTTTTGTGGTGGTTATTTCAATTGTGGGACTGCTACTGTCGCTCTTTCACTCAAAGATAAGTTTTCGGGTTTTTCAATTCTTTCCTGCCCCGATTTGGGTGATCGCTTTTTCAATTCCTTTTGTTTATTTCTTTAATTTCTTTGAGC
>JBELLO010000108.1:0-4657 GCA_042096495.1 Candidatus Arcticimaribacter sp.
CCACTCAGCGCAATCGTCTTTGCCTTAATTTCTCGTTGCAATCCTAAACTTGTCCCTAAGGCAATCAACATCATCACCATCCCTAAGGCAATCGCAGCAATCGCTATTTTTATTATCCGCCCCGAAACCGTACTTTCGCTAGTAGAGGACGAGCGCATGCGCTGGGCTATAAAAAATTCAAAATTCAAGGGATGTTGTCTTTAGGTTATTTCAAAAATACATTTTTATTCGCTTTTCTATGCCTGCTTTTAGGGGGGATTCCTCTTCAAGCACAAATCTTCCCCGGAGCTCAACAAACCGCACAATACCTTCCCTTGCTTAAAAACAAAAAAGTAGGCGTTGTCGCTCATGCCGCCAGTGAAATTTACCACAAAAGAAAAGCAACGCATTTAATCGACTCTCTCTTAGCTCACAACATTGATATCAAGAGGATTTTTGCACCAGAACACGGCTTTAGAAGTCGAGAAGACAACGGGGCAATCATCAAAGATGAGATTGATTCCCTCACCCAATTGCCTATTATTTCGTTACACGGAAAAAACAAAAAACCGCAAGCAGAACAGCTAGAAGATTTAGACATTATCGTCTTTGATTTGCAAGATGTAGGCGCTCGATTTTACACCTATCTTTCGACCTTACATCTAGTCATGGAGGCTTGCGCCGAAAGTAATATTCCCCTGCTCATTTTAGATCGCCCTAACCCCAATGGACACTATGTCGATGGCCCTGTAATGGAAGAAGAATTTAAGAGCTATTTAGGCATGCACAACATCCCTATTGTTCACGGTTTAACCTTAGGAGAATTTGCACTAATGATCAATGGCGAAGCTTGGCTAAGCAACAAAATAAAATGCGATCTAAACCTTGTGAAAATCAAAGGTTACACCCATCAAACCACCTATGATTTACCCGTGCGTCCCTCCCCTAATTTACCTAATGCAAAAGCCATCAATCTCTACCCCAGTTTATGCCTTTTTGAACGCACAGTAGTGAGTATAGGCCGTGGGACAGAACAACAATTTCAAATCTACGGGCATCCATTTTTTAAGGGAGACTTTAGCTTTACACCTCAACCCAATTTTGGCGCAAAATACCCCAAATTAAAAGGCGAAGAATGCATCGGAAAAAACCTACAATCACATCCCAAACTCAATCGTTTTGAATTAAAATGGCTCATAGAAGCCTATCGTCAATACCCCGAGAAAGAGGCCTTTTTCATCTCCCGTTTTGCCTACCTCGCAGGCACACAAAAACTAGAAGAACAAATCAAAAATGGATGGTCAGAAAGGGAGATTCGCAAGAGCTGGGAACCGCAGCTTTCACAATTTAAAACAATGCGTAAAAAGTACTTACTCTACCCTAATTAAGGTAGGCGCTCTTTCATTTTTTCAACGATGGAAAAAGCGGCAGGACAAATGGCTACATTCTTTTGTGTATGCTGTGCAATTTGATAAATTTTTGGGCGATCAGTATGCGGGAATTCTCTACAAGCCTTAGGCCTCACATCATAGATCGAACAGGCATTGTCTTGCCCTAAGAAAGCACAAGGAACTTCTTGTAAAACCCAGTCGTTATCTTCATCTACACGCAGGTATTGCGCCTCAAATTGCGCGGGTTTTAAACGCAAATATTTCGCAATTCGCGTGATGTCTTTTCTTTCAAATAAAGGGCCTGTGGTTTTACAGCAATTCGCACAATCGAGGCAGTTGGTTTGAGCAAAAACTTCTTCGTGAATATCCTGAGTGATTTCATCTAATTTTTTGGGCGGACGTTTTTTTAATCGTTGAAAAAAACTTTTCGTTTCCCTTGCCGTATCTTTGGCCCGTTGCGGTAATTGCTCTAACTGCTCGCGCATGCTACTTAATTTTTAACAAAACTACTTTATTTTGGAAGATCTCTTTGGAAAAGCTTTGCTAGATTATCACCAATCCCCAGGGGAACAACAGCTCCTTACCTGGACTTCTTTAACAGAAGAGGACCCGGTCCCTCTTGCCTATTTCTTCCGAGACTTTAAAGAAATGCCGGATATCGAACAAAAAGCCCTAGCCTTGTCCCATGGAAAAGTTCTCGATATAGGCTGTGGTAGCGGGAGCCATAGTTTGTATTTACAAAATGAAAAAGGATTAGCCGTCACTGCCCTCGATAGTTCTTTTGGCGCAGCCAAAATCGCTAAAGAAAGAGGCGTAAAAAACGTCTTCCATCAATCTATTCTCGACTTTAACAAAGGAACTTTTGACACCCTTTTACTGATGATGAATGGTCTAGGGGTAGCCAAAGATTTTCAGGGAGTGCTACCTTTACTTCAGCATTTAAAAACTTTGTTAAACCCAAAGGGACAAATCCTCTTAGATTCCTCAGACCTTATCTATCTTTTTGAAGAAGAAGAACAAGACGACTGGCGCAATGCCGAAACCTATTATGGAGAGTTGAATTTTGGGATCGGTTTTAAGGATAAAACCGAAGAATTTCCATGGCTTTACTTAGATTTTGAGCACTTGTCTCAAGCCGCAGAATTGGCTGGATTAAACTGTGAAAAAATATTGGATGGGCCCAATTATGACTACCTCGCCAGACTAACAGTTGCCTAAGGAATATTGAGGTATTTATGGGTCTGCAAAGACACTTTCCACTGGGGATTTGCCAAGACATAATCCACCATTATAGGCATCATTGTATCGCGCTTGCTCCACTCGGGTTGTAAATATAAAACGCAATCTTTACCGACTCTTTGGGCTTGTTCTTCCGCGAAGCGAAAATCATCTTTATTGTAGATAATCACCTTGAGTTCATCGGCGCGTGCCGCAGCTTCATCGGTCGGTAATTTATTTTTCTTTGGTGATAAGCAAAACCAGTCCCAGTGCCCCGTAATACCATAGGCACCAGAGGTTTCAATATGGATTTTCATTCCCTTTTCTAGAAGGGCAGTAGTCAAGGGTTGCATGTCCCACATCAAGGGCTCTCCCCCAGTAATGACAATGGTATCCGAATATTTTTTGGCTTCCGTTACAATGGTATCAATGTGCGTGGGAGGGTGCTTTTCTGCATCCCAACTCTCTTTTACATCACACCAGTGACAGCCCACATCACAACCCCCAATGCGGATAAAATAAGCTGCACTCCCCTTGTGATAACCTTCCCCTTGAAGGGTGTAAAAGGCCTCCATCAAAGGCAATACCACTCCTGCATCTACTTGTTGTTGTGTCGTCTTATCCATCGCGGGCAAAGATACTATTTTATCAACGCCTTCTCCTAAAATTATGTACCTTTACATATGGCGTCATTAGCACCCTTCCATTTAGCAATTCCCGTCAGTGATTTAGCTGCTGCTATTTCATTTTATGAAGATATTTTAGGCTGTACTCCAGGGCGTTCTAGCGAACACTGGGCAGACTATTCCTTCTTTGGGCATCAATTGGTATTGCATGAAGACAAAAGCCACAAAGGCTATAAGCACTTCAACGAAGTAGATGGAAAAGCGGTGCCAATACCGCACTTTGGCGTTGTTTTGGACTGGGAAGTATTCCAAAACTTTAGCCAACGTTTGATCGACCAAAACATTGAATTTCAAATCGCCCCCTACCTTCGTTTTGAAGGCCTTCCGGGAGAACAGCTAACGATGTTCTTTTATGACCCTTCCGGCAATGCGTTAGAATTCAAAAGTTTTAAACACATCGATCAATTGTTCGCCACCTAAATGCATTCTATCCGTACTTTCTTCAATGAGCTTTATGCAGCTGTATTTGCTCCCACCGTTCAAAAAAAATTAGAAAACACCATCTTACTCCTAGCGGGAATAGGCTTTGTTATTCACCTTAGTCTTATCTTTTTGGAAGCACAAGGAATAAGTTTATTTTCTTCGCTTTATCCAGAGTTACTCAACGATCCTATCTCTGCCATATACACGCCTTTTTCATTAATTCTGATTTATGAAATTTACTTACTTCTGTTTTATTTACCGCGCTCT
The DNA here is from genome assembly GCA_042096495.1 of Candidatus Arcticimaribacter sp. Taxonomy (GTDB): domain Bacteria; phylum Bacteroidota; class Bacteroidia; order Flavobacteriales; family Flavobacteriaceae; genus Arcticimaribacter. The sequence continues at coordinate 3,965 of JBELLO010000108.1, forward strand.
TTTACCTCTTGTGTTTCTAAACAATTTGAGATCATCTCGCTTATTGTGATCCGGAAAATCTTTAAGGATATCCCACAGATGAATTTAAGCGGAGAATGGTATTATGACGCACATAACTTAGAGTTAGCCGTGGATTTACTAGGATTTCTAATCTTATTCCTACTGATCTTTTTATTCAATCTAAGCAAGCAACGCTTGCCAAAGCGCCCAGTTGAAGACCCTACTTTATTGCGATTTATTTCGTCAAAAAAAATCGTGAGTGTAATGCTTTTTGCGGTACTGAGTATTATGTCGATCGCTACTTTTGGACAATGGGTTTTAGATGTCATTAACCAGCAAAAAGTCGCTCAGATCGACAGCCTGTTCTTTAATCAATTCTTTACGCTCTTGATTTTAGCAGATGTAGTGATCTTATTAATCTCTTTTCGCTATACAGAAGAATATAGTAAGCTGATTCGTAATACGGGCTTTATTATCGCCACCATCTTGATACGGATTTCGTTTTCTGCCGACGGCTACCTGAGTATGGTTTTAATTTTAACCGGCGTGAGTTTCGCCTTTTTAATCTTACAAATTTTCAATGCGATGGAGCATCCTAAGACAAATTCCACTGCCTAGCAAGCAATGTATTCTTTAAGAGCATCGCAATGGTCATGGGCCCTACTCCCCCAGGAACGGGAGTGATAAAACTGG
>JBELLO010000109.1:0-4653 GCA_042096495.1 Candidatus Arcticimaribacter sp.
CTTGAATTGATTATAATTACCACCTCTTTAGCATCTATTTTGTGTTTATTACAATTAGAGTCAGCTTTGTCTCGTTTCTTTTATGATTATGAAACTGACGAAAGAAAAATACTCATCTCTTCTCTATTGATTTTTTCTGTAATCCTTTCATTTTTATTTACCGCATTACTGTGGATTTTTGCAGAAAAAATCAATCTATTACTTTTCAATGAAAACATTTTTATAGGTGCCTACAAAATAGGGATATTATGCATTCCTTTGCTTTGCATGAATAGTTTTTTAATTGTTGTAATCAGGTTTACTCAAAATAGATTATTGTTTATAAAATCTCAAAGTATATTGTTTTTCACTACTATTTTAGTTCCAGTTATATTGGTTCTTTATTTCAGTTTTAAAATGGAAAGTTATTTTTGGGGTCAATTGATAGGCTTGTTTTTGTCGGTTTTTTATTTGACTACGGGATTAAAAGATTTCTTTATAAAAGAATTAAAATTTGGCGTAGTGAAAACTTCTTTAAAATATTCAATTCCACTAATTCCAGGAGTATTCAGCGGTTGGGTGAATTCCTATGGAAGTCGATTTTTTATGTTATCCTTTTTATCTTTGAAAGAAATAGGTCTTTATGCAGTAGCCATTAAAATTGCTTCAATCTTTCAATTGATTGGAGGAGCTTTTAGAATGACATGGCCTCAGTTTTTTTGGAAAACATTTAAACAAGATAAACTTCATAAAAAAAAATTTAAAGATATCCATTCAATTTTATCAACTCTTATAACAATTATTCTCGTTTTATTTATAGCATTTATTGAATATTTTACTGACTTATTTCTCGACGTTAAATACCACCCAGCCGTAGTATATATTCCAATTATTTCTTTTTCATTTGTACTAATTTCTTTTTTTACACAAGTTGTCGGATTAGGATCCTCAATTAAATTCAAAACCCAATACAATTCTTATTCATTCATTTTTGGTACGCTTATTAATCTTTTGGGGTTGTTTATTTTTTTACCAAAATATGGCTTATTTGTAGTACCAGTATCACTTCTTTCTGGTTCTTTTGTAAGTTTATTATTTTTGTGGTTCTTTTCAGAAAAATTCTATCCGATTGGATTTTCAGTAAAAACAACGTTTTTACATTTTTTAATTGTTCTGTTAAATATTTTAGTTGACTTAGTTTATACCTTTAATGTGTATGAAAAAATGATCATATTAACCCTTTCAATTGGATTGTCAATATGCGCATCAGATGTAATCATAAGTAAAGTTAAAAATGTAATTAAATGAAAATACTCATCACCGGCGCTGCCGGATTTATAGGATCCAACCTAACCGAATACATGTTAGACAAGGGCTATACCGTTGTGGGCTTAGACAATTATGCAACCGGTTTTGCTCATAATCTAAAACCATTTTTGGCCCACCCCAATTTTAGTTTTGTTGAAGGCGACATTCGTTCTTTAGAAACCTTTATCGCGGCATCCAAAGGGGTCGATTGTATTTTACATCAGGCGGCCTTAGGTTCTGTACCCCGCTCAATCAATGATCCCCTGACCTCTAACGAGGTAAACATAAACGGCTTTTTAAACCTTTTGGAAGCCGCCAAAAAAAACAAGGTAAAGCGCGTTGTTTATGCAGCATCCTCTTCTACTTACGGCGATTCAAAAGCTTTGCCAAAAATAGAAGAGAATATTGGGAAGCCCTTATCTCCTTATGCGGTAACCAAATATGTAAATGAGTTGTATGCAGATGTATTTGCAAAAACCTACGGCATGGAAATTATTGGGTTGCGTTATTTTAATGTATTTGGACGACGTCAAACGCCCAACGGAGCCTATGCTGCTGTGATACCAAAGTTTATAGGACAGTTTTTAAAAGGGGAATCTCCGGTCATCAATGGCGATGGAAATTATTCACGGGATTTTACCTACATTGACAATGTGCTACAAATGAATCATTTGGCTATGACGACGGAAAACCCTGAGGCCATTAATCAAGTCTACAACACGGCGGTTGGCGACCGCATCACCATTCGAAAAATGGCCGAAACCATACAAAAGGGATTGTCCGAATACAAGGCTGAAATTCAAACTATGAAGATACAATTTGGCCCCATTCGCGAAGGGGACGTTCCCCATTCTCAGGCCAGCATTGACAAAGCAAAAAAATTATTAGATTACAAACCTACGCATACCTTTATTGAGGGATTAAAAGCCTCACTGGAATGGTATTATAAAAATTTACGGGAATGAAAAACACTAAAATAGGAATCATAGGTCTAGGCTATGTAGGTTTGCCCCTAGCGGCAGCTTTTGCGCACAAATTTGAAGTAGTAGGCTATGACATAAACACCTCTCGTGTTGAAGAACTCAACCGCTGTCATGACGCAACCAATGAGCTTACCGAATCACAATTAGAAGCGGTGATCGGAAAAGGACTGTCGGTGACCGCTTCCTTAGAGGAGCTAAAAAAGTGCACTGTTTTTATCGTTACTGTACCCACTCCGGTTACTGTAAACAAAACGCCAGACCTCACCCCTGTGATAAAAGCAACCGAAACGGTAGCGAGTGTCCTTAAAAAGGGCGACACTGTAGTCTATGAATCTACGGTATATCCTGGGGTAACCGAAGAAGTTTGTGTTCCCCTCTTAGAAGCCAAAACAGCTTATGCCTTCAATACGGATTTTTATGTGGGCTACAGCCCTGAACGCATCAATCCAGGAGACAAAAAGCACACCATTACTAAAATCACAAAGGTAGTTTCAGGCTCAACGCCGGAAACCCTTGATTTTTTAGCCGATTTATACGGAGTCATTGTAGAAGCAGGAATTTATAAAGCTCCAACCCTAAAAACCGCAGAAGCCGCTAAGGTGATTGAAAACACCCAACGCGACATCAACATTGCTTTTGTCAATGAACTTTCAGTCATTTTTAGTAAAATGGGCATAGACACCCATGAGGTACTCAAAGCGGCAGGAACCAAATGGAATTTTCTTCCCTTTACTCCGGGCTTGGTCGGTGGGCATTGCATTGGTGTAGACCCATATTATTTGGCGCACAAAGCAGAAGCACTAGGGCACAACCCCGAAATGATTTTAGCCGGTCGCCGAATCAATGACGCAGTACCAGAATTCATCGTCAACCGAATCGTAAAAACACTGCTAAAAAAGAACACCCAAATCCAGAACGCAAAAGCCTTGATTCTTGGAGCAACGTTTAAAGAAAATTGCCCCGATCTTCGCAATTCCAAGGTATATGATGTCCATCAAGAATTAAAAGATTTTGGTTTCTCTGTGGACGTATATGACCCCGAAGCTGAGGCTACCGTTTTCGAAAAAATCTACCGCTTCAAAAAAACAGAAAAGCTAGACGCCAAATACGATGTGGTTATTTTGGCGGTGGCCCATAAAGCTTTTCACGACATAGACCCCAAAAAACTTTTGAAAACAAATGGAGTCGTTTTTGACGTTAAAGGCTTTTACGACAACCCCGATTATATGAATTTGTAAAGTGTGAAAACCCTAGTTCATGTCATTCCAACCATTCAAAACGGAGGAGCCGAAACGGTGCTTCGCCGTTTGGTGGAAGAATGGCATGCAAAAGGTTTTGAACAGTATGTGATCACCATACAAGGGGAAGAATCCGATTACCATCACAAACAGCTGACTCAATATTCCACTGTCATTCACGCGAAATTTGAATTTCAAAGGGCAATGCAATGTTTAAAAGACCACCCTGATGCTAAAATTTTGGCTTGGATGTACATGGGAATTCAGAAGGCCTACATCTGGAGGAAAAAAGCAAAGGGAAGTCAAGAAATCATTTGGAACATTCGGAGATCATACTTTAGACGATTTGAATGGAGACAACGCTTGGGTCTTTTTGCAATGGGATTGTATTCTCAATGGGTAAAACCACGCATTCTTTTTTGTGCTTACATTGCACAGAAAGCACACAGGCCCTATGGTTTTTACCAATCAAAAAGTTTAGTGATAGGCAATCGTCTGGCAAAAAAAAGAGCGGTATTGGCCGCCTCATTGCCTGCATTACCGGAAAAGTACTTCTTGTACGTAGGGCGTTACAACCATGCGAAAGGACCGGACCGTTTGTTGCGTATAATGGACCATTATATTGATCAAGGGGGCAAAATTCCGCTTGTGATTGCTGGAAGAGGTTGGGACGATATTCCGGTATCAAAGCAACTAAAAAATCAAATCCACCTTTTGGGAAATATCGCTGAGGTGGGCCCCTTGTACCAAAAAGCCGCAGCTTTTTTATTCACTTCGTATACCGAAGGCTACCCCAATGTAGTGGTAGAAGCGGTCAGTTTTGGAACCCCAGTCGTAGGATTTGAAGCCGGTGATTCTAAGCTGATTTTAGAAGCTTATCCTTTTGGACATACAGTAGAATCAGAAAAGGAATTTTTAGATCAACTTCAGCAATTATTGCTCTCACCTCCTTCAATAGAATCTCGATTGATGGAAGCTAAAAAACAACAAAATAGGTTTGATTTTTCTCTGACGGTAAAAGAATATGAAGAATTCATTTGGAAGCTTTAACTTTGAAATGTGAAAAAACTTGTTCGCATCACAACCGTTCCAGTCTCTTTGGAAAAATTATTGGAAAACCAAGCCCAATATTTTAGTAAATTTTA
>JBELLO010000110.1:0-4622 GCA_042096495.1 Candidatus Arcticimaribacter sp.
GTATCCTTTGGGGTAAAAGAAAAACCCTCCGCACGGGAGGGTGTATTTAGTTATTTTAAAAATATTTTTATTCATCAGATAGTGACATCATTTTATTGATAAAGCCAGAAACATCCATGTACTCATCTACCTCAATAATTTTATTATTATCATTAAACTTAAAAACCTCATATGCTTTTAGGCTATCCATAGGGTTATCTTTAAGTTCGGCTGTCCAATTGGCATAAATTCGAACACCTCCATCTGGTATAAAATTAGAGTCAACCGTAGGATAAAAATCTCTATCATTAGCTTTTATATTATCTAACATTTGCATAAAGCCATTATAGTTTTCAAGAATTTCGTCTTTATTCCATTCTTTTCCTCCATAAGCTGGGGGATTAAATTTTGCTTCTTCAGCAAAAAAAGATGCTGCAGTGTCTAAATCTTCATTTTCTAAAGAATCAAATAGTGCATGGACAACTTTAGCATTTTGACTATAAATAGCCATTGATGCTTCCATTTGCGATTGTTCTTGAGTTTTTTGATTACATGAAAACAGTAATCCGATAAGTGCTGATTGCAACAATAGTTTTTTCATTTTAAATTGATTTATGGTTAATAATATCCTTAAAATACAAAGAAATAGTAAAAAGAAAAAACCCTCCACTTGGGAGGGCTAAGCAAATTTAATATTAGTTTATCCATCCACCTATTTGAGGTCTCAATTCTGCTCCATAAGCTTTTGCTTTTGCTTTTAAATCATCAGAGGCATCTCCTGCTATAATGACTTTACTAAGGGTGAATAGTGTCATAAACTCTTTAGCATAGTCGCTTTGTTCAAAATTGTTCAAGTGATGAACAAAATCAGCTGAAGTATGATACTTCTCTACTAAATTAACTTTATTTCCATCTGATGAAATAAAATATCCGAAGTCATAAGTTCCAGGTTCTGTTTCTCTAACAAATTTGCTAAAACGAACCATGAATTCTTCCACATCAACAGGAGTAAAGCCTTTGTTTACCTTCAATTCGGCTAAACCTAAGACTCTCTGTGATGTTTTATTGGCCGCCTCTGCAGCTTTAACTTCCCGGTCCAACAAACTAGGATCAAAAAAATGATAGGCCGCTACGATTTTTCCATCTTCAAATCTAAAACCATGATGTACGGGTATTTTTACGCTATCTCCTGTATATTTCCCCTTACCCGTCCATTGGAACCAGGTCATAGACCAAATACTTCCATTGTTATATTTTGCTGAGGTAAGATTGATTCCTTCCGAGTCGTTATTGATATCGTCAAATAATAGATGGTGCCCTTGAACTGCAGAGACCCATTCTTCTTTACTTACTTTTCCACTATTGAAAAAAAACTCATCAGAATCATCTGAAATCATATCTGCAATTTCATCAAATTTTCCTTCAACATATTTATTCATTAATTCTCTGGTCATTTGGACTTCCATGCTATTTTCGTCCAGAGTACCGCTTAAATCTCCTGTTGGAGCTTGATTGCAACTAATAAAAACACCTAGGCCTAATAATAATAACTTCTTCATTTTAATTGATTTATGGTTTATAATATCCCTAAGCTACAAAGAATGAATGAGAAAGAAAAACCCAACACATAGAAGGACGGTCTAATGGAAACTAATACTCGTTTATCCATCCACCTATTTGAAGATTCGATTTGCCTAAAAAACTGAAGTGGAAAAATCGATGATTTAGATGGCCCTATTTTTTGGGTTTTTATCTGGGATTCTACCTTGATTTCCGATGCCGTCAAAGTCATTTGAATCTACAAAGTTATTTTCACTTTTATTGTTTTTCCCAAAATCTCTAATCACAATTCGCGTATAAAAAAACAGGTAGGTGAAAAAAACGATTGAACCAATTAAAAACATTTGCTGGTTACTCATAGCTTGAAATTTATAAGTGCAGAATTAGAAAAAGAGAAAGTGCCATTAGCTTAGACATCTTTATCTTTTTTCTCAAAGAATTTTTGCCTTAAGACTATTTTAAAATAAAAGAAAACATAAATAATAAATACTATGCTTCCAATGATAAACATTCCTTTATTCTGCATAATAGTTGATTTTATTTACTTCTTCGTTGTCTAAATGCTATTGCAAATGCGAGTATTGTTACTGGCCAAAGGCCGACATAAATCCCTTCTAATTCGTTTCCTGTAAACCATAAAAAAACGGAATACAGAAAACTTAAAAAGGCTAAAATTAAGGGGTAATATTTTTCTAAAAACTTCATAATGATTGTAGAGATTAAATTAAGTGACGCTAGAATAAAAGAGGGCTACAAAAAATAAATTTGTTGCACCTAAAATTGTAATTCGGTCTTTGTTTTGACTTAAATTGGTTTATGGTTATTCCTCAAGTTACAAATTAATTTGAATGTCTAACCATTAAATCATTATTAAGCTTAGATCATCCATCAAAAAATCCCTGTTGAACGCTTATACCACAATGTGATTATATAATGGACCGCTTAGGTAGCGAGAAGTTTTCCTAGAAAAGCTCAACCCGGGATTCAACAATGAGAAAATTCATTGCATTTCAGTAAGCATCATTTTAAATTAAAAAACCTTACCCCTCCTTACTCAAAGGAATTTTATTGGTTAAGATTAAAAGCACTGCTATCATGGGAAAAATCGCCATCGCTGCGTGTAAATAGAAGGTGATTTCTGGCGCGGGAGAAGTATACGGAACTAAGATACCGACCAGATTAATAATCGAAAGACAGCTGTAAATTTTTACTGCTGCTGACTTAGCTAACACACTTCCATTATAAGGGATTTTATTGGGGATAGAAAGAATCGCTTGCAGCAAAAATAAAATCGCAAAAAGCAGGTGAGAAAAACTCTGAACGTCTAAGTATTCATTTAACTCTGCCACAAAGACAGATAAACCGTACAAGAAGTAGCCCATATTAAAAAACACCCGGTTCTTTTTGACAACCCCATAGAGTGTAATTAAAACAAAAAGGATAACGACAATAATTTTTGGCTCTAGCATAATTCAAATTTAGTCTCCCCAAGATAAAAATTTTATAAAAGAAGGCTCGTTGTTTCTGTGCTTTATTTTGACCATTCAAAAGTTTAATCCAGCTAGAGATGTTTATTTTTATAGACAAATTGATAGGAAATAAACTTTACATTTAGCCCTACTATAGTCCATTATGAATACTGATCTCTTACGAATCGAGCTAGTCGAGAAAAGCTTTGAAAAAATTCGGCAAAACAAAGAAGATTTTGCGCTTACTTTTTACGACCAACTCTTTATCGAGTCACCACAGCTCAAGCCTTTATTTGAGCAAACCAATATCCCTAAACAGTCTGAAAAACTCTATGGGTCTCTAGTCCTTCTAGTCGAAAACATTCGCAATCCCGAAGTTTTACAATCTGTTTTAGGCCCGCTGGGCGAAAAACACAAAGGCTATGGCGCGATTGAAAAACACTATCCTTTAGTAGGGAGTGCCTTGATACACACCTTAGCAAAATACATAGACGATGAGTGGACCCCAGCGGTCGAAAAAGCCTGGGTAACCACCTATGGCGCTGTAGTAGACATGATGCTTAAAGGCATCGAACAAGCGCAAGAAGTTCCAGAAGAAGAAGAAATCGAAAAACACGAACAAAACGAATTCAACACTTCTTCGGTAGAGAAAATCAAAATGCGTCCGCGAAAAAAATTAACCTACACACAAAAGGTTAAGCTCAAAGACAGAAACAACCTCTTAACAAAAATAAACCGCTGGTTTTGGCGCACCCCTAAGTGGATGATTGCCTTATATGCCGCATCATTTTTCTTCTTACTCTCTTATACAGGACAAGAAGTTGGCGTGATCCAAACCTTTATCGACACCCTGGAACCTTTAAGTATTTTTATAGCGGTATTGATCTTTATCAAAGAACAACCAGAACGCAAAAGACAATTTCACTATCAAGCCTGGTCGATTATCGATGGGGCAACTGGTATCGAAAACAGTCAAGCCCGTATCATTGCCCTTGAAGATCTTTGTGATGATGGAGTCTCTCTAGAAGAAATCAATCTCGCTGGTGCTAAACTCAACGGCATTGAAATGAACGGCGTTAATATTTCAAGAGCAAACCTCAATAAAGCGCAGCTAGTCAATGCCGAACTTTTTTATACCAACCTCAACAACATCAATTTAAGTGAGGCAGATTGTACTGGAGTAACGCTTTACCGTTCAAATATCAGCTTTGCTAATTTGTCAAAAGCGAACTGCAGCAGTGCAAACTTTAGTAAAGCAAATATGATGTTTGCAGACTTTAGCCAGGGGAACTTTAGCGGAGCTAATTTCGCGCAAGCTAATCTAAAAGGAGTTAATTTTGAAGGCGCCTATCTTAGCGGTGCTAATTTAAAAGGCGCCGAAGTAATCTTAGAAGACCTCAAAAAAGCCCTCTTGACAGATGCTATAATGCCAGACGGTAGCATACACAAATAAATCCCTTATATTCGATCAATTCAAATCATTGTTTATGAAAAAAAGACACTATGCCTTTATCGTACTCGCTTTTCTTGCCATTAACTTACAGGCGCAAGACAAAAAGTCCAAAGACGATAAAAAAGAAAAGAAAGAAAAAACCTTTGATGACATTATAACGA
>JBELLO010000111.1:0-4612 GCA_042096495.1 Candidatus Arcticimaribacter sp.
TTAAAGTAATGGTCAATTGATACATAAAATAGATGATGACAATCCCTAGAAAAATATTGATGGCCACCGTTCCTTTTACCAGCTTGTAGAGGTAAAATAATAACAAAGCCACAAGGACGATATCAAGGACATCGACAAAAGAGAATTCAAGAAAGCTAAAATTGTTCAAGGGTGGGCTTTTTGTAAAATTAGGAAAAATCTATCGGAGTTGTTCCAATAAGCGAATGCATTCTTTTGCTGCCTTAACATCATGTACGCGAATGAGCTGTGCTTTTTTCATCAATGCGACAGTGTGTAGTACGGTTGTACCGTTGAGGGCTTCTTCTGGAGTTGTGTCAAGAACCTTATAAATCATTGACTTTCTTGAAACTCCTGCGAGAACAGGAAGGTTAAAGTCTTGAAAACGCTCAAAACGATCTAGTAGGTGATAGTTGTGTTCAATAGTTTTTCCAAATCCAAAACCAGGATCTAGAATGACATCATTGATTCCTGCGGCATAACATGCGTTAATTTTTGCCGAAAAGAAATGCATGATTTCTTTGTAAACATCTTCATAGGAGGGAGCGTTTTGCATGTCTTTTGGCTTGCCTTGCATATGCATAGCGATATAGGGAACAGGGTATTGCCCCACGGTTGAAAGCATCCCTGGATCGAGATTCCCTGCAGAAATGTCGTTGATCATATGTGCGCCTTCTTCTAGCGCGGCTTTAGCCACTTTTGCCCTAAAAGTATCGATCGAAAACAGGGCAGTAGGGAACTGTTTGCGCAAAGCGATTAAAACCGGTAAAAGGCGATCTAATTCTTCTTCAGTGCTAACTTCTTCTGCCCCTGGGCGAGAACTATAGGCGCCTAGATCGACGAAATCTGCACCTTCGGAGATCATTTTTTCACATTGTTGTATTGCCGCCTGGATGTTCTGGTGCTTTCCTCCATCATAAAAAGAATCTGGTGTGAGGTTTAATATTCCTAAAATCTTAGACGAAGAGAGGTCCACAAGGGTCCCGTTACAATTAAGGGTCATAAAGGTTAATTTCTATGGATAACTTTCGTTATGTGAATTTGATAGACTTAAATAATTGCCCGAAATTTACAAAAATTAAGGTCGAAATGATTCCAACCCTTACCCATTATCAACAAATTACTGCACAATGCCGTGCTTTATTCTTACAGAAAATGACCGACTATGGCGTGGCCTGGCGTATTTTGCGTTTGCCCTCGCTCACTGATCAGATTTTCATCAAGGCACAGCGCATTAGAAGTATCCAAAGTTTAGCAGAACAAAAGGTAGAAGAGGGGCAAGAAAGTGAATTTATCGGGATCATAAATTATTGCATTATGGCCTTGATTCAGCTTGAAAAAGGCATTGCAGAACAACCCGATTTGACCAACGACGAAGCAACTGCATTGTACGATAAGCATTTAAAAATAACCGAAGATTTAATGCTCGCTAAAAACCACGACTATGGGGAAGCATGGCGCGATATGCGGGTGAGTTCTTTGACCGATTTAATCTTGCAGAAGTTGTTACGCGTCAAGCAAATTGAGGACAATCAAGGAAAAACTCTTGTGAGTGAAGGGATAGATGCCAACTATCAGGATATGATTAACTATGCTGTTTTTGCATTAATCCATCTAGACCAATAAACGAATGGCAAAGCTGTTGTTTGAAAAAGGATTGAGTGGATTACTAACGCTACTAGGCGTTACGGTCGTTGTTTTCTTTCTCTTCAATGTTTTAGGTGATCCAGCACAGATGATGGTGGATCAAAATGCTTCACAAGCGCAGATCGCCAAAATACAGCAGAAATATGGCTTTGATTTACCGACCCATCAACAGTTTTTATATTTCTTGAATGACTTATCTCCGCTATCTCTTCACAGTACTAAAGCAGAGGATTTTTCTTTTTATAACCCAAACAAATACGGGGGCTTTTCTCTCTCTATAGGAAGCTATGCACTAGTGTTAAAATGGCCTTATCTGCGAACCTCCTATCAACGTCAAGGAAAACGCGTGAGCGACATTATCGCTGAAACACTTCCCAATACATTTATTCTCGCCTTAAGTTCAATTGGGATTGCCATTATTTTTGGGATGCTGTTAGGGGTTTTAGCAGGTTATTATAAAGGTTCTTTCTTAGACGCGAGTTTACTCTTATTAAGTACCCTGGGGATGAGTGTTCCGTCGTTTTTTAGTGCGATATTGTTTTCCTGGGTTTTTGGTCACCTATTAGGCGATGTAACAGGACTCAACATGACAGGAAGTTTATATGAGTTGGATGATTTTGGCGAAGCCCAACATTTACAAATAAAAAATCTTTTGCTCCCTGCCATTGTACTAGGAATTCGCCCTATTGCGGTGATTGTTCAATTAGTTCGTTCTGGGATGATTGATGTCTTACAACAAGAGTATATTAAAACTGCTTATGCAAAGGGATTAACCTCTTTTCAAGTGGTATATCGCCATGCGATCAAAAACACATTAAATCCCGTGATAACCGCTGTTTCTGGTTGGTTTGCTTCTATGCTCGCAGGGGCGGTATTTGTAGAGTACATCTTCGGCTGGAGGGGGCTGGGAAAAGAAATCGTTAACGCCCTCAATACACTAGATATTCCCGTTGTTATGGGAGCTGTTCTAGTCATTGCAAGTTTATTTGTGGTGATCAACTTAGTCGTTGATTTCCTTTATATTTACATCGATCCAAAAGCAAAACCATTTTAAACGAAAAACATGAGAAAAAAGATAGTAGCCGGGAACTGGAAAATGAACAACAATAAAGCAGAAACAGATCAATTGATCGCTGCTTTAAAAGCAAAAGGAAGTTTTGCAGGAGTAGAAGTTAAAGTGGCGCCTACTTCGATTCATTTAGCCCAAGCAGTAGCTGCTTTGAATGATTCTGCCATTGAAGTAATCGGTCAAAATATGCATCAAGCGACTAACGGGGCTTATACTGGAGAAATTTCTGCTAGCATGCTGCAAAGTGTTGGGGTGAATTCCGTCATTTTAGGACATTCAGAACGCAGAGCCTATTTCAACGAAACAGACGAGGCTTTAGCAGAAAAAGTAGCCACGGCAGTACAGCACGACATGGAAGTTGTATTTTGTTTTGGAGAAGAATTAGAAGATCGTCAAAACGAGCAACACTTTAAAGTCGTAGAAGAGCAGTTGAGTAAAGCATTGTTTTCTTTGCCTAGTTCTTCTTGGGAAAAGATTGTTCTAGCCTATGAGCCTGTATGGGCGATAGGGACAGGAGAAACTGCATCTCCAGAACAAGCACAAGAAATGCATGCCTTTATTCGCGGTTTAGTAGCGCAAAAGTATGAAGCTAATATTGCCGAAAATGTTGCAATCTTGTATGGCGGAAGTGTTAAGCCAGCAAATGCACAAGAAATCTTCTCAAAGCCAGATGTTGATGGAGGACTAATCGGTGGAGCAGCGCTTAACGCAGACGATTTTTTTGCAATTGTACAATCTATCTAAATGGCAGCAACTTATATACAGCTTAACTTACAGATTCAACCCTTAGAAAGTGGGAGAGAAATTACTTTGGCCGTATTGAGTGAGTTGGGTTTTGAAAGTTTTGTTGAAATCGAAACCGGGCTAGAGGCCTACATTCAAGAGCAAGAATGGAAGCCAGACTTGCTGGATAACTTATACCCTCTAGTAGAAAACGGTCTAGATATAGGGTGGTCTTTAATAGCCATTCCACCAGAAAACTGGAATGCTGTTTGGGAATCCGATTTTCAACCTATAGTCATTGAAAATCAATGCGCCGTTCGCGCAGATTTTCACGCTCCTATTGATGTGCCTTATGAGCTAGTGATTACCCCAAAGATGAGTTTTGGGACAGGGCATCATCAGACCACTTATATGATGTTGAGTTATCTACTTCAGTATGCACCAAAAGGACACACCCTATTAGATATGGGCTGTGGGACTGGAGTGCTCGCCATTCTAGCAGAGAAGTTAGGTGCTGTAGATCTTGACGCAATCGATGTAGAGCCCTGGTGTTATGAAAACACCATGGAAAATATTAAGATGAATAATTGTCAAAATATTACTGCTGCAGAAGGGGATAGCAAAATGATCCCTGAAAAAATCTACGATACTATTTTGGCCAACATCAATATGAATGTTCTACTACTAGACATTCCTCTGTTTTCAAATCGATTAAAAGACAAGGGATCTTTATTCTTAAGCGGTTTTTATACCCAAGACATCCCAGCGATTGAATCAAAGGCAAGCCAAAACGGATTGCGATTAGTTGAATTTCAAGAAAAAGACAACTGGGTATCTGCCCATTTTTCCAAGACAAATGGATGAATCACCAGAAGTAGCCTTTGAAGAAGAAGTTGATGTGCTTACCGCAAAAGAGCATCAAATCATCTTGCATAACGACGATGTTAATACCTTTGATCATGTAATACGCTGTCTTGTTCGCATCTGCGATCAAACTCCAGAGCAGGCAGAACAATGCGCTTATATTGTTCATTATAATGGGAAGTGTGTGGTAAAGACCGGACCTTATGAAGATTTAAAGCCCCGTTGTTTGTTGTTGCTAGAAGAAGGACTTTCGGCAGAATTAGTTTAATTTCTCTGGCGATGTTTGCCTAA
>JBELLO010000112.1:0-4574 GCA_042096495.1 Candidatus Arcticimaribacter sp.
ATCAACAGTTTGATAAATTGGAAGCATTATACAAAGAATGGAATGCACAAATCAACGTGATTTCTCGAAAAGATATTGACGCACTTTATGAAAAGCATGTACTGCATTCTTTGGGAATTGCTAAGGTTCAAATCTTTAAGTCTGGCTCTAGGGTTTTAGATGTAGGTACTGGGGGTGGTTTCCCCGGGATACCTCTAGCGATACTTTACCCAAAGGTTGATTTTTATTTGATTGATTCAATTGGAAAAAAAATTAAAGTAGTTCAAGCTGTGGCAGAGGCACTCCATTTGAAAAATGTGGAAGCAAGACATCAACGGGCGCAAGAATTTAAGCAACCAGTGGATTTTGTCGTGAGCCGTGCAGTGACTAAAATGGACGATTTTGTTCCGTGGATTAAAAAAAACGTCAAGAACAAGGGAACCCATAAATTAAATAACGGGATCCTTTATCTAAAGGGGGGAGACCTTAGCGAGGAGCTCGCTAATTTCCCGACTGCGCAAGAATTTCCACTATCTGCTTATTACAAAGAAGACTTTTTTGAGACAAAGAAAGTGGTTTACCTTCCGCTAAAAAGTTAAAATAGTCAACATCACTTGTTTTGGCATATCGATTGCAGCAGTTGAGGTCTAAATCTTACTGTAATGTATCGCATTGTCATTTTCTTTTGTTTGTTTTTTTCTTTGATGGGCTTCGCCCAAAGGCGCACTCAACCTGCAACACAAGCAGAAGAGTTGGGGAAAGTTTCTTGGTTCAGAGATTTTGATCAAGCCACCGCGCTTTCGCGTAAGCAAAAAAAGCCTGTTTTTATTTTATTTCAAGAAGTACCGGGCTGTTTGACCTGTAGAAATTATGGAAAAGGGGTGCTTAGTCATCCCGTAATAGTCGACGCCATTGAGCAAAACTTTATTCCACTGGCAATTTATAATAACAAAGGCGGTAAAGATCGCACGGTGCTCAATCGTTATCAAGAACCTAGTTGGAACAATCCAGTAGTGCGTATTATCAATGCAAGGGGAGAAAATTTGATTCGCCGTATCGCAGGCGATTATTCAAAAGAAAAAGTGGCGCAAGAAATCATCTTTATTCTAGAGAATCAAAAAGTGATCATTTCAAATGATTTGAGAGAGCTTGCTAAAGGTTTGCGTTATTGAGCTTCTTTTTTTGCTTTGATCTTCTTTAGTTTTTTTTGAATGCGTTTTAATTCTTTTTCTAAATGCAGTTCGATAATCGAATCATTTTTTGCGCTAAAATCATGCATTTTAATACGCGCATGTGACCTTAAACTGTCTAGGTCCATCTCCATATCATCTAGCTTTAAATAGAACCCATTATCGTCAAAATCATCCATCCAGATATGAAAGTTCTTGTCCTTAAAAACGCGGTTAATTCGATGAGAAATGGAGTCAGAAAGAAAGATCCCCATTTTAGTGCCGATATGATCTAGTCCATTTAAAAGGCTGTCGAGATCGTCTTGATTGAAATTAAAACTGTAGTTAGACGAGACCCATTTATTTTTTTGAGTTTTAATGGAGTCGTAACGGATAAGGTTACCGTTTTTGTCGTATTCTTTCGTGACTTTGTACTGTACATCTGCCTCTTGAGCAAACACAAAAAAGCAACAACCGAGGAAAAGGCTAAGGATAAGAAAGTAGGTTTTCATAAGGAAACTGTTTTTGGGTTTAGCTAAAGATAAATCCTCAAAAACAGTCTCCAATAATTTTAACAAAAGTTTATTCTCCCAAAAAAGGGTAACGGTAGTCTTTTGGTGTTAATAATGGTTCCTTAATTAGACGAGGGGAAACCCATCTTAAGAGATTTAATTTTGATCCAGCCTTATCGTTTGTTCCCGACGCTCTTGCTCCGCCAAAGGGTTGCTGTCCCACCACTGCTCCCGTGGGCTTGTCATTGATATAGAAGTTTCCAGCACTATTTTCTAACGCATCTAGTGCAACCTCTACCGCATAACGATCTTTTGAGAAAATTGCTCCGGTTAGGGCATAGTCAGAGGTTTGATCAACAAGTTTTAAAGTAGCTTCAAAGTCTTTGTCCTCATAAATATAGACCGTTACAACAGGCCCAAAGAGTTCTCTAGACATGGTATCATAATGAGGATTTGTTGTAATCAAAACGGTAGGTTCAACAAAGTAACCCTTGCTGTCGTCACAATTTCCACCGTGTAAGAGTGTTACTTCATCAGATTGTTTTGCTTGGTCAATGGCTTCTTTTAATCGGTTAAATGCCCCTTGATGAATTACAGCAGTGACAAAGTTGTTTGTGTCTTCTGGCGATCCCATTGTGATACTTTTAAGGTCGCTTACTACGCGATCTAATATTGCTTGCGCATTTGATTTTGGTAAATACACCCTTGAAGCGGCAGAACATTTTTGCCCTTGGAATTCAAAGGCACCACGCACGATACCCGTTGCAACTTCTCCAGGGACAGCACTGGGATGAGCAACGATAAAGTCTTTTCCACCAGTTTCTCCTACAATTCTAGGATAGGTTTTGTACTGGTGTATATTTTGACCGATTTTTTGCCAAATATTTTTAAAGATAAAGGTAGATCCTGTAAAGTGAATCCCAGCAAAATCTGGAGAAGCTAGTACAGTATCTGTGATCATTTCTGGATCTCCCATAACCATATTGATTACCCCTGGAGGTAAGCCTGCTTCTTCAAAAATTTCCATGATAACATGTGCAGATAGAATTTGATGATCACTGGGTTTCCATACAATCGTGTTTCCCATTATGGCGGGAGCCGCAGATAAATTTCCGGCGATAGCCGTAAAATTAAAAGGGCTAATAGCATAGACAAAACCTTCTAAAGGGCGATAGCTTAATCTGTTCCAGACCCCGTCTCCAGAATACGGTTGTTCGTTGTAAATTTCTTCGGCAAATTGAACGTTAAAACGCAAAAAGTCGATAAACTCACATGCAGCATCTATCTCTGCTTGATGAATTGTTTTTGATTGTGCCAGCATAGTAGCTGCATTGATTTTAGCACGGTATGGTCCCGCGATTAAATCTGCTGCTCTAAGAAAAATTGTGGCCCTATGCTGAAAAGAGAGTTTACTCCAGGCATCTCTTGCGCTTAAAGCACTTGCGATGGCTTTTTCAACTTCTTTCTTTTCGGCTAAATGATAAGATCCTAACAGATGTTGATGATCATGCGGGGGGCGCATGTCAGCGGTATTTCCGGTTTGGATTTTTTCTCCGTTAATGGTTAAGGGAACTTCTGTATTTTGATTGTATAAAGCCTTATAGGCTGCTAATACGGTCTTGATATCATCACTACCTGGCTGGTAAGAGCGTACAGGCTCATTGACAGCTTTTGGACTTTTAGGGAAACTGTTTTGCATGATTTTTTTTTCAAATAAAGAAAAATTAAATCAATTTAACGCAAAAGTGGCGGCTAATTTAAAGGTGGGGATTTCAACTTCAAACTCTTGCGCAGAAGAGAAATTGACCATGGTGTAGAATCCACTCATAGCTCCTATGGGAGAGGTGATCAGACAATTGGATTGATAGGTGTGAATTTCACCAGATTTTAAAATCGGTTTTTTACCGATCACGCCTGCTCCTTCAACAAAGTGAGGACGGCGGTTAGATTCCATTATTTTCCAGTTTCGATTGATCAATTGAACAACGTCTTTGCTCTGATTTTCAATGCGAACAGTATAACGAAAAGCGTGGTTGAGGGTATTTTTTTTCAAAAAAGCCCCTTCGTACTTTGTTAGTACTGAAATTTTGATTCCTTTAGTGACTTGTTGAAACATAATTATTTCCTTAACTAATAGCAAGTTAAGCAAAAAAATAATATAAATGCTTCGGTTTAAATGTTATTAAATTTTTAAGTGAATAATTTAACGTTCTAGTGCAAAAGATTGGGCCTGTCCTATCCCGATTAAAGCATCAAATAGATCACCGATTCCACGATGATAAACCAACACTGTGTAAAGATTTTCTGTTTGGGAATAGCTGCCAGAAATAGTGTTTTTTATGGGTTCTCCATTGACGACTTCTAGGTATTTATAGTTGTAGAAGCCTTGTTTTAAAAGGAGGATGCCTTCATAGATTTCAAGGCTGGGATTGTAAACCATTTTATTTTCATCGCTTAAAGCATAGTTATTGAACTTGCCATAGATGTAAATTTCTTCTTCTTTTAGGGTGTATTGTTTTGCGAGGCTAAAATAAACTTCGGTGTAATCTGCTTCAATATTGGGGTCGCTACCTTGCAGGGTTTGAATCAAAAAGTTTCCATTAATATCTGGATAGTAGGTATAGGGAAGATCTTTTCTAGGTGCATCTGTATAAAGGTAGTGTTCGTATAACTCACCTTTATTGATATAGCTTATATTAGGCGTGACAGAACGCAAATCTTTTGTATCAAAATTGAGGTATTCGTTACCGCCTTCAAATTGTGTTGCTTCTTCATAGCGGTACACCAAACTGTTGCCGCTGTTGTATTGTGGTGCTGGAGCGAGAATACTGCTATTCCATTGATCGTTTTGTAGTAAGACTACCTTGAGGTCATTTTGAGGATTTCTAATCGAAAAAAGCGGATTGATGGTGAA
>JBELLO010000113.1:0-4569 GCA_042096495.1 Candidatus Arcticimaribacter sp.
CCGCGATAAGCCGGTTTTTCTCGGTGAAACGAAATCCCAAAGTGGGTTTTAAAAGGTGTCTTGTCTTTGGAAAAGCGCACATCGCGATAAAGGCGAAACAACTTGAATTTATCCACGCTATCGTGTTCGTTCATCAATGCGGTTAAATCTGTTGCAAAGGCTTTTACTTCGGCCTCTAAGGCCTTAAAGCGCTTCTTCTGTGGTTCAAACCACTCGCGGCTATTGTTGTCCTCTAGTTCGCTAAAAAAGGTCAGTACGTCGGGATTAATTGTCGCTGCCATAGAGATTAGATTAGGCTGTTGATCCAGCGGTTGACTTTTTCTTCTAATAGGGCAAGCGGGATACAACCCGACTCTAAAACCACCCGATGGAATTCCCGGATGTCAAAGTTGTCGCCTAAGGAAGTTTCAGCTTTGCTGCGCAATTCTCGGATTTTTAACTGGCCGATCTTATACGATAAGGCCTGCCCTGGATTGGCCATATAGCGCTCGATTTCAGAGGTGATCTTTACCTCAGATTCCGATTCGTTTTCAAGGGAATACTGTATGGCTTGCTCGCGGGTCCACCCTTTGGCATGCAGGCCTGTATCGACCACTAAACGAATGGCGCGATGCATTTCTGCCGCCAGCATCCCAAAGTACTGATAAGGGTCTTCATACAAGCCCAGCTCCTTCCCTAGCGATTCTGTGTACAAGGCCCAGCCTTCGCCATAGGCGCTGTACCACAAATTCTTTCTAAAAGACGGCAGTGCGGTGTTTTCTTGTTGCAAAGAAATTTGGAAGTGGTGCCCAGGAATGGCTTCGTGTAAGAATAAATCCTCGTCTTGGTGCACATTATAGGTCGCTACATCACGAATGGGCACATAGAAAATCCCAGGTCGTGTCCCGTCTAGCGAGCCAGAATTGTACTCTGCACTGGCAGAAGCTTCTCTAAAGGCTTCGGTGCGTCTTACTTCAAAAGGGGTTTTGGGCTGTAGGGAAAACAATTCGTTCACCTTTGGGATCACCCGTTGATGAATGGCGTTAAAGTTTTCGATCACCTGCTCTGGCGCGTCAAATGGCATCAGCTCTTCTGCGGTACGCACATGATCAAAGAACGCCATAAGGTCGCCTTCAAAGCCCACTTCGGCCTTTATGGCCTCCATTTCAGTGCGAATACGGGCGACTTCGCTCAAGCCCAATTGATGAATCTCCTCTGGGGTCATATTTGTGGTGGTATAGCGCTTGATGGCATGCTGATAATAATCGGCACCCCCAGCTAAAACGTCAAAACCACTGCTTTCACGGCCTACGGCCAAATATTCTCCTGCCATAAAATCGTGTAAACGGCGATAAGCCGGAATCACCTGATCTTGGATCAAAGCGGTATAGGCAGCAGTGAAGTTTTCTTTGTCAGCTTCGCCAAAGGTCTCTGGGATATTTTTAATGGGGGCATAAAATAGATGCTCCTCTGGGGTGTCGGTCACCATTTGTGCTAATTGCGGAATCACTTTTTGGATTAAAGCGGTAGGCAACACCCAGCCTTTCTCCATTCCTTCGCGCATATTGTCTTCTGCAGATTGCATCCAGGCCAAATAACCTTCAACACGCACCAACCAATTGCTGTAGTCTTGTGGCGTAACAAAGGGTTGCGCTCCTTGTCCGCTGGCCAACTGACCAAAGCTCAAATGGAAGGACCACATTTGGTCTAACGGCATCAAGTCTTTTAAGTATTCTTTTTCGGCTAAGGCGATGTCAATTTCCCACAACATCAGTTGCTTACTCAGGCGTTGATCTTCGCTTAAGATCTCGTCTGGGAATTGTGCTAAACCGGCTTTGTGTTTTTCGTTTAGGGCGATTTCTTTGGCAGAAAATTCCTTCGAAAGATAATTGGGTAAGGTATCATTGTATCGGCTTTCTCCTAAATAAGTAGAAGGCAAACGATAAAGGGCTAAAGTTTCTTGATAGGCTTCTTCTAGGTAAGCGTCAAAGTCTTCGGCAGTTTTGGGGTTGCTACAAGCCGTGATCACAGCGAGCAACAACAATACATAGGCATTTTTCATTACTTGTTAATTTGTACTAAAACTACAAAAGATAATGCATTCCCCCAATTGAAGTAGGAAGGCTGTTTTAATAAGAGAAAAATTCAATGCTTATAAAGCGTCAACCCGCCAATCAATCCCCTTCATTCCGCTCTTTTTTAAATAGGCATTACACTGACTAAAGTGTTTGTTTCCAAACCAATATCCTCTATTAGCACTTAAAGGAGAAGGGTGTCCACTATTTAGAATCAAGTGTTTAGAAGCATCGATTAATTTGGCTTTCTTTTTGGCGAAGCCTCCCCATAGCATAAAGACCACTCCGCTTTTTTCTGCAGAGATGCTTTGAATCACCGCATCGGTAAAGCTTTCCCAGCCTTGCTTTTGATGGCTCCCTGCCTGCTGAGCTTGAACGGTCAAGGTAGCGTTGAGGAGAAAGACCCCTTGCTTTGCCCAGGGGGTTAGGTTCCCACTTTTAGGGTAAGGAATCCCGACATCACTTTCAATTTCTTTAAAAATATTGATGAGGGAAGGCGGCTGCTTTACCCCCGCTGGGACAGAGAAACTCAAGCCATGGGCTTGTCCTGGACCGTGATAGGGGTCTTGGCCTAGAATCACCACTTTTAGTTGATCTAAGGGGCAGTGATTAAAAGCTTCAAATATGTTTTGCGCTGGGGGATAACAGTCATTTGTCTTGTATGCGGTCTCAACAAAAGCGGCCAAAGATTGAAAGGAAGGGCTATCTAAGGCAGGCTGTAGTACTTTTTCCCAACTAGGATGTATTTTGACACGCATGAATTGTGTATTTTTGTGCTGCTAATGTAAGAAAAATACACCTTGAAAATCCCAGAAAAGTCTTTACTAGACTTAGAGTTCGATACGGTTTTATCTCAGCTAAGTACCCATTGTATTACGGGCTTAGGAAAGGAAGCCATTGGACAAATAAAACCCCTTGACGACGAAGAGCGAATTGTTAAAAACCTACAGCTGGTTTCAGAATACGTCGCTTCTTTTGACAATGACAACCGTATCCCCAATCACGGT
Source organism: Candidatus Arcticimaribacter sp. (assembly GCA_042096495.1). GTDB lineage: Bacteria > Bacteroidota > Bacteroidia > Flavobacteriales > Flavobacteriaceae > Arcticimaribacter. The sequence continues at coordinate 3,062 of JBELLO010000113.1, forward strand.
TTTGACGATTTGAGTGCAGAAATCAGTATGCTGAAAATCGACAACAGCGTCTTAGAAATTGAAGGCTTTAGAAGAATCGCTACGGCTAATGAGACGTCAAATATTCTCTTAAAATTCTTTAAAAAGTTTAAAGAGTACTACCCTAGTCTAAAGTCGCTAGGCGAAGAAATTGAGGTCACCAAAGAACCCAAAGAAAAGATCGATGCTGTAATCGACCGTTTTGGGGAAATACGCAACAATGCTTCAGAAGAGCTTTACCGCATTCGCAAGCAAATTAACAGTGTTCGTGGGAAGATCGGGCAAAGCTTTCAACGGGCTTTAAGCACCTATACCAGTGCAGATTACCTGGATGATATCCGTGAAACGGTGGTGGATAACAAAAGGGTCTTAGCTGTAAAAGCCATGCATAGACGCAAAGTAAAGGGTGCGATTATGGGCAGTTCAAAAACGGGTAGCATCGTTTATATCGAACCAGAAACTACCTTACAATACTCTAGGGAACTCAACAACTTAACTTTTGAAGAAAGCGAGGAAATCCAAAAGATCCTCCGCGAATTAACGGCTTACTTTCAGCCTTTTCGCCCGCTCTTACAGCAGTACCAAGACTATCTCACGCAGATCGATGTGATTTATGCAAAGGCGATGTATGCGCAGTCCATCAACGGGATTATGCCCATCATTTCGCAAAACAGAGAAATGGAATTGATCGACGCCTATCATCCCCTGCTCTATCTCAACCATAAAGAAGCGAATAAACCCACCTACCCACAAGACATTCACTTGTATGCCGAGCATCGCATTATTGTCATTTCTGGGCCTAATGCCGGGGGGAAAAGTATCACCTTAAAAACCGTTGGTTTACTGCAATTAATGCTGCAAAGCGGGATGTTGATCCCCGTACACGAAAAGTCAAGGGTGTGCTTCTTTGGGCAGATTATCACCGATATAGGGGATAATCAATCCATCGAAAATCATTTGAGCACCTACTCCTATCGCTTAAAAAACATGAAGTATTTCTTGCGCAAGTGCAATGAAAAAACCTTGTTTTTGATTGATGAATTTGGTACCGGATCTGATCCAGAATTAGGCGGCGCACTCGCTGAAGCCTTTTTAGAAGAGTTCTACAACCGCGAGGCTTATGGGATTATCACCACCCACTATTCCAATTTAAAGGTGTTGGCCAGCGAATTACCGCATATGACCAACGCGAACATGCAGTTTGACAATCGCACCCTTGAACCGGTCTTTAAATTGATTATGGGCGAAGCAGGGAGTTCTTTTACTTTTGAGGTGGCCCAAAAAAATGGGATTCCTTACAGCTTAGTCAATCGGGCGAAGAAAAAAATTGAACGCGGAAAAGTGCGCTTTGACGCTACCATCGCTAAACTTCAAAAGGAGCGCAAGCAAATGATGGACACCGGAGCTTCTTTAAAAGCCAAAGAAACAAAGGCAGAAAAAGAAGGCGAAAAACTCGAAGAACTCAACCTAAAAGTCAAAGCGAAGCTCAA
>JBELLO010000114.1:0-4551 GCA_042096495.1 Candidatus Arcticimaribacter sp.
TTGTATTCGCCCCTATGGTCGCTTCGAGTTGTATATCGTCTGTCAACAAATAAGCTGCTCCTGTTCTAAAGATTTGATCAGTATATCGTTCGCTAGAATAGCCTTGTGTTTCTAAATAAACAGACCATAAAGGGTTGATGGTATGGGTAAGCGTAAGGATGTAATTGGTGTCGGGAAAATCAGTTAAAATGCGGTTGTAGGTAAAGTTTGTTACAAAAACCCAGGTGCCTAAAAAGTGAGATTGTGTAGCGAGGGTTGCACGACCGCTAATAAGTGGTTCTTCTTCTGGACCACGACCTAGATTCCCATAAAAAACAGGATTACTAAGGTTCCCAAAAACATCTCCATAAGGGTAAGGATTGTCATTTTTTAATATGGCATTTGCTCCCAGGGTAACAGATACTGCCGGAATTAAATCCCGCAATCTAAAGCTGTTATTCGCTTTCCAACTGTAAACGTTGATTTCTTGTTCTTTTTTGAAGGGATCATAAACCAAGTATTTTACCCCTAAGAAATTCTGTAAAAAACCTTCTCTTTTATAAGTTGTTTCTGGTAAGGCTAGGCGATTGGTTAAATCATCGAATTGATAAACTCCTTCAAAAGTTAGTTCGAGTTGTTCTTTTAAGAATCCATAGCGCAAAGAGAAAAAACCTATTTGTCCATTGACTTTAGAGTTGTTATAGCTTTTGTGCTTATAGCTTCTGTATTCTGCCCCAGCTTCAAATTGTATCACCCTTGTTCCTACAGAAAAAGCCCCGATAGAAGCTCCCGGTCGATTAGAGTTAATCTGGTCTGTATATTGTGCGCTAAGCAGCTGTGATAAGCCGCTGAAGAAAAGAAAAAAATACAGTTTGCGCATGAAAATCAATTTAAAGCAAGATAGGTGTATTTTAAAAAATATACTAACGAAAAAGCAGCAGGGAGGCTTTTTTATCGTTTATTATTTTAATTTTAATCCATAATACATTTTGCATTACTATGCTGTCATCTATTCTCTTACTACTATTGTTATTATTGATCCTGTTTAGGCGTCAAATCTTAGCAGCTTTGTTGTTTTTCTTTGTAGGGAAATTAGCAAAAAAGATGCAGCAACAAACGCAAGACACACAACAAGATCAACAACAAAAGCCGAAGAAAAAACCTTCTGAAAAAATGGGGGAGTATATTGATTATGAAGAAATTGATTAGTGATATCAACTTAAAAGAGTTAGGGGTTCATTTAGGGATAGGACTTTTATTTGTCTTTATATCCTTAGCGGTGTTTTATCCTTTATTGCAAGGGAAACAACTCTTTCAATCAGATACTGCGCAATACAGTGGGATGGCAAGACAGTTACAAGAAAGCCGTGAAAATAAGCAGGAAGAACTTTATTGGATCGATAACGCCTTTGGCGGAATGCCTACCTATCAATTAGGAGCAAAGTACCCTTATGATATTTTAACCCCTCTGCATAAAGTAGTGCGCCTATTGCCTCATCCTTCTTATTTGCTTTTTCTTTATTTTTTAGGGGCGTATATTTTTTTATTGAGCATTGGTCAATCTAAGCAATTTGCTGTAGTAGGAGCACTAGCCTATGGTTTATCAACTTATTTGTTGATTATCATTCAAGTAGGACATAATACAAAGGCGCAAGCCCTAGGGTATCTGCCTTTTGTCTTTGCGGCAGTACATTATATTTTTTCAAAGAAATCTTTGTGGGGAATTGTTTTTGGCGGCTTAGCCATGGCAATGCAAATCAGGGCAAATCACTACCAAATGACCTATTATATGTTGCTTTTAATGGGTTTGTATGTAGGTTTTAAAGCCTGGCAGTTCTATCAATCTGGAAAGTTGAAGCCTTTTTTGCAAAGTACATTAAGATTAACCCTAGCGGGGATACTGGCCATAGCATTGAATGCAACTGCACTTTTAGCCACCTCTGAATATACCCAGTTTAGTACCCGTGGAAAAAGTGAATTGACACAGGATGCGAATGGGCTCCCAATCGAAAAGCGATCTGGCTTGTCATATGACTACATTACCCAATATAGTTATGGGATTTTCGAGAGTTTTAACCTTATGGTTCCTAGAATTCAAGGAGGAGGGTCAAGTGAAGATTTAGGCACTTCTTCTGCTATTTATAAGGATTTAATCCAAAGGGGCGCCTCGAGGCAGCAAGCAGCTCAATTTGCAGCTAATGTGCCCACCTATTGGGGAGACCAACCCATTCTTGAAGCTCCGGCTTATGTGGGGGTAGTCGTTATTTTCTTAGCCTTGCTGGCCTTGTTTTTTCCCATGAATATGTTGAAGAAATGGCTGTGTGCAGGGATTGTTCTTTCTCTCTTATTATCATGGGGGAAAAACTTTGATCTCCTCACCCGTTTATTTATCGATTATTTCCCTTTGTATTCAAAGTTTAGAGCAGTTTCTTCTATACAAATCATTTTAGAATTCTGTTTTCCTGTTTTGGCGATTTTAGGCTTACATGCATTTTTTGATCAACCAAAAGAAGTCGCTAAGCAGGCATTAAAAAAGGCGCTCTATGTGTTTGGCGGAGTCCTACTTTCATTGTATTTAGCACAAGGAGTGTTGTCTTTTCAAGGGCCTAATGATAGTTATTACAGCAGTGTTTTTGGGCCGCAACTTATGCAAATGGTTTTTGAAGCGCGAAAAGATATTTATTCAACAGACTTATTTCGCGCCCTTGTCTTTGTGATTCTAGCAGCGGGAATGCTCTATGCTTTCCTCTTTGAGAAATTGCGTAAACAAATGGCGTTTATTGGGATTGGGCTGCTATTGATTATTGACTTATTGCAGATATCAAATCGTTATTTAGACCGAGATTTATTTGTTTCTCCCAGCCGGGTGAAGCGTGCTTTTGTCTCTTCGGTAGAGGATAGGGCTATTTTGAATGATCCAGGGCATTTTCGTGTTTATGAGCCTTCCTTAGGCTTACAAGGGGCACGAACGGCCTATTTCCACAATGCCATAGGAGGATATCACGGGGCAAAGCCTAGACGTTTCGAAGAATTGATTGAATTGTTTCAGCAAAAACAACACGAGCCTATTCTCAATATTTTGAATGTCAAGTACATTCTATTTGAAAACGAAGAAGGTGCACCTCAAGTTTTAGAAAATCCAGAAAATCTTGGTGCCGCATGGTTGGTGAGTTCCCTTTCGCCGAAGGCTAATGCCGACCAAGTCTATCAAGCGATGACAACTACAGATTTTGCTTCCACTGCGATTGTAGAAGGGGAGAATTTATCCCTTCCGTTATCTTTTGTAAAAGATAGTTTAGCGCGTATCGACTTAGTAGAAAATGCACCTAATGAAAAAGTCTATGCCTTTAAATCGAGTCAAGCTGCCTTTGCTGTATTTTCTGAGATGTACTATGAGAAAGGTTGGGTAGCAACTATTGATGATCAAGAGCGTGAGATCTATCCGGTTAATTATGTTTTGCGCGGCCTAGAAATCCCCGCTGGGGAACATCGTATTCGCTTTACTTTTATCCCAAAAGTTGTTGCGCTAGGAAGCGGAATCCAACTTGTTGCAATTCTCCTATTACTGCTTTTGATAGTGGGGGTAGTATGGCAAAGTTTAACACAAAAACAGCAAGGATAAATGGGCGTGGTAGCAAAGCAGTCTTTTTATAATATATTAAGTGTAATACTTGCTTTTGGGATTGGTGCGATCAATACAATCGTTTTTTATCCTAGAGCGATGGGAGAGGAGTTGTACGGGATTGTAGTGATATTATTAGCACAGTCAAATATATTGCAACCTATTTTCTCTTATGGGGTACAGCACACGATTATAAAGTATTTTTCTGCTGCACCTTCGCAAAAGGAACAAGATAAATTATTGCTTTTTTCCCTCTTGATTCCCCTTGTATTTATCTTACCAACGGCTGTTCTATTCTTTGCAAATTACACCGAAATAGCCGCATATCTTTCAACCAAGAATCCAGAGATTGCTCAGTTTGTTTATTTGATTTTTCTCATTGCAGTTTCTACGGCCTATTTTGAGATATTTTACAACTGGGCCCGAGTGCAAAAGCAAACGGTGGTTGGAAATTTTTTAAAGGAGGTATACCAAAGGGTTTTAATCACACTTCTCTTACTTGCCTACCTGCTTGAGTGGATTGATTTTAGCGCCTTTATCAATGCTTTAATTGTAGGCTATTACTTGCGTTTAGCAGTTATAATGGGCTATAGTTTATGGTTGTATACGCCCAAAGTTTACTTCTCTTTTCCCGCTAATACCCGACAGCTTCTAACCTATAGCACTTTAATCTTTCTTTCCGCCTTTGGCGCCAGTGTGATTATTGATATAGACGCGAGCATGCTGGGGAAGTTAGTAGAAGATCGCTATGTAGCTTATTATCGTGTCGCCATTTTTATCGCAGCGATTATCGATGCACCTGTAAGGGCCATGTTGCAGATTGTTAGCCCATTAGTCTCAGAGGCAATTAACACCAATAAGCAGGAAGAACTGAAATCCTTGTTGTCAAAGAGCGGAACAAATCTTTTGTTGGTTTCAGGTTTGTTTTTTGTGCTGATCAATGCGAATAT
>JBELLO010000115.1:0-4534 GCA_042096495.1 Candidatus Arcticimaribacter sp.
TAGGACGCCAAGTAGGTGTTGCACCAAAAACCACTTATGCACAAGCGTTAGATACTTTATTATAAGCCTTGTTTTATACAATTAAAAGCCCTTCTGTTAAGAAGGGCTTTTTTTGTTTTTAATGCTCTATTAGTTTTATTCTCTTTGCTTTAATTCGCTCAAACAATGAGTATCGTTTGTTTATGATAGGATAAAATCCAAAATATTTTTAATGGATAATTAACTTGAGTTGTCCTGTAGAAGGAAGGGGAAATTATTTACTATTTTCTTTGATATTTTATTTGGGAAAACCAAAATGGAGTGTATATTTGCACCCATTCTAGGTCTGGTAGTTCAGTTGGTTAGAATACCTGCCTGTCACGCAGGGGGTCGCGGGTTCGAGTCCCGTCCAGACCGCTAGAATAGTTGAAAAGCCTTCAGGAAACTGAAGGCTTTTTTTATGCCCTTTTTATATTAGTTTATCAATCGCTTATTGTTTTATGTTGCTTTCCCTAATTAGTGGGATTAGAAAATCCCTAGCGTATTGAAATTGTATTTTTCCATTGAGATGTTTTGAACCAATAAAAAGGGCAAGATTGCGCAATTTGTGTAGAAAGTGTACTTTTACGCTCTAGAGTGTTGTCTTTTAGTTTAAACGATGTACCTCTTTCAAAAACTATGGTTATGAAGACAAGTTATCTATTTGCAGTATTGACTGCAATGTTATTTTCTGTTCAAATCAAAGCACAGAAACCAATTGTTGAATTTGAAAATTTTATTGAGCAACATCAAGGACTTGACAACGTTTCTGGAGAACTTGTTCCTATAGGGATCTCTGAAATAGAAATGAAAATCAATTTTTTTATAGAAGAAAAATTTCCAGATTTAGTAGAACTAATTGACAATATAATCTGGGATTCATATTCGACTTATACTACGCATTCTTATAAAAACCACAATCATAAATTTGTTGCAGTTCTCAAGATAAAAGGAGAAGAAGAATCTAAATTCTATGAAGTTATTTATGACCCCAATTCAAATACAGTAAAAAGTGAATACGATTGGAATGAAGAAGAATTAGATTTTGTTTTTGACCCTGCTTTAGAAGAAAGAGAAAAAGGAAAACCAGATTTGTTAAAACAAGAAATAGCCAATCAGCCTAATCCACCAGGATTAAATGATTTTATAACCTCTCATGAAGGGTTTATACGTTTAAAAGAAGAAAAAAATAGAGGAGAAAATAATTTTGCCCCCTTAGATGTCAAAGGGATTAATCAAATGATCAATCAATATGTCGCAGCCACTTATTCTAATGTTCAATACACTAGAAATATTGTTTGGAAGGCTTATAAAACATTTATTAGCCCCTACAGCAGTCACCATTTTCATGTTTTTTTAGTGCAAGTAAAGGTAAAAGGAGTTAGATCAATCAAATACTTAGAAGTCTTTTATAATCCTTTAGCTAATGTAATTAAAGGGGATTTTCAATGGGATGAAGAAAAAGAAAAATTTACCCGTCCTATGGCAGAGAATTAATAGATCTCTTAGCTAAGTAACTCGATTCGATCCTGATGCAGTACAATCACCTTTCTTTTGTATAAAAATCCAACGGCTTTTTTGAAGGCTTTTTTACTCATATTAAGTTGTGATCGTATCTCCTCTGGACTACTTTTATCGGTTAGCTTTAACACCTTGTCAATTTTGAGAATGCTAAGGATGTTGTCACAGTCCACATCAATTGCATTGCGAAATCCCTGCGGGCGAAGACTCACATCTATTTTGTCATCTTCGCGAACAAGTTTTATATAACCTTTTACTTGATCTCCTTTTTGTAAGGGTTGAAAGACATCACTTTTAAACAACAAACCTTCTACTTCGTTGTCGATTAAAACAACATAGCCCAGTTGTGTGGCCCTAATAATAAATAAATCGACTTGATCTCCTGCAGTATAATTCATGGATATAATGTTGCGACAAAGGTACACCAATTTGATCTAAAACAATTTTGATCCTTTGCTTATTAGGTTAGAATAGATATGTATTTTTACTAAAAAAAGAATGGAAAAGAAGATAATTGATCCTAAACAACTTAGAACAGTAGCCAGTTGTTTTGCAACAGGAGTAAGTGTAGTCAGTGTAATTAATCCCGAAGGAGAAATTCACGGTATGACGGCTAGTTCTTTTTTATCGGTATCCCTGGATCCTCCTTTAGTATTATTTTCATTGATGAATCAAAATCAAATGGCTGATTATATAAAAGTTGGAGATCCTTTAGGCATCAGTATTTTGACCGAAGAAATGGAAGGCGTTAGCAATCATTTTGCCAAGATGGCTACGCTAGACCCAACGCCAGAATTTGTTTTAAAACAAGCCGCAGCTGTGCTCGAAGAAGCGCATGCCTGGTATACCACTACGATAGAACAATTAATCCCAGCTGGGGATCATACCCTTGTGCTTTGTAAGGTAATAGACTTAGCTGCAGCACCAGAAAAAAGCCCCCTAATTTATTATCAAGGCTATAAGAAAATAACCAAAAGCTAAAAGGGGATTTTCTTTTTTGATTATCTTAAAAGTCTAAATCTGATCTATGAAATACAAAGACTTTGTAGCATTTAAATCGGCTGAAGGAAAAACATTTGAACCTACCCCATGGCTTGAAGTGACCCAGGAAATGATTGATCATTTTGCTGCTGCAACACACGATCATCAATGGATTCATGTAGATCAAAAGCGTGCAGAGCAAGAATCCCCTTATAAGAAAACCATTGCCCACGGGTTTTTATCTTTGGGTTTAATCACAAAATTCTTATCAGATACTGTTCAGGTTAGCTCGCTTAAAATGGGCTTTAATTATGGGATAGACGCAGTGCGTTTTCCACATCCCGTGGTAGAAGGTGCTTTATTAAGAGGGATTGTCACCTTAGAAAAGGTGGAAGATCAAAAATTTGGCGGATTAAAAATTTTGTGGAATATTAAGGTTGAAATCAAAGACATTAAAAAACCCGCTTGTATTGCAAGCATGACAACAATAGCTTATGAGTAATGCCACCCTTTGGAAAAAAGAAGATGTGATTAGTGAAATAACCCTAGAGCACAATAATTTTAAAGAAGCGATTTCTGCTTTAGATCAAAAGGAATTTGATTTCTCTTGGGAAGGAAAATGGACCCCGGGCCAGCAATTGGAACACATAAGAAAGTCTGTTGCTCCCGTAGTTTTAGCCTTTCGTTTACCGCGTTTTTTACTCAAGTATCAGTTTGGGGTAACAAATCGTCCTTCAAGAAGTTATGACGCTCTAGTTGCACGTTATTTAAAAGCTTTAGATGGTGCAACTGCGGTTGCACCAAAACAATTTCAGCCACCAGTTTTACCCTACAGTTCTAGGCACAAACAAATAAGGGCTTATGAAAAAGTTGTTCAAAAATTGATTGAGGTCGCGCAAAAGTGTTCAGAGAAAGACCTCGACTTTTATGTACTCCCGCATCCCCTTATCGGGAAGCTTACTCTACGTGAAATGCTCTTTTTTTGTATTTACCACGTACAACATCATCATAAAATCACCCAAGAGATAATCCGCAATAGTCCAACAAATTGAATAAATTAAGTTATCTTTGTAACGAAAATATTACCCGCAAGGGCAAAAAATGTTGTGTTGCTTGCACCTAAAAGTGCAAGAGGTTTGTAGAAAACCAGTGAAGAGCTTTCCAGTAACTTGGAGGGCTTTTTTTATTTTCTGGTCTTTTCTTTCCCCTTTTCTTTCGTGTTTTGAGTGCTTAATTCGATCCTTGCTTTAAGCTTTCCATTTTGAAGTGTGGGAGTAATTTCGTCGATTAAACGATCGACTTGCTCTTCAGAAATATTTTCTGGTAGGTCAACATGTACTTTAATTTCAGCTGGAAAACGAACCACAACACAGCTGCTTAATAAGCCAGCAGCTAAGAGGGTTAAGATAAAAGATTTCATAAGAAAGGATTTAAGAGTTACTCTTTAAGAGGGAAGCTTTTTCTATTTGTTACAATAAATTCCTTCAAATATTAATTCTTGACACTAATAGATGATTTTAGTTTGTTAAATGATTCTTGCCAAAAGCTGCTAGATGTCATTGTAATAGAGCATGGATCGCTAAATGTATCGATCAAGAAAAGGGATACAAAATTAGGGTTTGACAAGAAGAAGTGAATTTATTGACGTAACTTTTTTATCTTCCCCACATTAAAATACACGCTATGAGTAAACCCACTATTTTTAGAAAACCACAAGGACCTATTGTGGTGATTGGAGAAATCAATTTGACCGATCCAGAAGGTAACCCTATCAAACACGGCCCGCGATTTTCTCTTTGTGGTTGTGGTCTGTCAAAAGAAATGCCTTTTTGTGATGGAGCGCATAAAGAGGGATAAAGATTCAATATTTTAAAACTCTCCATCAATTTCAAGTGAATTAGCACTAAGTGCTTGTTATTTATATAGTATTGTTTTTCATCGCTTTATGTTAACATTTAAAAGCATTTTTTTGCTTATATTAGGTGTCTAACCATAAATCAATTAACAATGAAAA
>JBELLO010000116.1:0-4497 GCA_042096495.1 Candidatus Arcticimaribacter sp.
AAGCAATCTATTATTCCCCAAAAAGTCCTGTAGTGAAAGCCAGGGGGTAGGTTAATTGGTAGCAAAACAGTTTGGGACAGTTCAATTCAAATGTAATAAATTTTGAGCAATGCCTATTCTAGGGTACTATTTTGAATTAGTTGCTGATAAAACTGCACGGCCTTTTTAAAATCCTTGACGGCGATGCGTTCATTCAATCCGTGGAAGGATTTGATGTTGGCGGGATTGATGATCATGGGCGAAAAGCGATAGATGTCTTTTGCGATGGGTTCAAAGTGTTTCGCATCAGTGCCCGCAATAACGAGAAAAGGCGCCACTAGCGCGTCTGGATAGACCTCTGCGACCGTTTTGCGAATGGTGCTAAAGCCTTTTGATTCGGTACTGGAGACCTGAGAAGGTTCAGACTGCATACGGCCTTTGGTAATTTGAATGCGCGGGTCTTGAATAAGTTCTTGCACTCGGGCTAAAACGCTACTTGAACTTTCGCCGGGCATGATCCTAAAGTTAACGGTTGCCTTTGCGTTTTGTGGGATGACATTGTCTTTGATCCCAGCATTAAATATGGTGGGGGCGGTGGTGGTGCGCACCAGCGCATTGCCCGAGCCTGTTTTTTCATAGATCCCGGTAATGACGGGTTCAAACAACCAGCGGTTCGCAAAAATAAACTTGTTGATCCCGCCCATTTCTGGGCCTAGGTTTTCCATAAAACCTGCGATGGGACCAGCTAATTTTGCGGGGAAGGGGTTGCTTTTAATTTTAACGATCGCGGCGGAGAGGATATCAATGGCCGATTCTTTTTCGGGCATGGAAGAATGTCCTCCTTCTTTTTTGATAGAGAGTTCTAGGGAGACATAGCCCTTTTCTGCAATCCCAATTAGGGCAACATCTTTTTCGATCCCGGGGATGATGTTTTGCGAAATGGTTCCGCCTTCGTCGAGGACAAATTGGGCTTCAACGCCCTGGACTTTGAGGTGTTCAACGATGACTTTTGCGCCTCTTAATCCACCTATTTCTTCGTCGTGACCAAAGGAGAGGTAGAGCGTTCGCTTTGGCTGAAAGCCATTAGATAACAAAGCTTCTGTCGCTTCGAGTAAACCTATCACGCCTATTTTATTGTCGATTGTTCCTCTTCCCCACAGGGTATCGTTCACGATTTTTCCTTCAAAAGGAGGTTGTTTCCAGTCGGTTAAATTTTCTGCAATCACGGGCACCACATCTAGGTGCGCCATCAAGATCACCGGTTTTAAATTGGGGTCGCTACCCGTCCATTTGTACAAATGGCTAAAGTGGTTAAAGCGCTTTTTCTCTAGGAGAGAATCAACCAGGGGGAAGCTGGTTTTTAAAAAATCATTGAATTGAAAAAAGGCCAAAGAATCAAAGTCGCTTTCCTTTTCTGGGGAAATGGTTTGTACGCTCACGGCTTTCGCGAAGCGATCCACCACTTGTTCTCCCACGGGGTTTAAAGTGACTGCGGCCACTTTGATTTGCTGGGATTTAAACTGCAGGGTTTTGTAGCCCATAAAAAGGACTAAAAGGACGAGTCCTAAAAGGAGGAGTTGAAAGATTCTTTTCATGCTTTTATTGTCTTAGATAGCGGTAACGTCTGCGTAACAAATTGGCGGTTTGATCAAATAACGGACGCGTAAACGAATAGAACAAATCCTGTGGCGGTGGTGGCAATAGTTCCTTTTCTCGGGTCAAGGCAAGCTCTTCTTTGGTCAAGGCTCTTTTGTCACCTTGATAGGTTGCCCAGTCGTTTTCCCAAACGGTTGTGCTGGGGATTTTTTGTTGGAAAAGGATGCTTTGGTTATTAGGATCAACGATAGCGATGTTCAATAAGCCTCCGCTTTCGATGGTTTTTTCATAGCGCTGTAAGTCGGCCTTTACTTCGCCATAAACTGCGTATTTTTTCCCTAGGCTGTCGGTGACTTCTCCTACTTTGACACTATCGCGCACCAGGCTTTCGCGGATCTCTTTGACATAGGTCTGCCCGATATAGTAATCGTCAAAAGAAAGATCGACCACTTGGTCTGGCACCTGCTGTTGCTCAACCAATTGCTCCACCGGCGCAAAGACCGCAAAGAAATAATTTAAGTCATTCATCGCCTGGGTAAGTTGTTGCAAGAAAAAAGCGGTGTTGAGTTCAAGGCCTTTACTGCTAACGGGAATACGCGAGACGCCTATCACTTCGGTTCCTTGAATTCTGGCATCATTTAACATACGGTCGATATTGCCATAATTGTTTTGGTAGGCTTTTGCTTGCGCAAAATGGCGGTAGGCCAGGCGGCCCCCTTCTTTTTCTTTGGTGGCAAGGGCTTTTTGTCCTTCTTCGACATAGACTTGTGCGCCAGCAGCTAAGGCCTCGTTTAATTCATTTTGAAGGTCCACCGGGCTCACCACAGCAAGACAACCGGGGCACTGTAATAAATCGGTGTACAATTGCTGCATTTTGCGGTATTGCGCAATCACAGCATCCCATTTAAAACGGTCTGTACTTTGCTGCTGCTGCTTGATTTTTTGTTCAGATACTTGTACGGCATACCCATAAGCCGCTTTAAGAATGGCTTTTTGCTTGCTGTTATCGGGCTTTTTTCTCAGCTTTTTAATGCTCAAGGCCACGGCCTTTTCATAGTTTCCTTTTTCAAATTGTTGCTTAGAAGAGGTGCAAGCGGTAAAGAAGAGTACGGCCATAAGGACCGCTTTAAAGAATTGTTTTAACATGAAGAAATGTTTCTGGGTGATGGATTTACAAATATCTTGCTAAATTTAATCAAAAATAACACCAATGGAAGCTTTAGATCAAATAATGGAAGCCCTCTTTACCCCATATCGCGAAAGAGTTCCAGATGTTGGGAAGATAGTCAACGCCATGCAGGCCAAGGGGATGATCGCGCAAGAGAGCGAGATTGAAAACGATCATGTCGCCTTTAGAACTTTGGGCGTCCCGCACTTAGGCTTAGCCTCTTTTGAAAAGATTTTTTTGCATTATGGTTACACCAAAATGGAGCCTTACTTTTTTGCTAAGAAAAAGCTAGACGCCTATTGGTATGCGCCCCCGCACCCTAAGTATCCCCGTATTTTTATCAGTGAGTTAAGGGTGCAAGATTTGTCTGAGGCAAGCCAAAAGATCATCGGGAAATTCACCCAATCCATTACAAGTGACCCCGTCGATGCTTTAGATCTCGACAATGCCGCGCAGGTGGGGGAGTTCTTTCATCGGCCGTTGTGGGATTTGCCTACGGCCAAAGAATACGAGGCGCTTGCCAGCGAAAGTGAATATGCCGCCTGGGTGATTTACAACCGCTATTATCTCAACCATTACACCATTAGCGTTCACGCTTTATCAACCTATAATACCCTAGAAAAGTTCAATGCTTTTTTAGAGGAAATCGGAGTGGTATTAAACACCGCCGGCGGAAAAATAAAAGTAAGCCCAGACGGATTATTGCGCCAGTCCAGCTCTGTCGCTAAAATGATAGCAGCGACCTTTGCCTGTGGCACCACCCAAGAAATCCCGGGGAGCTATGTCGAATTTGCCGAGCGACTTCCGTTAGCGGAATTCCAACATTTACCTACAGCAGAATTAAAACGAGAACACCGCCGCGAGGGCTTTGAAGCCGGTAATGCCGATAAGATTTTCGAGAGTACTTTTAGAGAACAGACCCAGAAGAACGCTTAACTATTCTTTTGTCGCGGGATACATTTCAACAGCAGTATCCTTGCGCAACATTTCTGCTAAAGTAAAGGCGGCCGTCCCTATGATCTGATTCATATTCTCTACCTCCATCTTTTCTGCTTCGTCTCCCGCCTTGTGATAGAAGTCATAGTTTTGAAAGTCAAAGGTTGAAAGGGTTTGTGCCGGGACATTAAAGGCCTTGTAAAAGGCATAGTTGTCTGAACGTTTAAAGAGGTTGAGTTCTTTTGCCTGCGGCAAAAAGCGCACAAAATCAGCTGAAATTTGATTCATCTCTTTCTCCATATTGGATAATTTAAAGCCAGTCATATAGACTTGGTTCGCCCCAGTGGTCAAAGTGATGCCCAGCATTTCAAAATTCACCATATAGGCTAGGTTGACCTTTTCTGCTTTTAAGCTTTCGGCGAGATGATAGGCGCCTTTTAGTCCTTTTTCTTCGTCTGCAAAAAGCGCTACCAAGATATTTTGCTCCCATTGATGCTTCGCTAAAAAAGCAGCGATTTGTACAACCGCGGTGGAACCCGTAGCATTGTCATTTGCTCCATTGTAAAGGGTATCTCCTTCGGTTCCCCTAATCCCGATGTGGTCTAAGTGCGCCCCAATCAAGATCGTTTTCTTCCCTGGAATATATTTGCCTATGCTTCCCACAACATTATAGGATACTAAACTGTCTGTCATCAAAGAATCGCGATAAGCGGGATAAAAAGGCTGGATGTTGTGTTGCTCAAAATAGTTTGCAACAAAATCCGCCGCTTTGTAATAGCCTCCACTTTTGGTATCTCTTCCTTTCATTTCGTCACTAG
>JBELLO010000117.1:0-4485 GCA_042096495.1 Candidatus Arcticimaribacter sp.
CACTAGATCCTAAATCTAGCGTGTCTACCAATTTCACCACACCCGCATTATTTATCTTTTAGAACGTATTCTAACGAATCGATGAATTAACGTGCCTGCCTGTCATTTGCCTTGAATAGGCATGGTAGACAGGTCTACCAATTTCACCACACCCGCGTGGTTTAGACGGGCACAAATATAGGTAAGTTTTTATAAATTTTATTTTTTAGTTCCATAAAAACGTAAATCTTTGTGAAAATAAAACAACAGCCACGATAACATGGTAAAACTCACCACATCAGAAAAAGAACAGTACCTCAACGAACTTATCGAATTTTTAAAAATTCCTTCTATCAGTGCTGACTCTGCTTATGCAGATCAAGTCAATCAGGCAGCACAGTGGGTAGCAGACTCACTCACAAAAGCAGGGGCAGAAGAAATTAAAATTGTTCCTACAGAGGGTTACCCTATCGTTTATGGCGAAAAAATCATAGATCCTAATCTCCCTACTGTTCTGGTTTATGGACACTATGATGTACAACCACCAGATCCATTAGATTTATGGGATAGTCCTGCCTTTGAACCCGTAATAAAAACAACGCCCATTCACCCCGAAGGAGCAATTTTTGCACGGGGAGCCTGTGATGATAAAGGGCAAATGTACATGCACATTAAGGCATTTGAGTGGATGATGCAAAACGAACAATTGGCCTGCAACGTCAAGTTTATGATCGAAGGAGAAGAAGAAGTCGGTAGTGATAACCTAGAAGCTTTTGTCCGGGAACATAAAGAACAATTAAAATGTGATGTCATTTTAATTTCTGACACCGGTATGATCAGCAATACGCAACCCTCTATTACTACTGGACTAAGAGGATTGAGCTATATGGAGGTTAAAGTTACTGGACCTAATCGAGATCTTCACTCTGGTCTATATGGGGGTGCTGTTGCCAATCCCATCAATATTTTAACCCAAATGATCGCACAATTACAAGACGATCAAAATAAAATCACCATCCCTGGATTCTATGATAAAGTTGTTACCGTAAGTGAGGACGAACGCAAAGAAATGGCCAAAGCGCCTTTTGATTTAAAAGAATACATTGCTTCAATTGATTTAGCAGATATCCACGGAGAAGAAGGTTACACCACCAGTGAAAGACAATCCATTCGTCCCACACTAGATGTTAACGGGATTTGGGGTGGATATACTGGGGAAGGAGCAAAAACTGTTATCCCTAGCGCCGCTCATGCAAAAATCTCTATGCGTTTAGTCCCTAATCAAGACTGGGAAGAAATAGGCCAATTATTTGAAAACCATTTTCGCGCTATCGCGCCAAAGAGTGTAAAAGTAGAGGTAATCGCCCACCACGGTGGAGAACCTTATGTAACCCCTATCGACAATATAGGCTATCAAGCAGCCCATAAGGCCTATGCAACTACCTTTGGGGTCGAGCCTTTCCCGCAAAGAGATGGCGGGAGTATTCCTATTGTTCCGTTATTTGAAAAAATACTAGGCGTAAAAAGTGTTTTAATGGGCTTTGGTTTAGACTCAGATGCGATTCATTCTCCTAATGAGCACTTTGGTTTATTCAACTTTTATAAAGGGATCGAAACCATTCCTTTATTTTATCAAAACTTTACTGCCTTGTCAAAATAGGACTATTCTAGGTTTAACAAAAATAGATCAGAAGCAATACCATCAACGAGGAATTTAGCCTTTTGGGTCACCTTAACGGTATCCCCATCCCAAAATAAATGCTGATGGGCCAAGTGCTTTTCGACTTGCTGTTCAAATAATTGGGCGAATTTTTCCCCAAATTTGATCTTAATATCCTGAAGCGCAACCCCTTTTTCTGTTCGTAAACCCGTCATGACAAATTCATTGTATTGATCGATTTTAGACAATTCTTCTCTTTCAATCTTCGGCTGTTTTGCCTGTATTCCCGTGATATATTGCTTGTTATTGGCAATATTCCAGCTGCGCTGATTCGCATAAAAACTATGCGCAGAAGGGCCTATTCCTAAATAGGGTTTTCCCTGCCAATAGGCTGAATTATTCACAGAGTGATAATGAGGCAAGCCAAAGTTAGACAGCTCATAGTGATCAAAGCCCACTTCTTTTAAAGAGGCTACTAAAAGGTCAAACTGCTGTGCAACAAGCTCTTCTGGTAAAAGCTCAACTTGCTTTTTTTCTACTTGATAAGCTAAAGCCGTTTTATCTTCAACCGTTAAAGCATAACTCGAAATATGTGGAGGGGAAAAAGAAAGCGCTATATCAATATTCTTTTGCCAACTTTCTACACTACTTCCCGGCATCCCATAAATCAAATCAAGGGAGAAATTATCAAAATGTTGCTTTACCGCTTCAAGTACTGCAAAAGCTTCTTGCGCTGTGTGCGCCCGATTCATTTGTTTGAGTTCCTCCTCAAAGAAAGATTGTATTCCAACACTTAGTCGATTAACGCCTACCGCCTTGATCGCCTCAAAATAGCCATCGACATAATCATCTGGGTTCATCTCTAAGGTAATCTCAATGGATGGAGAAAAACCAAAGCTTTGACCTACCGCATCAAGCAGTTGAGCGATTTCCTCAGGGCGAAGTAAAGAGGGTGTTCCCCCACCAAAATAAATACTGTGCAAAGGTGCATCTGGTAGTTCTTCTTTTCGCAGAGCTACTTCATCTATCATTGCACTTAACATCGATTCTCTATATTTTAATGAGGTAGAAAAATGAAAATTGCAGTAATGACAGGCTTGCTTACAAAATGGGATATGGAAATAAATGGCTCCCATTTTATTTTACTTTCCCAGGATTTTGAGAGACAAACGCTTTCCATCCTGTATATTTTTTTTGGTCTCCTCCTTTTCCAGCATTAAAAAAATGACAAACCGCAGCGGCAAGACCATCTGTCGAGTCTAAGTTTTTGGGAAGCTCTTTAAACTTTAAAAGACTTTGCAACATCCTAGCCACTTGCTCTTTACTTGCATTACCATTTCCTGTAATGGCCATTTTTATTTTTTTAGGAGAATATTCTGTGATCGGGATATCTCTTGATAGTCCTGCTGCCATAGCGACGCCCTGCGCCCTACCCAGCTTTAACATCGATTGCACATTCTTGCCAAAAAAAGGCGCTTCAATGGCGATTTCATCTGGATGAAAAGTTTCGATTAACTCGATGGTACGCTCAAATATCAACTTTAACTTGACATAATGATCGCTGTATTTTGAGAGCTGTAACTCGTTGAGTTGGAGAAAATGCATTTGATTTTTCTCCACTTTGATTAGACCAAATCCCATGATAGTAGTTCCAGGATCGATCCCAAGTATGATGCGTTCTGCCATCTTACTGAACTGATGCAGTAATGCGAATAGGCAATTTTAATTGTGTGTCAACGGCCACTCCCACATTTGTTTTAGTCGCAGGTATCGCGCTAGGTAAACCATCAATGGTAGTTTCTAATATAGAAGAAAGTGCAGGAAGCGCATCTAGCACTGTTGCCGCATCGTCGATTGATAACAAAGAAACTACTCCTTCTTTATCCACCCCAATATTAAGGATAATCTCTTGATCTAAAACCTGATTCGAGATAAGGGTTTCTGTATAAAGTGCATCATTTACTGCAGATGAAATGGTATTTTTAAAACATAAAAAGCGATCCTCTTCTGGAGCATCTTGACAACTTTCAAAGCCTGGTAATTGATCCTTTTCTGACCACTCTGATGCCTGCTTAATTTGCTTTGGGGTATAGGTGGTAGTAGAAAAGTACTCGCAGCCTACAAAGAGACTTGCACAAAAAAGAAGGGATAGGTTTATAAAAATTGATTTCATCAGAATTGGTATTAAGTTTGTTTAACGTAACAATGCTTAAAATTACGATTTTTTTTACTTTCCTTTGAAATTAAACATTTACTAAAAGTCTCAGCATGACATTATTTTTTGAAATTGCCGGTCTATTTTTTGCTCTACTAGGGATTGCAGGAAGTTTTTTACCTGTTTTACCGGGTCCATTAACGGGATGGTTAGGATTGTTTTTATTACATCAAAGTGATCGAATCACAGACGACACTTCTTTCTTAATCACCACCTTTTGTATTGCGGTTGGAGTGTTTTTATTAGACTATATCATTCCTGCCCTAGGAACCAAAAAATTTGGAGGCTCAAAAAAAGGGGTGATGGGATCTACAATAGGTCTAGTAATCGGGTTAATTTTTATGGGACCCATTGGTATTATATTAGGCTCTTTTATTGGAGCTTTTTCAGGAGAACTACTCAATAAAACATCAAAACGCCAAGCGTTAAAAGCGGCATTTGGCTCTTTAATTGGTTTTTTAACTGGTGTGTTTTTAAAATTTTCGGTGTCCTTGATTTTTTTCTTTTACTTTTTGAAAATTTACACTTCGGCGATCTTTTAAAAACAAAAGAAGCTTTCTCTTCATTACCTTCAATCAAACCACAACACTATATTTATTTATGAAATTGTAATGGGTTAGGAACACGATGT
>JBELLO010000118.1:0-4460 GCA_042096495.1 Candidatus Arcticimaribacter sp.
CATCGTTTTGAATTAGAGGGAGTAGATTCTCCGAATGATTTGATGAACGCTTCCTTTGGTAGTTATGGCGAGATGAACAAAGGCTGGACCGCAGATGACGCAAAAGGCTTTATCAAAATCACGGCCAATGCGCATAAAATTTATGGATCTGTAAACAACGATAAGCAATGAAAACAGTAGGCATCATAGGCGGTTCTGGTTATACCGGCGGAGAGTTAATGCGACTTGTGATTAATCACCCCGCATTAACCCTTGACTTTGTGTACAGCAGTACCCGTCCTGGCACCCCCATTAGCGATACTCACCAAGACCTTTTAGGGCAGGTTGAGCTTGCCTTTACCGATCAGGTAAATGCAGCAGTCGATGTATTGTTTTTGTGTTTAGGACATGGAAACTCTTCGGCCTTTTTAGAACAACATACTTTTTCAAATAACACCTTGATCATTGATTTAAGCAATGACTTTCGTTTGAATAAGGATGCGCAGTTCGGCGGAAGGGAATTTATCTATGGTCTGCCAGAAATCAATCGTGGAGCTATTGAAAAAGCAACTGCAATTGCCAACCCTGGCTGTTTTGCTACTGCGATACAGTTGGCTTTACTCCCTTTGGCGAATGCCAAAAAAATTAAAGATACCGTGCATGTCAATGCCATTACAGGATCTACAGGTGCTGGAGTGGGGCTTTCTGCCACCAGTCATTTTAGCTGGAGAAACAATAACATTTCGTGGTACAAACCTTTTACCCATCAACATCTAGGCGAGATAGGCGAAACCTTAACACATGCGCAAGGAGAGGACACTGAGGTGTTATTCTTACCACAGCGCGGAGATTTTACGCGGGGAATTTTTGCCACAGCTTATACCCCATTCGACGGGACGCTAGAAGAAGCCTATGCCTTATATGAGGCTTTTTATCAAGATGCGCCTTTTACCCAAGTGTCTAGAAAAGAGGTTCACTTAAAGTTAGTTGTCAACTCTAACCAATGCTTTTTGCATTTACACAAACATAATAATCAATTATTAATCACTTCTGTGATCGATAATCTAATTAAAGGAGCTTCTGGGCAAGCCATTCAAAATCTCAACATAATGATGGGATGGGAAGAAAACCTAGGACTTCAATTAAAAACTTCCATATTTTAAGCATATGAAAATAGCCATCATCGGAACTGGAAATTTAGGCCTTAGCATAGCTAAAGGACTTATTGTAAATAACAGTATTACAACCCTTTATTTAACAAAACGCAACCCCGATAGTCTTGCAGACTGGAATAAGTCAAAACAGGTTACGGTAACTGCAGATAATAGAGAGGCAGTACGCAATTCTGATATTTTAATCTTTGCGGTTCAACCCAGTCAAATGGAAGCCATATTAGAAGAAATAAAAGATTTATTGTCAGAAAATCATGTGATAATTTCTACCATCACTGGGTTTAAGATTGCCCGTATCGAAGCGATTCTGGGAACAGATGTTCCGATTATTCGCTCTATGCCAAACACGGCTATCTCTGTTGGGAAATCGATGACTTGTCTCTGTAGTAATGAGGTGGGCCAAAAACGTATTGATATTGCTTCGGCGATTTTTAATGGCGTGGGGACTTCGATCAAAATCGAAGAAGAACATATGCAAGCCGCTACTGTAATTTGTGCCAGCGGAATTGCTTTTTGGATGCGATTGATTCGCGCCACAACACAAGGCGGAGTCCAACTGGGCTTTGATGCAGAAGAGGCCATGAAGATGTCCATGCAAACTGCCTTAGGCGCTGCTAGTCTGCTAATTGAAACAGACACTCACCCAGAACAAGAAATTGATAAAGTAACAACGCCTAGAGGTTGTACCATAACAGGATTAAACGAGATGGAACACCAAGGATTGAGTTCCTCATTAATTCAAGGTTTAGTCGCTTCATTTAATAAAATCAACGAAATCTCAAAACAGTAATATGAAACTTTTTGATGTTTATCCTCTTTATGATGTTACTCCAGTTCGCGCAAAGGACGTTTATGTCTATGACGAAAATGGAACAGAATACCTTGATCTCTATGGAGGTCATGCGGTGATTTCTATCGGTCATGGCCATGATCGCTATTTAGAACGTCTCACCCAACAGATGCATCAAATCGGTTTTTATTCTAATGCGGTTCAAAACCCGCTACAACAGGAATTAGCGAATGCTATAGGGGAACACTCTTGCTGCCATGACTATCAATTATTCTTGTGTAGTTCTGGTGCAGAAGCGAATGAAAACGCCCTTAAACTCGCCTCTTTTGTCAACGGAAAAAAACGCGTGATCGCCTTTCACAATGCTTTTCACGGAAGAACTTCGGCGGCAGTAGCAGCAACAGATAATGCGAATATAAATGCGCCATTAAACCAACAGCAAGAAGTAACCTTCTTGCCCTTTAACGACGAAAAGGCACTGGAAACAGAACTCCAAAAAGGCGATGTTTGTGCCGTTATTTTTGAAGCCATTCAAGGTGTAGGTGGATTAGACGAGCCCAGTGAAGACTTTGTTTATGCTATGGATCGTTTATGTAAGGCATACAACACTTGTTTAATCGCAGATGAAGTTCAAGCAGGTTTTAGTAGAACTGGAACCTTTTTTGGTTATCAGAAATACCTCATCGAACCACATATCATCACTATGGCCAAAGGGATGGGGAATGGTTTCCCTGTAGGGGGAATCTTAGTGCATCCTTCTATCGAGGCAAAATATGGGATGCTGGGAACCACTTTTGGTGGGAACCACCTCGCCTGCTCTGCTTCTCTTGCGGTACTGGAGGTTTTAAAGGACCAAGACTTACAAAAACACGCTAAAGACTTAGGGGAATACTTTATTGAATCAGCGCAAAATATTGCTGGCGTAAAGAAAATCAAAGGACGTGGACTCATGCTGGGGCTTGAGTTTGACTTTGAAGTAGGAGCGTTAAGAAAAGAATTAATTTATCAGCATCACATTTTTACGGGTGGTAGTAGCAATAAAAAACTATTGCGTATCCTTCCCCCTTTGACGGTGCAAAAAAAACATATCGACTTCTTCTTTCAAAAACTAGAAGAGGCGCTTAATACGGTACAAGCATGAAACATTTTATCTCATTAAAGGATTTGCCGAACTTTCAAGAAGCGGTCAATTTAGCTAAATCGCTCAAGCAAAATCCTTATGAATTTGAAACATTAGGAAAGCGTAAAACCTTAGGATTATTATTCTTTAACCCTAGTTTACGTACCCGTTTAAGCACCCAAAAGGCAGCGCAACAGTTGGGTTTTTCTACCATGGTGATGAACTTTTCTAACGAAGCCTGGGCCCTAGAATTTGAAGATGGAACACAAATGCGTGGCATTCGCTCTGAACATGTTCGTGAAGCGGCAGCGGTGGTTTCGCAATATTGCGATATGGTGGCCATTCGTGCCTTTGCCTCTTTGACCGATAAAGAACAAGACGAGGCAGAAATTGTTTTGAATAGCTTCGCCAAATATGCCGACATCCCCGTCATCAATATGGAAAGTGCCACAGGACACCCCTTACAAGGGCTTGCCGATGCATTGACCTTAGAAGAACACAAAACTTCGCATCGATCTAAAGTTGTCTTGACTTGGGCACCTCACCCAAAGGCCTTACCCCATGCCGTAGGAAATTCTTTTACCCAAATGATGGAATTTCAAGACGCCGATTATGTCATCACTAACCCAGAGGGTTATGACTTAGATAAAAACATCACTAAAGGTATTCCTGTTATCCACAACCAAGAAGAGGCCTTAAAGGACGCTGATTTTGTTTATGCAAAGAACTGGTGTTCTTACAGTCAATACGGGCAAATCTTGCGTACAGACGATGAATGGACACTCACCGAAGAGAAAATGGCCTTGACCAATAATGCGAAATT
Organism: Candidatus Arcticimaribacter sp.; assembly: GCA_042096495.1. Taxonomy (GTDB): domain Bacteria; phylum Bacteroidota; class Bacteroidia; order Flavobacteriales; family Flavobacteriaceae; genus Arcticimaribacter. The sequence goes on from JBELLO010000118.1 coordinate 3,885, forward strand.
CATGCATTGCCTGCCTATTAGACGAAACATCGTTGCAGCAGACGGGGTGCTAGATTCTCCTAACTCATTAGTGATCGAACAAGCAAACAATAGAACCTTCGCCGCACAGGCCGTGTTAAAAACCTTACTGGATCATGCCTAAACTGAATATTGTCAAAATAGGCGGTGCCATAATTGAAGAGGAAGCTAAACTCCTCCCTTTTTTAGAGAACTTTGCAGCCCTAAAGGGGCCAAAGATCTTGGTACATGGTGGTGGAAAGAAAGCCACCGCTTGGGCAGAAAAATTAGGCATTCCTGTTCAAATGAAAGATGGTCGCAGGGTAACAGATGCCGCTACCCTTGAACTAATCACTGGACTATATGCAGGCCAAGTCAATAAAAATATTGTTGCCCATCTACAGGGCATGGACTGTAACGCTTTAGGTCTTTCTGGCGCAGACGCCAATGCCATTCAAGCCGTAAAACGCCCTGTAAAAGCCATCGACTATGGTTTTGTGGGAGATGTTAAGCAGGTCAACGACACTTGGTTTAAACATTTATTAGATCAAAATATTAGCCCTGTTTGTTGTGCGATTA